>DAIRCS010000008.1:0-55500 GCA_036796555.1 Rhodoblastus sp. | reverse complement strand
CCGGCGACAGGGAAGACGGCCTTGCGAATGCGTTTGGTCATGATCTCGTCCGTATGGATGCGACAAGGCCGCATTCGCCTTGGGAATGCGGCCCTTTTTCGAGTTTAACCGGGAGAGTTTAAGGAAGGCCGAACGGCAGGCGCCGCCCGCGGCGCGCTTTTCGCCCGAAATCCAGTGAAACTTAACCAAACCGGTTTAGGATCGCCGCCGACTGGATTGGTCGTTTCGACGGAAAGACGTTCATGGCCATACTCGTAACCGGCGGCGCCGGCTACATCGGCAGCCACATGGCGCTCGAACTGCTGGACGCCGGCGAAAAGGTCGTCGTGCTCGACAATCTCTCGACCGGATTTCGCTGGGCGGTGCCGGACAAGGCGACGCTGGTCGTCGGCGATTTCGGCGACGCCGATCTCGTGACCGAGACGCTCGCCCGCCACGACATCGAGGAGATCATCCATTTCGCCGCCAGGATCGTCGTGCCGGAATCGGTGAGCGACCCGCTCGGCTATTATCTGAACAACACCGCCAAGGCGCGCGGGTTGATCGAATGCGCCGTCGATTCCGGCGTCAGGCATTTCATCTTTTCCTCCACCGCCGCCGTCTACGGCGATCCCGAGCAGAACCCGGTGACGGAAGACGAGCGGCTGAAACCCATCTCGCCCTACGGCCGCTCCAAGCTGATGGTCGAATGGATGCTGGAGGACACGGCCAAGGCGACGCCGCTCTCCTATGTCGCGCTGCGCTATTTCAACGTCGCCGGCGCGGACCCGAAAGGCCGTTCCGGCCAGTCCACGCCCAACGCGACGCATCTCATCAAGGTCGCGGTGCAGGCCGCGCTCGGCCGCCGCAAGGGCATGGAGGTCTACGGGACCGACTACGCGACGCCCGACGGCTCGTGCCTGCGCGACTACATCCACGTCACCGATCTCGCGCGCGCCCATCTCGACGCGCTGCGCCATCTCCGCGGCGGCGGCGACAGCCTTGTGTGCAACGCCGGCTATCAGCGCGGCTATTCCGTGCTCGAAGTCATCGACGTCGTGAAGAAGGTCTCCGGCGTCGATTTCCCCGTGACGATCACGGGCCGCCGTCCCGGCGATCCGGCGGCCATCATCGCCTCCAATACGCGCATCCGCGAAAAACTCGGCTGGACGCCGCAGCACGACAATCTCGAGGAAATCGTGCGCCAGGCGCTCGACTGGGAGCGGCGGCTGCACAATATGAAGATCGGGTGAATCCACGCTACACTCTGCGCCGTCATTGCGAGGAGTGTTGCGACGAAGCAATCCATCCCCGGAACTGGATCAAATTCCGGTGGATGGATTGCTTCGCTTCGCTCGCAATGACGGCGTCGTTTCCACCTGACGGCGTCGTTTCCACCTGATGATGAATTACTCTAGGTTCCCGCTGGCGGGCGCTTCGCCAGCTCCGCCTCGAGGCGCGCGATGTTCTGCAGGAAGCGCCGCGACACCAGCCGCAGGAAATAGAATCCGAACTCCGGATTCTGGAAGAACAATTCCTTGATCTCGACATAGGTGGCGACGAGCAGTTCGCCCTCTTCGATGCATTCAAGTCCCTGCGTGCGCGCCTGATCGTCGTTGACGAGACCCATCTCGCCGACCATCTGGCCGACATGAATGTCGATGCCGGTCTCGATCAGGCGATAGGCGCCGCTCGCGACAACGAAGACGCAATCGGCTGCGTCTCCCTTGGCGAAGACGATCTCGCCCGCCTTAAACGCGCGTCGCCGCATGAAAGGCCGCAGCCAGTCCATCGACAGGTCGCCCGACGCGGCGCGCCCGAGGCGCGCCGTCAGCCGCCGCATCTCGCGCAGGCGCAGCACGTTGAGCGGCAGCGAGACGACATGCTGCACCGCGCTGACCGGCGAGGGCGCGAAGAAGCCGTAGATCATGCCGAAGATGTTGGCGAGGATGGCGAAGCCGCGCAGCCGCAGGATGGATTGCATCCAGTAGCTCGCGATCACCAGCACGACGCCGGCGAAGCCGAAGAGATACGGCCAGACGTCGACGAGCCGCCATTGGGCGGGATGCAGGAAATGCGACCAGGTCATCGCGCCGCCAAAGTCATGGAGCCCCCGTTCCAGTCCCCGCGATTCCGTCCGCGCGCCTGCGGCCGTTCAGAACTCCGCCCATCCCCGCAATTCGCGCCGCACCACCGCCTCGATCACATCCATGCCGGCCGCGCTGTCGTTGAGGCAGTCGATACGCGCAAACTTTTCGCCGCCGTTCCCGAGAAAGAAATCGCGATTCTCGACGCCGATCTCCTCGATCGTCTCGAGGCAATCCGCGACGAAGCCCGGCGTCACGATGGCAAGCGACTTCACGCCGCTCCGCGCGAGCTGCTTCACCGTCTCGTCCGTATAGGGCTTGATCCATTCCGCCGGCCCGAAGCGCGACTGGAAGGTCAGGCGCAGCCTGCTCTCGTCCATGGTCAGCCGCGCGCGCAGCAGGCGCACAGTCTCCACGCAATGATCCTGATACGGATCGCCCTTGTCGATATAATCCTGCGGCACGCCATGGAACGAGGCGAGAATGACATCGGGCGAAAAATCGAGCCTCGCCAGCCCGTCCTCGATCGAGCGCGCGAGCGCGTCGATATAGACGGGATCGTCATGCCACGGCGGCGCCAGGCGCACGGCCGGCTGCCAGCGCATCGCCTTGAGCGCGTCGAACGTCTTATCGCCGACCGTCGCGGTCGTCGCGGCCGAATATTGCGGATAGAGCGGCACGACCAGAATGCGGTCGCAGCCCTGGTCCTGCAGCGCCTGCACGCGGCTCGCGATCGAGGGCTCGCCGTAGCGCATCGCCCAGTCGATCACGAGGCGCTGCCCGGCTTGCGCCGCCGCGCCGGAAAGGCGCGCGGCGAGCTGCTCGCTCTGCGACCGGGTGATGGTCTTGAGCGGCCCTTCGTTGCGCGCGCGGTTCCAGATCGTGTCGTAGTCCCTGCCCTTCTTCTGCGGCCGCGTGGACAGGACGATGAGATTGAGCACCGGCCACCAGATCAGGCGCGGCGTCTCGATCACGCGCCGGTCCGACAGGAATTCCTTGAGGTAGCGCCGCATCGACCAATAGTCCGTCGCCTCGGGCGTGCCGAGGTTGACGATGAGGACGCCGGTCGCGCGCGGCGCCAGAGGCGGATGGTCGGGAGGAAGCATGGGCGAGCTATATCGCCCTTCGTCGCGCATGTCAGCGCGGGCGGCGGGCGCCTATGCGCCGCCGGTCGCGCGGGGACGCTGCGCATGCATGTGGTCGAGCGGCCCATGGCCGCGCCCGACCGACAGGCCATCCGCCGCGCGGATCGCCTCCGTCAGCCAGAGCTTTGCCTCGTTGACCGCCTGCGTCAGCTCCCGACCGCGCGCGAGGCCCGCGGCGATCGCGGACGATAGCGAGCAGCCCGTGCCGTGCGTGTTGCGCGTGGCGATGCGCGGCGCGCCGAACAGCGCGGCGCCGTGCTCCGTCACGAGCGCGTCGATCGCTTCCGCGCCTTCGCCGTGGCCGCCCTTGACGAGAACGGCCTGCGCGCCGCGGGCAAGCAAGTCTTGGCCGGCGCGGATCATGTCGTCGGGATCGGGCGAGACGTCGCGGCCGACGAGGCGCGCGGCCTCGGGGATGTTGGGCGTGACGACGGCGGCGAGCGGCATGAGTTTCGTCAGCAGCGCATCGACGACGCCGGGCGCGCCGAGGCTGTCGCCGGACGTGGCGACCAGCACGGGATCGAGCACGATGTTGCGCGCGCCATGATGCGCGAGCCGGTCCGCGACGACGGCGACGATCTCGCCCGCGCCGAGCATGCCGATCTTGACAGCGTCGACCTCGATATCCTCGAAGATGGCGTCGATCTGCGCGGCGAGAAATTCCGCCGGCGGAACATGCACGGCGCGCACGCCGAGCGTGTTCTGCGCGGTCAGCGCCGTGATGGCGGCCATGCCGTAGCAGCCGAAGGCGGCGAAAGTCTTGAGATCCGCCTGTATGCCGGCGCCGCCGCTCGGGTCCGAGCCGGCGATCGACAGAACATTGGGAATTCCGCTCATCCCACCGGGCGTTCGTCGGCGATGATCTTGCCGTCGTTCGGCAGCGTTCCCGCCTTCACGATCTCGACCTCGCCGCGCAGCTTGGTGATCGCCTGCAGCGTCTCGGCGATCGGCGCGGGTTTGCAGGCGCCGTTGCCTTCGGCGTGCAGCACCATGACGTCCTGCTCCTTCTCGCGCTTCACCACGAGACGCAGGCGGCCGAGCTCGGGATGGCGTCGGGCGATCTCGGCGACCTGCGAGGGATGCACGAACATGCCCTTCACCTTGGTCGTCTGGTCGGCGCGGCCGAGCCAGCCGCGGATGCGCATGTTGGTGCGCCCGCACGGCGATTTGCCCGGCATGGTCGCCGACAAATCGCCGGTCGCGAAACGCAGCAGCGGATAATCGGCGTTGAGGCGCGTGACGACGACTTCGCCGACCTCGCCCTCCGGCACGGGATCGCCCGTGCCTGGCTTCACGATCTCGACGAGACTGCCTTCGTTGACGATCATGCCTTCGCGCGCGTCGCTCTCGTAGGCGATCACGCCGAGGTCGGCCGACGCATAGCACTGGCGCACCGCCACGCCGGCCTTCTCCAGTTCCTCGCGCAGGCTGTTGGGCAGCGCGGCGCCGGAGACGAGCGCGCGCTTGATCGAGGAGGCGTCGACGCCCGCCGCGCGCGCCTTGTCGAGCAGCACCTTGAGAAAGTCGGGCGTGCCGCAATAGGCGGTGGGCTTGAGATACTGGATCGCTTCCAGTTGCTGCTCCGTATTGCCGACGCCGGCGGGAATGACGGTGCAGGACAACGCGTGCGCGCCGCTCTCCATGATGTGGCCGCCGGGCGTCAGATGATAAGAAAAGGCGTTGAGCAGGAGATCGCCCTTGCGCAGGCCCGCCGCATACAGCGCGCGCGCGGCGCCCCACCAGTCCTTGCCGAACCCTTCCGGCTCGAAGATCGGGCCGGGCGATACGAGAATGCGCTTGAGCTGCATCGCGCGCACGGCCGCGAGACCGCCGAACGGCGGATTGTCCGCCTGCATCGCCTTGAGATCGCTCTTGCGGACGACGGGAACGCGGGCGAGATCCGCGCGGTTCTTGATCGCGTCGATGTCCACGCTCTTGAGCTGCCCCCGCAGCGCCGCCGCGCGTGCGCGCGAAATCTTCAGGACCGAGCGAAGATCACGAAAAAATGCAGTTTCGCGCGCCTTCAGGGGGCGCGTCTCGTATCGATCGAAATGCTCCGACATGATGTCCGCCTGCTCGTGCCGAACGCGCCGTCTGACGTCGTTTCGAATTTTATTATTTCGGCGCGGTATCCCCAGCCACCTCGCCATTCTGTCGCACGGGTGAAAAAACGCGTCAACGCGATTCAATCAAGCGAGCCAGCGTTTGCGGCGCTTATAATGTTTCACGTCGCGGAAGCTCTTGCGATCGCCGCCCGACACGCCGAGATAAAATTCCTTCACGTCCTGATTGTCGCGCAAAGCCTGCGCTTCGCCGTCGAGAACGATGCGGCCGTTCTCGAGAATGTAGCCGTAATTCGCATATCGCAGCGCGATATTGGTGTTCTGTTCGGCCAGCAGGAAGGAGACGCCGCCTTTCGAATTTAGATCGCGAACGATTTCAAAAATCTCTTCGACCACCTGCGGCGCGAGACCCATCGACGGCTCGTCGAGCAGAATCATCTTCGGTTTCGACATCATGGCGCGGCCGATCGCGCACATCTGCTGCTCGCCGCCGGACGTGTAGCCGGCCAGCGATTGGCGCCGCTCTTTCAGGCGAGGAAAGAATGCATAGACCTCTTCCAGCGCATCCGCGACCGCGCGCCGGCCGTCGCGGCGCGTGAAGGCGCCGGTCAGCAGATTTTCCTCGATCGAGAGATGGCCGAAGCAATGCCGGCCCTCCATCACCTGGATGCAGCCCCGCCGCACGAGATCGTCCGGCCGTAAACGATCGACGCGGTCGCCGGAAAATTCGATCGAACCCTTGGTGACTTCGCCGCGCTCGGCGCGGATGAGATTGGAGATCGCCTTCAGCGTCGTCGTCTTGCCCGCGCCGTTGGCGCCGAGCAGCGCGACGATTCCGCCGCGCGGCACGGTCAGCGACACGCCCTTCAGCACCAGCACGACGTGATTGTAGATCACCTCGATGTTGTTGACGGCGAGGATCGTGTCGGTTGCGGACTGAGGAACCGCGGGCGCTGATGTCTGCTGGGTCATGGCGGCTTCCTGGATGTCATCCCGGACGGCCGCAGGCCGGTCCGGGATCCAGTTCGTGAGGACGCTTCTGGATCCCCGATCGATCGCTGACGCGATCGTCGGGGATGACAGTCGCGATTACGACTTGGAGTCGCAGGCCTCCGTGCGCTTGGGCCAGCCGGCGTTCTTCTCGGCGTAGGCCTTGGCGTCGGCGTCCAGAAGCGGCTGCACCTTTTCCGTCTGCGGCGTGATCATGTCGGACACCTTCACGTATTTCGTGCCGTCGAAGCGCTGCACGAAGGTCGGCTGGTGGCCGTTATGGTCCTTGCAGGAGAGCTTGATCGGGCCGGCGAAGCCCTCCATGCCCATTTCCTTCAGGCGCGCGGCGTCGACATTGAGGCCTTCGAGACCGCGGCGCACGTCCTCGCCCGTCACCACCTTCTTGCCGGTGATCTTCTGCGCGGTGCGGATGCCTTCGGCGATCAGCATCGAATTGTAGACGCCGCGATTGTAGAGAACCGTGCCGACCTTGTCCTTGGCCGCCTGGCTCTTGCCCTTGTCGACGACATACTTCTGGATGTCCTTGATGACGCCGAAGTCCGCGCCGGCCGCATGCCAGTTGAGAGTCTTGAAGCCCTTCGCGCCCTCGCCCGCGCCCTTCGCGTCTTCCTCGCTCGGCCACCAGATCGAGATGAACTTCTCCATCGGATAGTTGATCTTCACGGCTTCCTTGATCGCGGTGGGCTGCAGCGCGCCCCAGCCGTACATGATCATGTAGTCGGGCCGGTCGCGGCGCACGTTCAGCCATTGCGCCGACTGGTTCTGCATTTCGGCGGCCGGCACCGGATAGAGCTTCGTCTCGAAGCCGTAATCCTTCTGCAATTGCTCGAGGAAGGGCAGCGGCTCCTTGCCGAAGCCGGCGTCGAGATAGATATAGCCGATCTTCTTGCCCTTCAGCTTCTCCATGCCGCCGCCTTCCTGGCTGGCGATGTATTTCAGGATCATCGACATGCCGTCCCAATAGGTGTCCGGCGGGTTGAATATCCACGGGAAGACATCGCCTTCGGACGAGGCCGAGAGGCCGTAGGCCATGGAGAGAACGGGGATCTTGTCGACCGCGGCCTTCGGGATCAGCGGCAGGGTGATGCCGGTCGACCAGGGATTGACCATGACGGGGTTCTTCGGCTTCACCGCCTCGTAGCATTCGAGGCCCTTCTTGGTGTCGTAGCCGGTCTCGCATTCCTCGATGGCGAGCTTGACGCCGCCGATGCCGCCGTCGCGCTCGTTCAGCATGGTGAGGTAATCGTGCATGCCGTCGGCGATATAGGTGCCCGAGCCTGCGAAGGGGCCGGTGCGGTAGGTGAACAGCGGCACGAACACCGAATCCTCGGCCGCCGCCGGCAGCGCGGGCGCGGCGAGCGCCGTCGTCGCGATCAGGGCCAGAGCGGCCTTTTTCAATTTACGCATTTCGTCCTCCCTCGTTTCGATTGGTTGCAGTCTAGTATGGAAACGGCCAGACGCGCAGTTTCTGTTTCGCGATCTGCCAGAGCCGGGCAAGCCCGTGCGGCTCCACGATCAGGAAGAAGATGATGAGCGCGCCGGTGATGACGTAGGTGAGATGCTCGGCCGTCGCCGAGCCGATCCTGAGGCCGAGCGCATCGGGCGCCGTGCGCACGATGATCGGCAAGATATGGATGAGCGCCGCGCCCAGGAACGAGCCGATCAGCGAGCCAAGCCCGCCGATGATGACCATGAACAGCAGCACGAAGGATTCGTTGATGTTGAAGGCCTCGGGCTCCGCCGCGCCGAGCCACAGGAACACCATCAGCGCGCCGGCGACGCCGGCGTAGAAGGACGAGACGGCGAAGGCGAGAAGCTTCGCCGGCAGAAGCCTGATGCCCATGAGCTGCGCGGCGATGTCCATGTCGCGCACCGCCATCCAGTTGCGGCCGATGCGTCCGTGCACGAGGTTGGAGGCGAACCAGGTCATGACGACGACGATGGACAGAACGACGTAGTAGCGCGTCAGCGGCTTGGCGGTCGCGCCGGTGATCGGAACGCCGAACAGCGTATGCACCGGCACTTCGATGGCGCCGGACGGATTGTAATTGTAGAGCCAGCCGATGCGCACGAAGCACCATTGCAGGAAGAATTGCGCGGCGAGCGTGGCGATGGCGAGATAGAAACCCTTGATGCGCAGGCTGGGCAGGCCGAACAGCACGCCGACCGCGCAGGAAACGAGCCCCGACGCGATGATCCACACAATGATGTTCACGCCCGGAAACAGCGTCGACAGCTTGTAGCAGGCGTAGGCGCCCACGCCCATGAAGGCGCCCGTGCCGAGCGAGATGAGGCCCGTGTAGCCGATGAGGATGTTGAGCCCGATCGCGGCGAGCGCGAGGATCAGGAACGGGATCATGACGGAGGCGATCATGAACTCGCCGCCGAGGAGCGGAATGCCGATGAAGGCGACGGCCAGGATCAGCGCGAGACCGATCCGGTCCTGCCGGATCGGAAAGATCGCCTGATCGGCTGCGTAGCTCGTCTTGAACTGTCCGACTTCGCGGTAGAACACGTTTCGCCCCGATCAGATGCGTTCGATGATCTTCTCGCCGAACAGGCCCTCGGGCTTGAACAGCAGGAAGGCGAGAGCGATGCCGTAGGCGAGCCAGCTCTCGATGCCGCCGCCGACGAGCGGCCCCCAGTAGAATTCGCCGAGCTTCTCGCCGATGCCGATGATGAGGCCGCCGACGATGGCGCCGGGCACGGACGTGAAGCCGCCGAGGATGAGCACCGGCAGCGCCTTCAGCGAGATGACCTGCAGCGCGAACGACACGTCCGACCGCGCGCCCCACATGATGCCCGTCGCCAGCGCGACAATGCCGGCCGTGAACCAGACGATGACCCAGATCTGGTTGAGCGAGATGCCGACCGACAGCGCCGCCTGGTGGTCGTCCGCCACCGCGCGCAGCGCGCGGCCGATGCGCGTCTTCTGGAAGAAGAGCGCGAGGGCCGCCACCATGACGGAGGCGATGACCGCGGCGGCTATGTCGATCTTCTGCAGCGAAACGAGGCCGCCGAGTATCTTGAAGTCGATCGCGCCCTTGGGCAGGCCGAGCGCGGCCGTCGGCATTTCCTTGGGATCGCCGCCGAACACGAGCTGGCCCGCGCCGATCAGCAGGTAGGTCAGGCCGAACGTCGCCATGAACAGCATGATGTCGGGCTGGTTGACGAGCGGCCGCAGCACCACGCGCTCGACGGCGAGCGCCAGCAGATACATGACGCCGATGGCGAGCAGCAGCGCGAGCGGCGCCGGCACGCCCTTCTCGTAGAAGCCGACCAGCGTCAGCGCCGCGAACACCATCATGATGCCCTGCGCGAAATTGAACACGCCCGACGCCTTGAAGATGAGGACGAAGCCGAGCGCGATCAGCGAATAGAGCACGCCGCCGACAAGGCCTTCCCACAGCGTCTGCACGAGCAGGTCGGGCGCCTGCCCCATCTGCACGAAGGGATCGATGAAGATCTGGTAGAGGAGGTTCATCAGGAAGCGCTCCCCGTCATTGCGAGCGAAGCGAAGCAATCCATCCACCGGGCCTTCATCCAGTTGCGGTGGATGGATTGCTTCGTCGCTGCGCTCCTCGCAATGACGGCGACCAGTTGAGTGAAGACGGCGCCCATCAATGCGCCACTCCCAGATAAGCGTCGATCACCTTCTGGTCGCTCTTCACTTCGTCGGGATCGCCGTCGGCGATCTTGTGGCCGTATTCGAGCACGACGATGCGGTCGGACAGGTCCATCACAACGCCGATGTCGTGCTCGATCAGCGCGATCGTCGTGCCGAAATGCTGGTTCACGTCGATGATGAAGCGGCTCATGTCCTGCTTTTCTTCGAGATTCATGCCCGCCATCGGCTCGTCCAGCAGCAGCAGGGTCGGCTCCATGGCGAGCGCGCGACCAAGCTCCACGCGCTTCTGCAATCCGTAGGGCAGCGTGCCGACCGGCGCCTTGCGGATGTGCTCGATCTCGAGGAAATCGATGATCTCCTCGCAGAACTTGCGGTGCTCGATCTCTTCGGCCAGCGCCGGCCCGTGCCGGAACATCTGCCAGAAGAAATTCGATTTCATCTTCAGCGCGCGACCGGCGAGAATGTTGTCCAGCGTCGACATGCCCTTGAACAGCGCGACGTTCTGGAAGGTGCGCGCGATCCCCTGGCTCGCCGCCTCGTAAGGCTTCATCCGCGCGCGCGTCCTGCCGTGGAAGGAAATGCTGCCCTGCTGCGGATGATAGAATCCGTTGATGACGTTCAGCATCGACGTCTTGCCGGCGCCGTTCGGCCCGATGATCGCGCGGATTTCGCCCTTGGCGATGTCGAAGGACACGTCGGTGATCGCGCGCACGCCGCCGAAAGACAGCGAGACGTTGTCGACCTTGAGGAGAATATCGCCCGCGCCGCTCATGCCGCCTTGGCTCCCTGCGCGGCGGTCCCGCCGTGGCGCGCGAGATCGACGATGGCGACGCGGCCGGAAATCACGCCCTTGCGTCCGTCCTCGAACGTCACTTCGGTGGAAATGTCGGCCTGCTTCGAGCCGTCGTAGAGGCCCTGCACCAGCGGCGCGTAGCGCTCGGCGATGAAGCCGCGCCGCACCTTCTGCGTGCGCGTCAGCTCGCCGTCGTCGGCGTCGAGCTCTTTCGGCAGGATCAGGAAGCGCGCGATCTGCGCGCCGGCCATGCGCGGCTCCCTGGCCAGCGCGGCGTTGGTTTCGTCCACGTGCTTGGCGATCAGCTCGTAGACCTTCGGATGGCCCGCGAGCTCCTGGTAGGAGGCGTAGGAAATGTTGTTGCGCTCCGCCCAATTGCCGACCGCCGTCAGCTCGATGTTGAGCATGACCGTCACGAAATCGCGCGCGTCGCCGAAGGCGACAGCTTCCTTGATGTTGGGAAAGAACTTCAGCTTGTTCTCGATATATTTGGGCGCGAAGATCGTGCCGTCCTTCAGCTTGCCGACGTCCTTGGCGCGATCGAGGATGCGCAACTGGCCGTCCGCATCGAAGAAGCCGGCGTCCCCCGTCTTCACATAGCCGTCCGGCGTCAGCGTCTCGGCCGTCTTCTCCGGCTCCTTGTAATAGGAGACGAACTGGCCCGGCGACTTGAACTGCACTTCGCCGTCGTCGGCGATGCGTATGTCGACATTGGGCGCCGGCGGCCCGACCGTATCGGAGCGCACCGCGCCGTTGGCGTGCGCGGTCACGTAGAGGAAGGCTTCCGTCTGGCCGTAAAGCTGCTTCAGGTTGAGCCCGAGCGAGCGGTAGAAGGAAAAAAGGTCGCCGCCGATCGCCTCGCCCGCCGTATAGGCCGCGCGGATGTTGGAATAGCCGAGCACGTTCTTCAGCGGCCCGTAGACGAGAAATTCGCCCAGCGCGTAATGGGCGCGCGCGAGCAACGGCACGCGCTCGCCGTTGAGAATCTTCTCGCCCCATTTGCGCGCGACGTCGATGAAATGGTCGAACATCTTCCGCTTGAGCGCGCCTGCGTCCTCCATGCGGATCATGATGCGGGTGAGCTGCGCCTCGAACACGCGCGGCGGCGCGAAATAGAAGGACGGCCCGATTTCGCGCAGGTCCTGCGCCACCGTGTCGGCATTCTCCGGACAGGCGATGCACGAGCCCGCAACGAGAGCCTGCGCGTAATTGAGATAATGATCGCCGACCCAGGCGAGCGGCAGATAGGCCAGTTGCTCGTCCCTGTCGGTCAGGCCGTCGAAGGCGACCGTGTCGCGCGCCGCCTGCACGGAGCGGCCGGCCGCCAGCACGACGCCCTTGGAGCGGCCGGTCGTGCCGGACGTGTAGAGCATGATGGAGGCGTCGTCCGCCCGGCCCGCGTCGATCAGCGCGTCCAGCGTCTCGCGCAGCGAGGCTTCGGATGCCAGCGCCTTCGACGAAGCCTCGATCATGTCGTCGAGCGCGCTGATATTGGTCTGCGTGTAGTCGCGCAGGCCGCGATCCTCGTCGTAGACGATATGTTCGAGCGTCGGCAGGCGATCGGCGATCGACAGCAGCTTGTCGACCTGCTCCTGGTCCTGCGCCGCGGCGACCTTCACGTCGGCGTTTTCGAGCACGTAGGCGAGTTCGTCGGCCACGGCGTCGGCATAGACCGGCACGGGCGTCGCGCGCAGCATCTGCGCGGCGCACAGCGTCCAGTAGAGCAGCGGCCGGTTGGCGCCGACGATGGCCACCTTGTCGCCTTCCGCCACGCCGAGCTTGCGCAGCCCCAGCGCGATCGCGCGCACGTTGTCGTAGACCTCCGCCCACGTCCACGTCTGCCAGATGCCGCGGTCCTTGTGGCGAAAGGCCGGCCGGTCGCCGCGCACGCGCGCGTGCATCCGCAACAGCTTCGGAAACGTATCCTCCGCCCCGCCGCGGCCGGCATGTTGCAGGCTCTCCGCCAACTCCCCGCTCCCTCTGGCGTCGTCGTCGACGCTCTGTCGTTTCGGCCGGGCGGCTTTGGCCCTCTCCGGCGGCGCAACATTCGCAATGCGCATGGCTGATGGCAAGCATGCGCTTGACTGCGCAAAGGCGTTTTGTCAGTTACCGTGCGCCCCTCGCTGTGCGGCGGCTTCCCCTACTTTCGTCTAGGTCTGGAGCCGATGGCCGCTTTCATTCGCCGTAGCGGCTCAAGGCGAGGAGGTCGAGCGGCGTGAGCGCGGCCGCCGCGGCCGTCAGCAATCCCTCGGCTTCGAGAATCTGCAGCGCGCGATTGGCGACCTGCCGCGACACGCCCGCGATCAGTCCCAGTTCTTCCTGGCTGATGTCGAGGGACGGCCCGATGTTCGGATTGAGCACGGGATTGAACAGCCACGCGATCACGCGCGCGACGCGCGCAACGCCGTCGAGCATGCGGTCGTGCTCCACCAGCGCGATGAATTGCCCGAGCCGCTCGTTGAACTGCCGCACGAGAAAGCGGTTGAAGCCGACCGAATTCTCGAACAGCCACGCGAAAGTGGCGCGGTTCATCAGCGCCAGCCGCGTGTCGCGCAGCGTCACGAGATCGTATTGCCGGCGCTCGGCCTTCAGCATGGAGCCTTCGCCGAACCACATGCCGGCCGGCATGCCGGCGAGACTCACCGCCTTGCCGCTCGAGGACACGGAGGAGATTTTCACGAGCCCCGAAACCACGCCGGTCCAGTAGTCGAAGGCGTCGCCGCGATGCACGATCGTCGCCCCCGCGGGCCACGTCTTCTCGACGAGACCGCGGCTGGCGCGTTCGAGCTCGGCGTCGGTCAGTTCGCGCGCCCAGAAGGCGATGGCGCGCAGCCGATCCGGAATCATGGTGGCGGGTCCCCTCGCATGGGCGCGCATATTGTCCGGCGCGGGCCGACCGCTCAAGCCTCACGCCGGGGCAAGCTCGCGCCGGCGGCGGCGAAACGGCGCGCCAACGAGGCGCAGGACGCCGTAGCCCGCGAGCGCGCCCGCGCCGGCGGCCGCGAACCCTTCCCCCGTCGTCGGCACGGCCGGCTCGTAGTCGCCCCAGGCGCGTCTGGCGATGCGCGGATCGTAGGTTTCGGCCAGCACGATCAGCCGCGTGAACGGCCCGGCCTCCTGCATCCGCTTCTGCTGTCCGGCGAGGCGCTGCTGGCGCGCGACGGTCTGCGCCATCGACCTGCCGCGGTCGCGCGCGAGTTGCTCGCCGTCGGCCTCGAGCCGCGCAATCGCGCCCTTCGTATCGAGGCCCGCGCTCTGCGCCTCCGACGCGAACTGGTCGACGAGCGCCGTGAGCTCGTCGAGCGCGCCGCCGAGACGCTGGCGGTATTGCTGCGCGAACTCGGGGAGCTGCGACGCGACGACGCCGCAGAACAGGCCGAATCCGAGCGCCAGCCGCCGCAAGATCATCGTGGGTCCACTCCAGGTCGAGCGTGCGTCCGCCCCCGCTAGGGAGCTGAAGGCGCAAACAGTCGAGACCGGATATAGCGCAGCGGACGGCCGTCGATCAGCCCGAGCCCCGCCGCGATGAAGGCCAGCCCCGCAAGATTGCGCGGCTCCAGCGTCTCGCCCAGAAAGATCGCGCTGACGATGAAAGCCGTGACCGGCACGAGCAGCGTCACCAGCAATGCGTTGGTCGCCCCGGCCCGCGCGAGAATCCGGAAGAACAGGATGAAGGCGACCGCCGTGGAGACGAGGCCCATCGCCAGCACGCAGGCGATCTGCGCATGCGTCGGCGTCGGCAGGTTCCACGGCTGCTCCACGATCAGCGCGAGCGGCGTGATCATGATGGAGGACGCGGCGAGCTGGCCGTGCGCGCTCTGCAGCGGCGTGAGCCCGAGACGCGCGTAGGAACGCCCGACGATGCCGCCGAACGCATAGGCGACCGCCGCCGCGAGAAGCGCGAGCTCCGGCAGGATTCCCGCCGCGCCATGCCCGAGCGCGCCCGGCCCGATCAGCACGGCGACGCCGAGGAAGCCGACAAGGACGCCCGCGAGCCGGTTGGCGCGCAGCCGTTCATCCGCGAGGAAGAAAGGCGCGAGCAGCACGGAGAAGAGCGGCGTCGTGGCGTTGACGATGGCGGCGAACGACGACGTCAGGCTCTGCTGCGCCCACACCGACAGCGACCACGGCACGACATTGTTGAGCGCGCCGATCGCCAGAAACGCGGTCCAGACCTTTGCGCCGCGCGGAACGCCCTCGGGCGACAGCATCAGGACCGGCGTGAGCGCGACCACGGCGATGACCACCCGCGACATGACCAGCGTCAGCGGCGTCACGCCGCCGAGCGCGATCTTCACGAAGGGGAAGGAGCAGCCCCACAGCAGCGACAGCAGGCCGAGCAGCGCCCAGGTGCGCAGCGACATGGACATTTCGACGGCGGGCATCTGGGGGGAAGCGGACATGCGGGCTCCGGTTGCGCGCGCAATCTATGGCGCCCGGATACGCGCCGCGACCCGGTTCCTGCGACTGCAAGCCATGCGCGGGAAATTTCAGAGCGCGCCAGCCGGGATCGCCGGCCTCCGGCCGGCAAATGGCGGCCGAATAAGCCGGCTGGAAGCCGGCGGTCCCGGCTTGCCCTTGCCTGCTACGCCGGCAAATCCAGCACGCCAGCCTTGCCGCCCTTCGTGCCGAAGGCGAGCCGCCGGCCCGTCGCACCCCACGCCAGCGCCGTCACGGCGTCGTTCGATTCACGCTCGCCGCGCACGAAAATCTCCGAGGCGTCGGTCAGCCGCACCAGCAGCACCCAGCCGTCCTCGTAGCCGATGGCCAGCACCATCGTCGTCGGATGAAAGGCGACGCGCGACACGCGGCGCGTGCGCACGCCGCATTCGCGCGGGCCGCGGCCCATGGGGCCGTCCTTCGTCTCGAACGGCCAGACGACGCAGGCGTCTGCGCCGGAGGTAGCGAGCCACTTCCCGTCCGGCGACCACGAGAAGGAGCGCGTCTTGGCGGGATAGCCGGACATGCGCATGTGCTTGCCGTCGGCGAGCCGCCAGCCGTGCAGCATGTTCTCCTGCATCGAGGTCACGAGAAAGCGCCCGTCCGGCGAAACGGTCGCATCGAGATGCGAGCCCTTCCATTCGAGAAATTCCGGCTTGCCGGCGTTGGGAAACCAAAGCGAGGCTCCGTTGTAATGCGCGATCGCCAGCCGGTAGCCCTTGGGCAGGAAGGCGAGGCCGCGCACGGCCGATGGCGCGTCGAACGATTTCACCTCGCCCTTCGCGTCGCGCGCGCGAACGACCTTGCCGGCCGACCACGCCATCGCGCCATCGTCGCGCAGAGTCAGCGCGTCGATCCACTTGCCCTTTTCGTCCGCGATGGTCTCGCTGCGGCCTTCGGCGTCGGTGGCGACCAGCAGGCCGTCGTCGCCTCCGGTGAAGAATCGCCTGCCGTCGGAAAGCGCGACGAGGATCGCGCCGTCCTCATGCGCCCTGACGCGCTTCTCCTCGCCGACGCCGGCGAAGAGCAGCGTTCCGTCGGCGAGCGCATAGACCGGCGTGCGGCCGAGAAAGGCGCAGGCGACGACGTTGTCGCCAGCTTCGATATTGGTGACGTGCTGGGCGAGGGAGACTTCGGACATGGGGCGTTCTTACTCCCTCTTCCCGCGCGCGGGGAGAGGGTGGCCGCGCAGCGGCCGGGTGAGGGACCTGCGATCGACACGCGCGAATGCGGCTGGCGCCCTCATCCGTCATGCTTCGCATGACACCTTCTCCCGCAAGCGGGAGAAGGTTTCAACTTTACGCCGCGCACTTCATGAAGCCCTCGCGGATTTCGTCTTCCTTGAGGTTGCGACCGATGAAGACGATGCGGCTGACACGCTTTTCGTCCGGCTTCCAGTCGCGCTGCAGATCGCCGTCGAGGATCATGTGCACGCCCTGAAACACGAAGCGCTTCGGCTCTCCCTTGAGCGCGAGAATGCCCTTGGAGCGCAGGATGCTCGGCCCCTCGCGCTGCACGAGGTCGTTTACCCACGGCATGAACTTGTTGGGATCGACCTCGCCGTCGATGGTCAGCGCCAGCGATTGCATGTCCTCGTCGTGGTAGTGCTTGAGGCCGCCATGCGCGTGGTCGTGGTCATGATGGTGGTGATCGTGGCCGTGATGATGATGGTCGTGCCCGCAATCCGGCCCGCATTCGTGGTCGTGGTCGTGGTGATGGTCGTGCGCATGATCGTGGTCTTCGGCCTCGAGGAAGGCCGGCTCGATCTCCAGAATGCGGTCGAGATCGAAAGCGTTCTTGCCGAGCACGGCGTCGAGCGGCACGTTCGACTTCACCGCGCGATGCAGTTTCGCGTAAGGATTGATGCCGCGAATGCGCGCTTCCACCTCGCGCAGCTCTTCCGGCGTCACGAGATCGGTCTTGTTGACGACGATGACGTCGGCGAAGGCGATCTGGTTCTTGGCCTCGGGCGCATCCTTCAGCCGCGCCGACAGCCATTTGGCGTCGGCGACCGTCACGACGGCGTCGAGCCGGGCGGCGTCCTGCACGTCCTGGTCGACGAAGAAGGTCTGCGCGACCGGCGCGGGATCGGCCAGCCCCGTCGTCTCGACGATGATCGCGTCAAACTTGCCCTTGCGGCGCATCAGCCCTTCGAGAATGCGGATGAGGTCGCCGCGCACGGTGCAGCAGATGCAGCCGTTGTTCATCTCGAACACTTCCTCGTCCGCGCCCACGACGAGATCGTTGTCGATGCCGATCTCTCCGAACTCGTTGACGATGACGGCGTATTTCTTCCCGTGCGGCTCGGACAGGATGCGGTTGAGCAGCGTCGTCTTGCCGGCGCCGAGATAGCCGGTCAGCACGGTGACGGGGATTTTGTCGGACATGCGGGGCTCCACTTCCAGTCGAACGACGCGCGCGTCATTGCGAGCGAAGCAAAGCAATCCATCCACCGGGCGCCTTCCGGTGGCTGGATTGCTTCGTCGCTTCGCTCCTCGCAATGACGGGCGCGTCGGACGGCCGTCAGGTGGAGGGCGCGAGCGCCTTGGTCAGCTCGCTTATATTGTGTCTGACCATGTCGATGTAAGTCCCCGCGGGGCCGTCCGGGGCGGAAAGCGAATCCGAATAGAGCGTGCCGCCGATTCTCGCTCCGGTTTCCCGGGCGATCTGGTCCATCAGGCGGGGATCCGACACGTTTTCCAGAAAGATCGCCGGAAATTTGTCCTTTTTGATCTGCGCGATGATTTTGGCGACGTTCTTCGCCGAAACCTGGGCTTCCGTCGACACGCCCTCCGGCGCGGCGAGCTCGAGCCCGTAGGCCTGCCCGAAATAGCCGAAGGCGTCGTGCGTGGTGACGATCCGCCGCCGTCCGGGCGGGATTTTGGCGATGGCCGCGCGCACCTCGGCGTCCAGCGCATCCAATTGTGCGAGATAGCTTTTCGCACGCGCCTCGTAATCGGCCTTGCCCGCCGGATCGGCCGCGACAAGCCCGTCGCGGATATTGGCGACGTAGATTTTGGCGTTCGCCACGTTCTGCCAGGCGTGCGGATCGATCCCGCCGTGCTCGGCGAATTCCTCATTGGACATGTCCTTGCGCGGCGCGACGCCCCTGGTCGCGATCACGATTCGCGCCTTGCTCGCCGAGGCCTTGGCCAACCTGCTGATCCAGCCTTCCAGGTGCAGCCCGTTCTCGACGATCAGCCCGGCGCCGGCGAGCTTGCGGCTGTCGGCGGGCGAGGGATCGTAGGCGTGAACGTCGCCATTGGGGCCGACCAGCGAGGACACGTCCACCCTCTCGCCGCCAGCCTGCCGCACGAAATCGGCAAGGATCGTGAAGGTGGCGACAACAGGGATTTTGGTCTGGGCGGAGGCGGCGGTCGCGAATGCGGCGACCGCGGCGGCGCCGTGCAGGAATGCGCGACGGGTGACGTTCCCTCCCCCCTTGTGGGGGAGGGCTAGGGTGGGGGGTCGGGTAACCTGGCGAGATTGCCCGACCCCCTCCCCCGACCCCTCCCCACAGGGGGGAGGGGAGAATTCCGCATACTTCATGGTCACGCCTCCAGATGGCGCCGTTGCGGCAAGGCGCGCAGCGCCCCGCCGGCCCGGCCGAAGATGAGGGAAACGAAATAGACGCCGCCCGCCGCCAGCACGATCGCAGGGCCCGACGGCAGCGACAGCGCATAGGAGGCGACGAGCCCGGCGTAGGCCGAGACGATTCCGATCAGCGCGGCGAGCGCGATGGCCGCGTCGAGCCGCTGCGTCCACAGGCGCGCGGAGAGCGCCGGCAGCATCATCAGCCCGACCGACATCAGCGTGCCCAGCGCCTGGAAGCCCGCCACGAGGTTCAGCACCAGAAGCGCGAGGAAAGCGAGCTGCGTGACCGCGCCCGCGCCGGTCGCCGCCTGCGTGAAGGCGGGATCGAGCGTCTCCATCACGAGCGGCCGGAACAGGACGGCGAGGCCGAGCAGCGTGACGGTGGCGATGGAGGCGAGCAGAAGCAGCGTCTGGTCGTCCAGCGCCAGCACGTTGCCGAAGAGGACGTGCAGGAGATCGATGTTCGAACCCCGCAGCGAGACCAGCGTCACGCCGAGCGCCAGCGAGACGAGATAGAGGCCGGCGAGCGAGGCGTCCTCGCGCAACAAGGTGGCGCGCGCGACGAGGCCGGAGCCGAGCGCGACGACGACGCCGGCCGCCAGCCCGCCGAGCGTCATGGCCGTGGCGGAAAGCCCGCCGGCGACTAGATAGCCGAGCGCCGCGCCCGGCAGGATCGCGTGCGCCATCGCGTCGCCCGACAGCGCCATGCGCCGCAGGATCAGGAACATGCCGAGCGGCGCGCCGGCGACGGCCAGCGCCGCCGCGCCGACCAGCGCGCGGCGCATGAATTCGAAATCGGCGAAGGGGGCGATGAGCAGGTCGTGCATGATCAGTTTTCGGATCGCTGTGGGCGCCCCTCCCTCCCCCTTGCGGGGAGGGCCGGGGTGGGGGTAGCCGCGGGACGAGTCTCGCGAAATTGGACCCGGTCGACCCCCATCCCCGACCCCTCCCCGCAAGGGGGAGGGGAGACGCATCCCGCTCTCGCACGGATCGCTTGCGCGCTCGCCATCACGCCGCCCTCTCGCAATCCGCGGCGTGCTGGTCGAAAGCCTCGCTCATGCGGCGCGCCTGCGCGAGCTTCTCCGGCGACAGCGCCTGCCGCGTCGGGCCCCACGCGACGCATTCGCGCGCCAGCAGCAGCGCGTCGGGAAAATGCGCGCGCACCAGGGCGTAATCGTGCAGCACGGCGAGAATGGTGCGACCCTGGCGGTGCCAGCGCGCGATCAGCTCCACCAGGTCTCCGGTCGTGCGCTCGTCGACGGCCGCGAAGGGCTCGTCGAGCAGGATGACGCCCGCCTCCTGCAGCATGAGGCGCGCAAACAGCATGCGCTGGGTCTGGCCGCCCGACAGCGCGCCGATCTGGCGGCCCTCGAACCCTTCGAGGCCGACGGCGGCGACGGCCTCGGCCACGGCGCGCCGGTCGGCGGCGCCGATGCGGCCGAACAGGCCCGAACGCCGCACACGGCCGAGCGAAACGAAATCGAAGACGTCGATCGGAAAGCTGCGGTCGATCTCGGCCGCCTGCGGCAGATAGCCGATGTCCCGCGTATCGAGCCCGGCGCGGTCGATGCGCCCGCCGAGCGGCTTCAGCGCGCCGACGAGGCCCTTGATGAGCGTCGACTTGCCCGCGCCATTCGGTCCGCAGATCGCGGTCAGCGAACCCGTCGCGAAACGGCCGGTCAGGTGATGCACCGCCGGATGGCCGTCGTAGCCGAGCGTGACGTCGTGGAGCGCGAACGCCGCCGTCATGCCATCGCCCATTTCACGCCGAGCCAGATCAGGGCCGAGAGAAAGGCCGCGCCGGCGAGCCGGTCGAGCGCCGACATGCGCAGCAGCGACGGCCCGGGCGCGACGACGGCGGACGGATCGTGCGCATGGCCATGATGATCGCCGGCCGCATGGCCGGGCGCGCCGTGCACATGGTCATGGTCATGGTCGTGATGGCGATGGTCGTGGTCGTGCATGCGGAAGCCCGTCGGCGCGTGAGACGGAATGTTATAATATTACACTACGACCAAAGCAAGGCTGGCGAGGGTGCTCGGGAAATTGTATGACGATTACATTGGACAATTTCCGACGATCAACCGACAGGGAACGCTCGTGCTTTACCCCGCCTCCGACCGCGTCCTCGAAATCAAGCGCCAGCTCGAACGCTTCATGGACGACCACATCTATCCGAACGAAGCGCGCTTCTACGCGCAGGCCGAGGAACTCGGACCCTGGAAGGTCTATCCGGTCGTCGAGGAGCTGAAGCCGCTCGCGAAGGCCCAGGGGCTGTGGAACCTGTTCCTGCCCGACAGCGACCGCGGCGCGGGCCTGACCAATCTCGAATACGCCACGCTCTGCGAAGTGATGGGTCGCTCGCATCTCGCGCCGGAAGTCTTCAACTGCGCGGCGCCCGACACCGGCAATATGGAAGTGCTGGAGCGCTACGGCAGCGAGGCCGACAAGAAGAAATGGCTGGAGCCGCTGCTGGCGGGCGAAATCCGCTCCTGCTTCGCCATGACCGAGCCGGCCGTCGCCTCCTCCGACGCCACCAACATCGAAAGCTCGATCGTGCGCGACGGCGATCATTACGTCGTCAACGGCCGCAAGTGGTATACGACCAACGCGACGGACCCGCGCTGCAAGATCTGCATCTTCATGGGCAAGAGCGACCCGGACAATCCGAACCGCCACAAGCAGCAGTCGATGATCCTCATTCCCATGGACACGCCCGGCGTCGAGGTGAAACGTCCGCTGCCCGTGTTCGGCTTCTACGGCGTGCCGGACCGCGCGTCGGAAGTGATCTTCACAAACGTGCGCGTGCCGAAAGAAAATCTCCTGCTCGGCGAGGGGCGCGGCTTCGAGATCGCGCAAGGCCGCCTCGGCCCCGGCCGCATCCACCATTGCATGCGCCTGATCGGCCTGGCCGAGCGCACGCTCGAAAAGATGTGCAAGCGCGCCATGAGCCGCGTCGCCTTCGGCAAGGCGGTGTCGGAACAGACAGTGACGCAGGAACGCATCGCCGAAGCGCGCATCATGATCGAGCAGGCCCGCCTGCTGACGCTGAACGCCGCGCACGCCATGGACACGGTCGGCAACAAGGTGGCGAAGGCCGAGATCGCCATGATCAAGGTCGCCGTGCCGAACATGGCCTGCCAGATCGTCGACTGGGCGATCCAGGCGCATGGCGGCGGCGGCACGTCCAACGATTTCGGCCTGACGCAGGCCTACGCCACCGCGCGCCTGCTGCGGCTGGCCGACGGCCCGGACGAGGTCCACCGCAACCAGATCGCGCGGCTGGAATTGAAGAAATATTCGAACTGAAGGCGAGGCTGAAGAGTCTAATCCACAATCCACGCGAGTTTCTCGAAACGGCCGTCATTGCGAGCGAAGCAAAGCAATCCATCCACCGGAAGGTCCCGGTGGATGGATTGCTGCGTCGCTTCAGGTGAAACCGCAACGCGGTTTCACCGGAGCTCCTTCGCAATGACGGCGGAGCGCTTTTCACGCCTCCACGCGATAGCGCAGATGCACGACGCCGTGCGCGAGAACCTCGCAGCCTTGCAGCGACAGGCGCGCCTTGCCTGCGAGCCCCTCGGGCCCGGCGTCGACGATCGCCTCGCTCTGCGGACGCGCGTCGAGCGCGGGCGCGACGAGGAGACTGAATTCGTCGACGAGACCGGCGGCGAAGAAGGCGCCGTTGGTCTTGGCGCCGCCCTCCAGCACCACACGCTTGATTCCCAATGCGCGATTGAGCGCCTCCAGCGCCGCGCCCAGATCGATCTCCGCGCTGTCGGCGACGATGTAGGACACGCCGTCGGCGGCGAGTTCGGCGAGATGGCTGTCGGGAACGCCGGCGCCGAGCAGCACGACGACATGATCGCCGCCGACCGTGGCGCCCTTGAAATGCGCCTTGCCGGAAGGATCGAGCGCGATCGCGTAGACGCCCGCCGCGCGATCGGCGAAATGGCAGGGGCGCTCGACCTTGCCCACGACCGCCGGAGGATGAGGCGCCGCCTTCGCCATTTCGACCATGGTCACGCGCCCGACGAGCCAGGCGTCGCCTTTCAGGCTTGCATAGACCTGCTCATAGGCCGCCGACCAGTCCGCGCGCTTGCCGTCCGGACTTTCGGTGAAGCGGCTGGGATGCAGCCGCCCGTCGAGCGAGGTCAGCATGAGGCAGGCGACGTGCGGTTTCATCCTTCGACTCCCGGTTGCAGGGCGAGCCAAGCCTCGGCCGCCGCGATTCCCGTCTCCCACGCGCCATGCGCCGTCGAGAAGCGATGGCGCGAGCAGGCCTCGCCCGCGAAGAACAGGCGGCCGTCGACCGGCGCGGCCAGAACCCCGCGCGCATCCGCATGGCCCGGCAGCGCATGCGAATAACCGCCTCGTGCGAAGGGATCGCGGTCCCACGCTGTCGCGCAGAGAAAGCGCAACGGCTCGAGCGCGCCGGCGCCGAGCATGTGCTTCAGTTGACGGCGCGCCTCGTCCTCGAAGGCGACCGCGCCCGCCTGCTCCAGCTCCCGCGCGAAAACGCCGCCGACGAAGCCGGAGACGAGCCGGCGACCGCGCGGAAACAGATCGAAGCTGATCGCGTCCTGCCCTGTCGAGCCGTAGAGATGGCCGTCCGGCAGATCGGACGCGCCGACGACCTCGAAAAAAATCTTGTCGGCGAGCCCGAGCGGCAGATGCGCCGCGGCGTCGATCTTATCCGGCAGCGCCGGGAAGAATTCGATCGCGCCGCGCGCGATCAGGCTCGTCGGCAGCGTGACGATTGCGGCCCTGGCGTCGATCGTTCCGCGCGTCGTCTCGATTTTCACGAGCGCGCCGGAATGGTCGATCCGCCGCGCGACGCAGCCGAAGACGATCGGCAGGCCGACCGCCGCGCCCGCGATCATCGCGCCATAGCCTTGCCGGATCGTCCAGTTGACCATCGTGTCTTCGTAGCGGTCGAGATCGACGATGGAGACGCTCTCGAGCTCCGCGCCGTTGTAATAGCCGGAGATCGCCTGGATGAGCCCGTTCCAGCGGCCGCCGGACGGCAGGAAATGCGACGCGGCGACATCGGCGCCGCCCGCCTGCGCGGCGCGTTCGAGCGCGTCCCAGAAGGCGCGCGAGGCTTCGTGAAATTCCTTCTGCTCGCGCGGCGAAAAATGACCGCCAACATGCGCGCCCCAATTGGCCGTTCCCTCGTCCACCGTGAAGCCGAGATCGCGCGCGATCGCCACGAGACAATTGCGGTCGGCCGAGTGCAGCCATTCGCAGCCGAGATCGATCACGTCGCCGGCGGCGGGGATCGTCTGCGCCCGGCCGCCGACACGATCGCGCGCTTCGATCATCAGCGCAGATACGCCGGCTTCGCGCAGGCGGCGCGCGCAGGCGATGCCGGCCGCGCCCGCGCCGATCACCGCGACGTCGATGGAGGAAGGAAACGAATCCATGCGGCGAGCCTACACCTTCCGCAAGAACGCAAATGCGACGAAAGCGCGCTTCATAGCTCCGTCGCAGCCTTCGCGAATTCCTCCGCCAGAAAATCGACGACGGCGCGCACGGCCGCCGGCCTTTGCGCGTCGCGTCGCATGAGAAGCCACAGGCTCCGGTCCGGCGGCGCGGGCGCGAGATCGACCGCCATCAGGCGCTTGTCGCGGGCGCCGAGAAAACGCGGCAGCAGCGCGACGCCGAGACTTTGCGCCGCGGCGGCGGCCTGCGCCGTCTGGCTGTTGACGCGAAAAGCGATGCGCCGCCCGGCGAAATGGCGCGCCAGAAACAGGGCTTCCGGCACATGCGCGTTGGCTTCGTCGAAACCGACGAAGACCGGCTCGCCGCCAGCATCCATCGCCG
Source organism: Rhodoblastus sp. (assembly GCA_036796555.1). Lineage (GTDB taxonomy): Bacteria > Pseudomonadota > Alphaproteobacteria > Rhizobiales > Beijerinckiaceae > JAJXWB01. The sequence goes on along the minus strand of DAIRCS010000008.1, from coordinate 30,934 downwards.
CGCGCGACGCGGCCGTGGCGAAGAAGCCGTAGCGGATCGTCGCCAGCTTGCGCGCGACGATCTCGCCGTCGCGCGGGCGTGTCAGCCGCAGCGCGATATCCGCCTCGTGTCGTTGCAGACTGAGCGAGCGGCTGTCGGCGACGATTTCCAGATCGAGGGCGGGGTGAAGTCGACGCAGACGGGCCAGACGCGGCAGCAGAAAAGCGTCGGCGACCGCCGGCGTCGCGGTCACGCGCACGAGGCCGGCGACAACAGCGGATGGCGATGCGCGGCCGAGCGTAGCGACGGCCTCCTCCATGCGCGAGGCCTGCTCCATGACCGCGCGGCCGCGCGCGTTCAGCGCATAGCCGCTCGCGCGCCGCTCGAACAATTTGGCGCCCAGCGCGGATTCGAGCGCCGCGAGCCGCCGCGCCACGGTCGCGTGATTGACGCCGAGCGCGCGCGCCGCGCCGGACAGGCTGCCGCGCCGCGCCACCGCCGCGAAATGGCGCAGATCGTCCCAATCCGGGCTTGTGCGAAAACGATCGGGCATTGTGCGATTTTAGAGAATTTTCTGGCAGCCAGCCAGACTCTATCTGAGAAGCCGACAGGAGGCTTCCATGACGACTGCTTTGACCCTTATCGGCGGCCCTACGGTTCTGATCGAAATCGACGGCGTGAAACTCGTCACGGACCCGACCTTCGATCCGCCCGGCGCCTACCCGTCTGGCGCGATCACGCTCCGGAAGACCCGAGGGCCTGCGCTCTCCGCCGCCGAGATCGGCGCTGTCGACGCCGTGCTGTTGAGCCACGACCAGCACGCCGACAATCTCGATCCGGCAGGCCGCGCCTTTCTCGAGCAGGCGCGGACCGTATTCACGACGCCGGTCGCGCAGGGGCGCCTTGGGCTCGGCGTCGTGGTGACGCCTTTTCAGGACGAGATCTTGAAGGGCGCGAACGGTCGGCGCCTCATCGTCACGGGCGCGCCGGCGCGTCACGGTCCGCCCGGCATCGAGCCGATTTCCGGCCCCGTGACCGGCTTTCTCCTCGGCCGCGACGCGCCGGGCGACGCCGTCTACGTCACCGGCGATACGGTCTGGTACGAGGGCGTGGCGGAAGTCGCGCGCCGTTACCGGCCGAAGATCGTCGTGCTGTTTACCGGCTCCGCCGAGCCGCGCGGAAAATTCCACATGACGATGGACGCCAACGACGCGCTGGAGGCCGCGCACGCCTTTCCCGAAGCGGCGATCGTCGCCGTCCACAACGACGGCTGGGCGCATTTCATCGAGAGCGAGGCGGAGCTCCGTCAAGCGTTCGCCGCGCTCGGAGCCGGCGAAAGGCTCGTCGCGCTGCCGCCGGGCGAACCGGTGCGGTTCGCCTGACGCCGCTCACCACTTCGGCGGCGTCGAATCGAAGGGGTGATACTGGAACAGCCAGCTCTCGCTGAGAATCTTATCGTCGTTCGAAAGGTAGAGCCGCATTTCGACAGGATCCTGCCCCTCGACCGTCAGGTCGAACTGCGCGCGCCAGTGGCCGGGCACGTCGTCCGGCACGGCCTCGGTGAAGACGTAGGAGAAGGTTCCGCGCGAGGCCCAGAGTTCGGCCTTCGGCTTCACGCCCTTCGGCAGGCTGGCGAGCGGCCCGCCCAGAAACTCCACCATGAACTTGCGCACGCCCTTGGGGCGCGGCTGGCCGGGCACGCCGCCATTGCCGAGCCGCGTCGCCACGCAGCGCGCGAGATCGGTCGGATAGGGCTCGTCCGCCTTCCAGTGCAGCTTGTAGGCGAGGTCCCACACCTGCCCCGGCCGCGTGGGCTCGGCCGGCGTCCACATGGCCACGATATTGTCGTGGATCTCGTCGTCGGTCGGAATCTCGACCAGTTGCACCGCGCCCTTGCCCCAGTCGCCCTTGGGTTCGACCCACACCGAAGGCCGCAGATCGTAGCGCACACCGTCGAGATAATGATCGAAATTGCGGTCGCGCTGCAGAAGGCCGAAGCCTTTCGGATTCGTGTCGCCGAAAGCCGACGCCATCACGCGCGGCGCATTGTTGAGCGGCCGCCAAATATGCTCGCCTGTCCCCGTCCACATGGCGAGGCCGTCGGAATCGTGAATCTCCGGACGCCAGTCGTAGCCGTCGCCCTTGCGCGTCTCGGAGAACCAGTACATCGACGTCAGCGGCGCGATGCCGAAGCGGATGTAGTCCTTGCGCAGATGAAGCTGGCAGTCGACGTCCATCGTAACCGCCTTGTCGCGCATCATCACGAACTTGTAGGCGCCGACGATGCCCGGCCCCTCGAGCAGCGCGTGGATCGTGACATTGTGACCCTCCTCGGGCCCAATCCAGAATTTGGTGAAATCCGGAAATTCCTCCTCGCGCCCGCTCTGCCATGTGTCGAGCGCGATTCCGCGCGCGGAAAGCCCGTACTGGCGCAATTCGCCGATGGCGCGGAAATAGGAGGCGCCGAGAAAGGCGACCCAGTCGTTCTTGCGCCAGTCGAGCGGGCCGTCCTTGGGCTCCTGCAAGCGGAAGCCCGCGAAGCCCACGCCCTTCGGCAATTTGCGCGCGGGCGAGTCGGCGGGCATGTCGAAATAGGATTGATCGTAGAGGATTTCGCGCGCCTGCCCGCCCTCGACAACATGAACCTGGATCGCCTTGCGGAAGAATTTGCCGAGATGGAAGAAGGTCACCGGGCACTGCTGCGGCCCGGTCGCATAGACGGCCGAATCCGTGTCGTAGTGGATCTTGCCCCATTCCTCGTAGTTGAGTTTCTCCATGATGTCCGGCGACGGCTGCGGCGGCGGTTGATAGGGCAGCTTCACGAGCCGCGCGGCTTCGGCCTTGAGCCAGTCGAAGGAGAACGGCCTGGCCGGTCCGAGCTTCAGCTCCGCGGCCGTCGCGGGCGCGAGCGGCAATGTCGCGGCGAGGCCGGCCGCGCCTGCGGCGCCCAGAACCCTGCGACGGTCGATCTCGCTCATCGTCTTCCCCGAATCATGAAGGCGCGCGTCGGCCCGGCCCGGAAGCTAGCCGCGCGCGCCCATCGGTTCAAATCAGGCCCCATCCGGACTCGGCCCGGTGAATCAGCCGGAAAAATCAGCCCATGCCGAGCGCGGACAGGTAGAGATCGAGTATCTCCTCCTCTTCCTTGCGCTTGTGGCTGTCCTGCCGGCGCAAGGAGACGATCTTGCGCATGATCTTGACGTCGTAGCCGACCCCCTTGGCCTCGGCGTAGACGTCCTTGATGTCTTCCGCCAAAGCGCGCTTTTCCTCTTCGAGCCGCTCGATGCGCTCGATGAAGGCCTTGAGATGGCCGGAGTCGATGGAATTGGTGCTCATGGGATACTCGGACGAATGGCGACGGGGGAGTAGCGAGTAGCGAAAGGCGGCGGAGGGGGCAATAGAGGATCGCCCCCGGGTTGTCGCTGTCCCCGCTATTCGCTACTCCGTGATCGCAAAATTTCCGGGAGGCGACATGATCGAGGCGGTGATCTGGGATTTCGGCGGCGTCATCACGACGAGCCCGTTCGAGGCTTTCGCCCGCTTCGAGCGCGAGCGCGGCCTGCCGAAGGATTTCATCCGCATGATCAATGCGCGCAACCATCTCGAGAACGCCTGGGCGAAATTCGAGCGCGCGGAAGTCACCCACGCGGAATTCGACGAGCTCTTCGCCGCCGAAGCGCGCGCCGCCGGCGCCGAGGTGCGCGGCGCCGACGTGCTGCCGCTGCTCGCCGGCCTGCCGCGTCCCGAAATGGTCGAGGCGCTGAAGCGCATTCATGCGCGCATGAAGACCGGCTGCATCACCAACAATTTGCCGGCCAAGGAATCCGGCGCCATGGCCGGCATGTACAAGCAGGACATCATGAAGATGTTCAACCACGTCATCGAGAGCGCCAAGATCGGCCTGCGCAAGCCCGATCCGAAAATCTACGCGATGATGGTGGAAGCGCTCGCCGTCGATCCGGCGAAATGCGTCTATCTCGACGATCTCGGCGTCAACCTGAAGCCCGCGCGCGACATGGGCATGAAGACGATCAAGGTCGTCGAGCCCGGCCCCGCGCTCGATCAGCTCGAAAGCTACGTCGGCTTCGCGCTGCGCTGAGGCGCGTCAGCAGAGCTGGACGAGGATCATGACGAGGCCGACCATCGACACGGCCCACACGCCGGTGCGCAGCCACGGCACGCCCGCGACATAGACGGCGGCGTAGACCAGCCGCGCCCAGAAGAAAATCTGCGCGCCGAGCGCCGTCGTGGCGTTCGTCCGGCCTGCGATTTGCGCCACGAGCACGAGCGTGGCGAACAGGACGATGTTCTCCAGCATGTTGCGATGGGCGCGCGCGGCGCGGCCCGCCCAGCCCGTCAGGGCGGGCATGTCCTCGCGGTTGCCGGCGAGCGGCGGCAGTCCGACCTGCGTCTGCGCGCCGAGGGCCGCGACCAGCATCTGCACGATGGTCAGGGCGACCGACCAGACCAGCATCTTGAGTTCGATCGACATATCGTCCTCCCCCGCGCGTCTATACGTTTTGGCGCAGACCGCGTGTTTGCGGCGGCCTTGTCGACCCGCCGCTCAGATCACGGCTTCGATCAGGAAGGGTCCGCGCCGCGACAGCGCCGTCTTCATGTGCGCGACCAGCGTCTCGCAATCCGTCGCGCGCGCAGCCTCCATGCCGCAACCCCGCGCCAGCGCCGTCCAGTCGAGCGCGGGATTGTCGAGATCGAGCATGCGCTGCGCGTTGCGGCCGGGCTCGCCCGCGCCGACCTGACGGAGCTCGCCGCGCAGGATCGCATAGGAGCGGTTCGAGAAAATGATCGTCGTCACGTCCAGATTTTCGCGCGCCATCGTCCACAGCGCCTGCAGCGTATACATCGCGCTGCCGTCGGCCTGCAGGCTCAGCACCTTGCGGTCCGGGCAGGCGATCGCCGCGCCCGCCGCCATCGGCAGGCCGCTGCCGATCGCGCCGCCGGTGAGCTGAAGATAGTCGTGCGGCGGCGCGGAGCCGATGAAGCGGAAGAGCTGCCGCCCCGAGGTGACGGATTCGTCGCAGACGATCGCATTCTCCGGCATCAGCGCGGCGACCGCGGTCGCAACGGCGTCCGCCGTCAGCCGCCCGGTCGGGAGCGCCGGCCGCTCCAGCCGCGCCAGCGCGCCCTGCGCATTGCGCGGCGCGCCGAGTTCGTCGGCCAGCGCCTCGAGCGCGCCGAGCAGATCGTCGCCCGATTCCGCCAGCCGCGAAATCTCGCAATCGACCGGCGTCATCGCGCTCGGCTTGCCGGGATAGGCGAAGAAGCCGACAGGCGCCTTGGCGCCGACCAGGATCATGCGCTGCACGTCGGCCAGCATGGCGAGCGCCTGGTCGACCGGATAGGGCACGCGATCGATCGATACGCGGCCGGCGCCGCGCTCCATGCGCGCATTGGATTGCTGCGCGAGCAGGCGGACGCCCGTCGCGGCGGCGATCCGGCCGGCGACGGCGAGCGCGTCGGCGCGCAGGGCGACGCCCGACAGCAGAAGCACGGTCACCCCGCCCGCGCGAATTTTTCGCGCGACATCGCGCACGGTCTCTTGCGGAACGGCGCGCCGCGCCGCCGGCGGCGGCACGTTGGAGAGCGGCGCGCGCGTTTCGTTCCAGGCGGCGTCGGCCGGCAGGATCAGCGTCGCGATTCGTCCCGGCGGCGTGCGGGCCTCGGCGATCGCTTCAGCGGCGACACCCGAGACGGCGTCCGCGCTCGGCGCGCTCTTCACCCAATGCGACATCGGCCGCGCCAGAGCTTCGATGTCGGTGGTCAACGGCGCGTCATAGGCGAGGTGATAGGTCGCATGATCGCCGACGACGTTGATCATCGGCGTATTGCCGCGCTTGGCGTTGTGGATGTTAGCGAGACCGTTGGCGAGGCCCGGCCCCGTATGCAGCAGCGTCGCCGCCGGCTTGTCGGCCATGCGGGCGTAGCCGTCGGCCGCGCCGGTCACGACGCCTTCGAACAGGCCGAGCACGCAACGCATCTGCGGCTTGCGGTCGAGCGCGGCGACGAAATGCATTTCCGACGTGCCGGGATTGGCGAAGCAGACGTCGACGCCGCCCGCCAGCAAGGTGTCGCACAAGGCGTCAGCGCCGTTCATTGTCTCTCCCCGTCGGTTCGTCGGCCGCCGCGCGGCGGGCGTTGGATCGATTAAGAACGAAACGCGCCGCGAAGCAACGACGCGGCGATCATGGCCATGGTGCGAATTTGCGGGGGCGCGCCGTCACGTCCGCGTCGGATGCATCTCGATCCTGTGGACGCAGGGGTCGGCGAGCACGGGCTTGAGTTCGCGCGCGAGACGCTGCGCCCATTCCTCCTGGCCCTTCTCGTCGGCGATCAGGTCCTGCCGCAATTCGATCAGCGCATGCGGCAGGCCGCGCGAAGTTCCGAGCTCCCACATCGTGTCGCCGGCGAGCGCGCCGTCGTAAGGCTCGTTGTCGCCGACGACGAGATCGCGCTCGCCCTGCAATCCCGCGATCAGCGGCCTTGCAAGTCGCGGATCGCAATCCCACAGGAGCGCCACGTGCCACGGCCGCGCGGCGCCCTTCCACACGGGCGTGAAGGAATGGATCGAGACGATGGAGGGAATCCTGCCGCTCGCGCTCATGCGCTCGATTTCCGCAATCGCCGCGTCGCGATAGGCGCGCCAGTATTTTTCGCGCCGTCTTTCGACTTCGGCCGCGTCGATCCGCGCATTGCCGGGGATGAGCGCGCCGTCGGAGATGCGCATCACCAGCGTCGGATCGTCGCCGCCGCGATTGGGATCGATCAGCAGGCGCGAGAAGCAGGACAGCACCGCCGGCGCGTTCAGGAGCTTCGCCAGCCGCCGCGTCACGCCCGCCGCGCCGATGTCGTAGGCGATGTGGCGCGCGAAGGCTTCGGGCGGCAGGCCGAGCGAGCCGTACTCCGGCGGCAGGGCGTTGGACGCGTGATCGCAGACGATCAGGACGCCGGCGTCGGCCGGGCCCTCAATTCGTTCGACGGGCTGAAAATCGGACATGGGTTCAAACGCCACAGGACGCGCCGCGTTGCAAGTCGCCTCACGCGTCGCGCGCATAGATGTCCAGTCGCGCGGCGATGACGGCGAGGATCGCCTCGCGCGTCGCATCGCGCGAGCCGCCGAGCCATGCGGCGGCCAGCGGCAGTCGGCCGACGCCATTGTCCGCATCGGTCTTCAGCGGTACGAACCGCACGCCCGGCATCGCCATGCGCGCGGTCCAGCGCGGCACGATGGCCGCGCCGAGGCCGGCCGCGACGAGGTTGACGATCGTCTGCTTCTCGTCGGCCAGTTGCGCGATGTTCGGCCTGAGCCCGGCATGTTCGAACAGCTTGACCGTCAGGTCGTGGCTGTGCGGACGCGACCGCCGGTCCGGCACGATCAAAGGTTCGTCCGCCAGATCGGCGAGGCGGACGGTCTTGCGCTGCGCGAACCGATGCTTCTGCGCAAAGGCGACGACCGCCCGCTCCTGCAGCAGGTCGCGTATCTCGAGCCGCCGGTCCACGCGTTCGGGCGGCCGGATGAAGGCGAGGTCGAGCGCGCCGGATAGAATTCTGGGCAGGAGCCGGACCGTCTTGTCCTCGAACAATTGCACCGCGATCCCCGGATGCGTCACGCTCAGATCGTGCAGCAGCGGCGGCATGAGCCCGGCGGACGCGCTGTCGATGGCGCCGATGCGGAACCGGCGCCGGGCCGCCTTGTGTCTGCGGTTGCGAAAGCCCTGCTCGATCGCATCCGCCTGCGCCAGCAGCGCGCGCGCCTGCTGCAACAGGGCGGCGCCCTCGTCGGTCAGCGAGACCGACCGGGTCGTACGGGCAAACAGCCGCGCCGCGAGCTGCTCCTCCAGAAGCTTGATGTGCCGGCCGAGCGCCGAGGGCAGCATTTCGAGACGCTGCGCGGCGCGGCCGAAGTGCAGATCCTCCGCGACCGCGACGAAACAGCGAAGCTGTTGCAGCTCCATACGGTCCTCCCGGGAGGATTGTATCATTTTTTTGTATAAATCCGAGCCGATTGAGTTCGGCCGCCCCAAGCCACAGGGTTTCCCGACAAGCAAGAATTCAAAGGGAGACCAAAATGGGAGACGATCTCCAGGCGCGCACCATGCGCCGCGTTTCGCTGCGCATCGTGCCGTTCATCATGCTTCTCTACTTCGTGGCCTTCATCGACCGCGTGAACGTCGGCTTCGCGTCGTTGACGATGAACAAGGACCTGGGTCTCACGGCCTCGATGTTCGGGTTCGGCGCGGGCGTCTTCTTCTGGGGCTATTTCCTGTTCGAAGTGCCCTCCAACATCGTTCTGGACAAGGTCGGCGCGCGTCTGTGGATCGCGCGCGTCATGATCACCTGGGGCATCGTCTCGGCGGCCATGGCCTTCGTGCAGGGCGCGACCAGCTTCTACATCCTGCGCTTCCTGCTCGGCGCGGCAGAGGCCGGCTTCTTCCCTGGCGTCATCCTCTATCTCTCCTACTGGTTCCCGGCGCGCCAGCGCGCGACCGCGACCTCGCTGTTCATGGCCGCGGCTCCGCTCTCCACGGTGCTCGGCTCGCCGCTGTCGAGCGCGCTGCTCGGCATGGACGGCGTGCTCGGCTTCAAGGGCTGGCAATGGCTGTTCCTGCTGGAAGCCATTCCCGCCGTTCTGCTCGGCTTCGTCGTGCTCGCCTACATGACCGACAGGCCCGAACAGGCGAAATGGCTTGCTGACGACGAGCGCGCCTGGCTGTCGGAGACAATGAACGCCGAACGCGCCGCCAAGGCGACAACCGCCAGCCATTCTATCTGGAAGGGCCTCGCCGATGCCCGCGTGCTGGCGCTTTCGCTCGTCTACTTCGGCACCTCGGCCGGCCTCTACACGCTCGGCGTCTGGGCGCCTCAGCTCATCAAGAGCTTCGGCATGTCGAACATGGCGGTCGGCTTCCTCAACGCCGTGCCGCCGACGGTCGCTGTCGTGGCCATGTATCTGTGGTCCTGGCATTCGGACAAGACCAACGAGCGCACCTGGCACGTCGTCATCGCCTGCCTCGCCGCCGCCGTCGGCCTCGCGATCGCCGGCATGTCCTCGACGGTCGTCTCGGTCGTCGCCGCGCTGGTGCTCGTCAACGTCGGCATCAGCGCCGCCAAGCCGCCGCTCTGGTCCATGCCGACGCTGTTCCTGTCGGGGCCGGCGGCGGCCGCCGGCATCGCCACCATCAATTCGATCGGCAATCTCGGCGGCTTCTTCGGCCCGGCCATGATCGGCTGGATCAAGGACAGGACCGGCAGCTTCGCGGGCGGCCTCTGGTTTGTCGCCGGCATGCTGGTTCTCTCCGCCGTGCTCACCCTCGTCCTCGCCCGCACGGCCTCGCGGCCGGCGGCTGTCGTCAACGCGCGCTGAATCGCGCCCATCTCGGGAGTATCCCATGAAGACATACAGGATTGCAGCCATCCCGGGCGATGGCATCGGCGGGGAAGTCGTCGACGCCGGCGTCGAAGCGCTGAAGGCGCTCGCCGCCCGCGACGGAAACTTCGCCTTCCACTTCGATCATTTCGACTGGGGCGGTGAATATTACAAGAAGCACGGCCGCATGATGCCGGAAGACGGCCGTGCGCAGATCAAGGATCATGACGCCATATTGTTCGGCTCCGCCGGCCATCCCGACATTCCCGATCACATCACGCTATGGGGCCTGCGGCTCGCCATCTGCCAGCCGTTCGACCAATACGCCAACGTTCGCCCGACCCGCATCCTTCCAGGAATCACGTCGCCGCTGCGCAAGGTGAATGGTCCCGAACTGGATTGGGTCATCGTGCGTGAAAATTCGGAAGGCGAATATTCCGGCGTCGGCGGCCGCGTGCATCAGGGCCTGCCGATCGAAGCGGCGACCGACGTCTCCATGATGACGCGCGCCGGCGTCACGCGCATCATCCGCTTCGCGTTCCGGCTGGCGCAGTCGCGTCCGCGCAAGCTGCTGACGGTCGTCACCAAGTCGAACGCGCAGCGCTACGCCATGGTCATGTGGGACGAGGTCGCGGCCGAGGTCGCGAAGGAATTCCCCGACGTGACCTGGGACAAGATGATCGTTGACGCCATGACCATGCGCATGGTGCTGAAGCCCGAGAGCATCGACACGGTCGTCGCCACCAACCTGCACGCCGACATCCTGTCCGACCTCGCCGCCGCGCTCGCCGGCTCGCTCGGCATCGCGCCGACCGCCAACCTCAATCCGGAGCGGGAGTTTCCGTCGATGTTCGAGCCGATTCACGGCTCGGCTTTCGACATCATGGGCAAGGGGATCGCCAATCCCGTCGGCACCTTCTGGTCGGCGGTGATGATGCTGGAGCATCTCGGCGAGAAGAAAGCCGCCGACCGCCTGATGAAGGCGATCGAGCGCGTGACCGCCGATCCCGCGCTGCACACGCCCGATCTCGGCGGCAAGGCGAACACGCGCATGGTGACCGACGCGGTGATCGGCGCGATCGCTGCGGAGAATGCGTGAGACAAAGCTGACGAAAGACGCCGCTGCCCTCCCGCCCCTTTACGGGGAGGGCCAGGGTGGGGTTCGAGCCGCTGCACGAATGCGGTAAGCACAACTGAGCGGCTCGAGCCTGCGCGCCTCGCTCCGCGATGCGACCTCCCTCGTGAAGGGGAGGCCGGGCGCGGCTGGGACGGGATTCCCGCTTTCGCGGGAATGACATTCGGAGAGCGACACGGTGACTGACGCAGGAACCGACACACGCGCCACGCTGCGCAAGCTGTTCGACGCCGCCGTCGCCGCGGCCCATCCGGCCGGCCTGCTGGCGCGCCATCTGCCCGCGCCGCCGCAGGGCCGCATCGTTCTGCTCGGCGCCGGCAAGGCGGCGGCCTCGATGATTGCGGCGGTGGAAGCCCATTATCTCGACACGCTCGGCCTGCCCGCGGACAGGCTCACGGGTCTCGGCGTCGCGCGCCAGGGCTACGGCTGCGCGACGCGCGTCGCGCCCGTGCTGGAAGCAGGCCACCCGATGCCGGATCAGGCGGGCGTCGACGCGACGGCGAAAATTCTCGACCTCGCCAAAAACGCAGGCCCGGACGATCTCGTGCTCGCGCTTCTCTCGGGCGGCGGCTCGGCCAACTGGATCGCGCCGGCGGGCGCCCTCACGCTCGCCGAAAAGCAGGCCGTCACGCGCGCCCTGCTGCGCTCGGGCGCTGTGATCGGCGAGATCAATTGCGTGCGCAAGCATCTGTCGCGCATCAAGGGCGGCCGGCTCGCCGCGCTGGCGGCGCCGGCACGCCTTGTCAGCCTCGCCATATCGGACGTTCCGCGCGACGAGCCTTCCGCCATCGCGTCTGGCCCGACCGTGCCCGACCCGACCACGCTCGCCGACGCCAGGGCCATCGTCGCGAAATATGCGATCGACTTGCCTCCGAGCGCGAAGGCGCTGCTCGACGATCCCGCCATGGAGACGCCCAAGCCCGGCGATCCCCTCTTCGCCAACACATCGTTCGCCATCGTCGCCCGCCCCGCGGATTCGCTTGCGGCAGCCGCCGAGGCCGCCAGGGCGGCCGGCTACGAGCCCGTCTCGCTTGGGCCCGACGTCGAGGGCGAGGCGCGCGAGGTCGCGGCCAGCCATGCCGCCATGGCGCGAAAGCTCGCGGGCGAAGGCCGCCGCGCCGCGATCCTGTCCGGCGGCGAGCTGACCGTGACGATCCGCGGCAGGGGCCGCGGCGGGCCGAACCAGGAATATGCGCTGGCGCTGGCGCTGGCCCTCGATGGCGCAAGGGGGATCGCGGCGGTCGCCGGCGACACCGACGGCACGGACGGCGGCGGCGGCGCGGCGACCGACCCCGCCGGCGCCTTCGTGGACGAAGCGACGCTTCGTCGCGCCCGCGCGGCGGGGCTCGATCCGGCCGCCATGTTGGAGGACAACGATTCCACCGGCTTTTTCGAAGGGATCGGCGACCTTCTGCGGCCCGGCCCGACGCTCACCAACGTCAACGACCTGCGCGCCATCCTGATCGACCCGGACCGCGCGTCATGAGCCGCCGGCTCGACAATTCAGGCAAATCAAGGGATAAAGCGCGCTCCGTCCTTCAAACCGCGCCCCGCCGCTTTTGTGGCGGATTCCTGCGTCATGCGTCCTTCGCTCAATTTCGCCATACCGGTCGCGCCGATGATTCGCTCCCTAGGCTTCCTGTGTCTGACCGCCGCCGGCCTTGCCGCCACGCCCGCCGCGGCCGATTTCCGCCTCTGCAACAACACGACCAATCGCGTGAGCATTTCGCTGGCCTACACGGACGGCGACAATTGGGTGAGCGAAGGCTGGTGGAACCTGAAGCCGTCGAATTGCGAGACCCTGCTGCGCGGGCCGCTCGCCGCCGAATTCTACTATGTCTACGCGATGGACGAGAAAGGCGGGGAGTGGAAGGGCAAGGCCTTCATGTGCACGCGCGACCGCGAGTTCAAGATCGACGGCCGCGAAAACTGCTACGTGCGCGGCTTCGACCGCACCGGCTTCTTCGAGGTCGACACCGGCAAGGACGCGCGCAGCTGGACCGTGCAGCTGACCGATCCCGGCCAGACCCGATGACGCAATGCGCCCGGGGCAGGCGCTGAAGAAAGACGACAGACCGACATGAGACGATTGCGCCGTTGCAAGATCCTGGCGACGCTGGGACCGGCCTCCGCCGACAAGGCGACGATATCAGCGCTGCATGACGCAGGCGCCGATCTCTTCCGCATCAACATGAGCCACGCCGATCACGACGGCATGCGCGAGCGCATCGCCATGATCCGCGAGATCGAAAAGGACAGCGGCCGGCCGATCGGCATTCTCGTCGACCTGCAGGGTCCGAAGCTGCGCATCGGCGTGTTCCACGAAGGCGCCGTCATGCTGAGGAAAGGCGACGCGTTCACGCTCGACGCCGATCCCACGCCGGGCGACGCGCATCGCGTGAACCTGCCGCATCCCGAGATTCTCGAAGCGCTCGCGCCGGGCCATGTCGTCCTCATCGACGACGGCAAGGTGCGCCTGCATATCGTCGAAGCGACGCCCACCAGCGCGCGCGCCATCGTCGATGTCGCCGGCCGCATTTCCAACCGCAAGGGCGTGAGCCTGCCGAATACGGAGATCCCGGTCTCGGCCATGACGCCGAAGGATCGCAGCGATCTCGAGGCCGGCCTCAACGCCGGCGTCGACTGGGTCGCGGTCTCCTTCGTGCAGCGGCCCGAGGACGTCGCCGAGGTCAAGAAGATCGCGCGCGGCCGCGCGCTCGTCATGGCCAAGATCGAGAAGCCGCAGGCGATCTCGCGTCTCGCCGAGATCATCGAACTGTCGGACGCGCTGATGGTGGCGCGCGGCGATCTCGGCGTCGAGATGCCGCTCGAAAAAGTGCCCGGCCTGCAGAAGCGCATCACGCGCATGACGCGCCGCGCCGGCAAGCCGGTCGTCGTGGCGACGCAGATGCTGGAAAGCATGATCCAGTCGCCGGTGCCGACGCGCGCGGAAGTCTCCGACGTCGCCACCGCCGTGTTCGAGGGCGCGGACGCCGTGATGCTGTCGGCCGAAAGCGCGGCCGGCCAATATCCGGTCGAGGCGGTCACGACCATGAACCGCATCGCCGAGGAGGTCGAAACCGACTCCGTCTATCGCGCCGTCATTTCCGCGCAGCGCGCCGACGCGCCCGATCCGGGCGGCGCCGACGCCATCGCGGTCGCCGCGCGCGACATGGCCGAGACGCTCGATCTCAAGGCCGTCTGCGCCTGGACGGCGTCGGGCTCGACCGCCTTCCGCATCGCGCGCGAACGCCCGCAGCCGCCGATCCTCGCGCTCACCCCCAATCGCGACACCGCGCGGCGCCTCGCGCTGGTCTGGGGCGTGCACGCCATCGTCACCAAGGACGCCAGCGACATCGACGACATGGCGCGGCGCGCGAGCAAGTTCTCCAACCGCGAGGGTTTCTCGCAGGAGGGCGACCGCATCATCATCGTCGCCGGCGTTCCCTTCGGCACGCCGGGCGCGACCAACATGATCCGCATCGGCTTCTGCGGCGCGGAGAGCTGAGCGGACCGCGAGGCTCCGCTCACATCCTGATCGTCATTGCTTCGTCGCTTCGCTCCTCGCAATGACGGCCTGTTTCCGTTCAAAGATGACTCGCTGAAGAACGCGCGATTGGCGCCGGCCGCAGACGGCCATACATTCGCGCCATGACAACGCCGCTCGACGCCGACATCGCTCAAATCATTCCGCTGCTGCCGCTGCGCGATCCCGACACGATGACGCCGCAAGGCGCGCGCGATTCGCTCGTCGCGATGGCTCGCGCGCGGCCGCCAGTGCAATCCCCGGCGCAGGCGAGCGCGATCAGGGTGAAGGGCGCGGCGGGCTCGATCCCTGCGCGCCTCTATCGCATCGGCGCAGAGCCGTCGCCGACCGTCGTTTTCTTTCACGGCGGCGGCTGGGTCGCCGGCGATCTCGAAACGCACGAACGCCAGGCGCAATTGCTGGCGGTGGAGACGGGCGCCGTCGTCGTCTCCGTCGACTACCGCCGCCCGCCCGAGGCGCCCTTCCCCGCCGCCTTCGAGGATTGTTTCGCCGCGCTCGAGGATATCGCCGCGCGCATCGGCGAATTCGGCGGCGACAAACGTCGCATCGGCGTCGCCGGCGACAGCGCGGGCGGCAACCTGGCGGCGGTCTGCGCCATCGCCGCGCGCGACAATGGCCTCGGGCTCGCGGGACAATTGCTCGTCTATCCCGTCGCCGACGTGACCGGCCTCTACGCCGACGCCGCTGAGAACGCGCGCTACCCTTCGCGGCAGGAGAACGCGTCGGGCTATTTCCTCTCGCGCGCGACAATGGCCTGGTTCGCGCGCCATTATCTCGGCGCGGACGCAACCGGCGACGACTGGCGCGTGTCCCCGCTGCGCGCGAAAAATCTCGTCGGCCTCGCGCCGGCGGTCGTCTGCACCGCCTGGTACGATCCGCTGCGCGACGAGGGCCAGGCCTATGCCGACGCGCTCGAAGCCGCCGGCGTCGAGACGACGCGCCATCATGGGCCAGGCCTCATCCACGGCTATTTCGGCATGGGCGACGCTTCGGCGGCGGCCAGGGCCGAGGCGCAGCGCGCCCGGGCCGATTTCAAACGGCTGCTCGATCGCGGGGCGTAGGCGGCGTCACGCCCTGCGCCGCCCCTCCGCCAGCCACGCCGCGACGAACGCGGCGAGCAGAACCGCGAGCCCCGCAAGCCCCAGCGCCAGCGGCGAAACGCCGACGCCGCGCACGACATGGGAATCCGTGCGCCGCACGCCGATCCAGTCGGCGCCGCCGGCCGTCGAGCCCGGCCCGACGGAGGCGACGCGCGGCAGCGCGAGCGCGCCCGAGGCGTCGCGGCCCTCGTTCGCCGCAATGCGCCGGATGGTGCCGCCGCTCGCCTGCGCGATGTCGCGCAGCCGGTCCTGCGTCGAGATCACGTCCTGAAATTCGCGAGGGTTGGCCGGCCCGACATTGACCAGCGCGGTCAGGTCGCCCTCGGTCAGCTTGTAGAGGCCGAGCTCGCGCGCCTCGGTGGTCGCGCGCGCGAGGCCGGGCTCGACCGGCGCGAGCGTCGCCTGCGCGCGCGCGCCGGACGGCGCGGTGACCGTCACCGGCTCGATGCGATCCTGCAGGGTCTGCCGCTCGATCTGCAATTGCCGGCCGTGCGCGCTGGCGCGAAGAATTTCTTCTTCGAGGTCCGGCTCTTTCATCAGCCAGTGCGCGAGGCGGCGCAGGATTTCGAGATAGGGGCCGCCGCCGTCGTAGCCGCGCGCCCACAGCCACATCTGGTCGGTCAGCAATTCCGCGACGCGGCCCTTGCCTTCGCGCGACAGCACCAGCAGCGGCTTGTCGTTCGCGCCCGTCAGCACGCTCTGCCCGCGCGTCGCCGTCACGTTCACCTGCCGGAACCAGTCGCTCCAGCGCGGCGGCTCGGCGTCGGCGCCCGGCAGGCCGCGCGTGACCGGATGCTTCTTTCCAGCCTCCGAGACTCGTGCGCGAAAAGCGCGCTCGACGAGATCGCCGGTGGGCCTGGCCGGCGCGATGCGGCCGAGCGGCGAGAAGAATATGCCTTCCGCGGTCGCGAAATCCGGCCCCGCCGCGATCAGCATCGCGCCGCCCTCGTTCACGTAGCGCACGATATTGTCGAGATAGATCGACGGCAGCACGCTCTGGTTCGAATAGCGGTCGAAGATGATCAGGTCGAAATCCTTGATCTTCCGCCCGAACAGATCGGCGGTCGGAAAGGCGATGAGCGAGAGCTCGTTGATCGGCGTGCCGTCCTGCTTTTCCGGCGGACGCAGGATGGTGAAATGCACGAGCTCGACATTGGCGTCGGAGCGCAGCAGGTTGCGCCACATGCGCTCGCCGTTGTGCGGCTCGCCGGAGACCAGCAGCACCTTCAGCTTGTCGCGCACGCCGTCGACGGTGACGACCGCCTTGTTGTTGATCGCGGTCAGCTCGCCGGGAACCGTGTCGACCTCCAGCTCCACGACATTGGGGCCGCCGTGCTCGATCACGACCGGGATCTGCAACGTCTCGTCGGGAACGCCGCGCACGCGCGCGATCTCCTCGCCGTCGCGGCGCACGCGCAGTGTCACGGGATCGCGGCCGCCGCCCGCGTCGATCACGCGCGCCTCCAGCGTCAGCGTCTTGCCGACGATGCCGAAGCGCGGCGTCTCGACCAGCTCGATGCGCCGGTCGCGTTCGCCCTCGTGGCCCGTCACCAGCACATGCAGGGGCGTCTTGAAGCCGAGCTTCTGCACGCTGTCGGGAACGTCGTGCACGACGCCGTCCGTCACCATCACGACCGCGCCGAGCCGCTCCATCGGCACGTCGGCGAGACCCGCGTTCAATGCGGAAAAGAGTTTCGTGCCGTCGGCCTCGGCCTCGCTGCGCCCGCTCTCGATCACGCGCAGATCGACATTGCCGAGCGCGCCGAAACGTTTCTCGAGTTCTTCGCGCGCGGCGGCGAGCTGCTTCGGCCGCTCGGCGATCGACTGGCTGCCGCTCGAATCGAGCACGAGAGCGACCGTGTCCTTCAGCGGTTCGCGATCCTCACGCACGAAGGAGGGGTCGCCGAGCGCCAGCAGCATGAGCGCGAGGCCGAGCGCGCGCAGCCACGCGCCGGGCCTGCGCGCGTGGAGCGCGAGCGCGACGACGATCGCGCCGCAGACGCCGAGCGCGATCAGCAACCAGGGCGCGACAAGCGGCGTAAAGGCGAGGCTGTAGGCGTTCATGCCATCAATGCCCCAGCCTGTTCAGCAGATCGCGTACATGCACCTGGTCGGCCTTGTAATTGCCGGTCAGCGTATACATCACGAGATTGACGCCGCCGCGCAAAGCCATCTCGCGCTGGCGCGGGCCGCCGGGCGTGAGCGGATAGAGCGGCTCGCCGTAGCGGTCGCCCGCCCAGCCCGCCGCGAGATCGTTCGACACGATGACGATCGGCGAGACGCTGTCGCCCGCGCGCGCCGGCCGCGCCTCGCCGTTGGGCGGCTCGGGCGGCAGCGCCTCGATCCAGGTCTGGCCGTTGGCCGTGCGGCCGACGAAATTGTCGATGAGATAAAACGTCTTGGTGATGACGTGGTCGCGCGGCGCCAGCTCCAGTTCCGGCACGTCGACGCCTTCCAGCATCTTGCGCAGCCACTCGCCCTCGGGCGTCGTCGCGCCGGCGCGCGCGGTCAGCGCGTCGCGCGTATCGAACACGATCGTGCCCCCCTGCTTCATGTAGGCGGCGATCTTCTGCGTCGCGAGCGGCGAGGGCTGCGGCCGCGTGGCGACGACGGGCCAGTAGATCAACGGATAGAAGGCGAGTTCGTCGCGCGCGGGATCGACGCCGACGGGATCGCCCGGCGTCAGCGCCGTGCGCTGCGCCAGCGTCTGGCTGAGCGACACAAGGCCCGCGCGGCTCGTTTCGTCCACGCGCGCGTCGCCGGTCGCCACATAGGCGAGCCGCGTCGACAGCGCGGCGTCGATGTCGCGCTTGGTCGGCGCCTTCGCCGGCGGCTTCTGCGGTTGCGCCTGCGCGGCCGAAACGAAGCGCGGCGCGCTGTCGATCATCGCGGGCGCAAGCAGGCCGACGAGAAGCAGCGCCGCGGTCGCCCGCCGCGCGCCAAGGCGCGGCAGGCCGCCCGACAGCCACAGCGAGGCCAGCGCATCGGCGAGAAGCAGCAGGAAAGCCGCCGCCATCAACGGGGCGCGCAGATCGATGGCCTGCGCCTGCGCAAGTTCGACATGGCGCGCCGCAACGCCCGAAAAATCCGCCGCGGCGAGTTTCGCTTCCGGTTCGAGCGCATTGACGGCGACGGTCGAATCCGCCGGCCCATAGAAGCCCGGCGGATGATCGAGGCTGGGCGGCCCCTGGAAATCGGCGCGGATCGCGCGCGCGGTCGCGGGCGGCGAAACAAAGCCGCCGAAACCGTCGAGCATGCGCTGGGGCGCAAGCGTTTCGATCTTCTGCGTCTGTTCGCTTTTGGCGATGTCCTGCTCGGCCGGCGCGACATCGGCGTTCGAGCCCGCGAGCGTCGCGACCTTGCGCAGCATTTCCGGGAAGAGCCCTGATATCGGCAGGTTTGACCAGGTCGTATCGGCGGTGATGTGGAAGAGAACGAGCAGGCCCTTGCCGCGCTTCTCGGCGGTCACCAGCGGCGTCTGGTCGGCGAGCTGCGCCCAGGTGCGCGCCGGAAGGCCGGGTTCGGGTTCGGCGAGAACCTGCCGCGAGATCGTCACGTCGTCGGGAATGCGCAGGCCCGAGAACGGACTCTTCTCGTCGAAGGGGGCGAGCTTCTTCGGCGTCTCCCACGACAGCGCGCCGCCGAGCACGCGGCCCGTGCGGCGCAGGCGCACGGGCGTCAGGTCGTCGTTGGCGCCGGCGAGCCGCGTGCCGGCGAAACGCACGAGCGCGCCGCCGTCCTCGACGAATTTCTGCAGGCGGTCATGCGTCGCGCCGGGCGGGATCGCCATGTCGGAGACGACGAGCATGTCGACGCCGTCGTCCAGAAGCGCGCCGATCGGATCGGTCGCGCCCGGCCGCGCCTGCCGCACGTCGGCATAGGGCCCGAGCGCGCGCGAAACGTAATAATTGGGCGCCAGCAAGGGCTGCGCGACATCCGCGCTCGCGCCGCTGACGAGCCCGACGCGCCGCCGCTTCCAGCGATCGTCGAGCAGCGCGACGGCGCCGGCCGAACGCTCGCCGCGAATCTCCAACCGCGCGACCTCGTTGCGCAATTCCACGGGCAGCGCGATCGCCGCCTCCGTTTCGTCGTTCACGCCGAAGGCGAACGGCGCCTCGGCGAGCGCGAGGCCCTTGAGATCGAGCGCGCGCACGATCCCGTCCGGCGCGCCGGCGCCCGCGCGCAGCACGCGCACGGTCAGGCCCTGCGCTTCGTTGCGCGGACCCGCGAGACCGCGCGGCCTGTGCGCGTCGGTCGCGATTTCCAGCGACGATCCGGACAGCGCCGAAAGCCTTTCGGCGAAGGCGCGCGCGCCGCCCTGCTCCAGCCCGTCGGCCAGCCACAACAGGCGCGCATCCTTGTTGCGCGCCACGAAATTTTCGATCGCCTGCAGCGCGGCGGCGCGCGGCGGCTCGATCGGCTGCGGCTGCTTTGCGCGCAGCATGTCGGTCGCGCGCGCGGAATCCGTCGGCGTGATTTCGCGCGCGCCGTCGGAGACGGCGGCGATGGCGACCGGCGCGCCGCGGCGCCCCGCCGATTCCGCCGCGCTGATCGCGAAAGCCGTGCGTCGCTCCCATGTCGGCGCCGCCGCCCAGCCGTCGTCGAGCACGATCAGCAGCGGCCCCGCGCCGCCGGTCGAGGCCGCCGGAGGATTCCAGATCGGCCCGGCGAAGGCGAGACACGCGAGCGCGGCGACCGCGAGACGCAACAGCAGCAGCCACCACGGCGTGCGCGCCGGCGTCTCGTCGCGCCGCTCGCTGTCGAGAATGATCTTGAGCGGCGGGAACGGCAGGCGACGCGGGCGCGGCGGCGTCACGCGGATCAGCAGCCAGATGACCGGCAGGCTCAAAAGGCCGAGCAGCGCGAAGGGCGCGGCGAAGGCGAGCGGCAAGGAGAACAGGCCGCCCATCATGCGCGCAACCCCTGCGGCCCGCCTTCCTCAAGCCGCGCGCGAAGAGCGATCAGCGCTTCGGACGCCGGGCGGTCGGTGCGGTGGACGAGCACGGAAAAGCCGTGCGCGCGAGAAATGTCGAAAATCGCAGCGCGATGGCGCGCGAGGCGCTGCTCGTAATCGGCGCGCCAGCTTTCCGCGCGCCCGAGCCGCAGCGTCGCCGGCGAATCGGAATCGATCAACTCGATATGGCCCGCAAACGGAAACGTCTCCTCGACCGGGTCGGCGATCATGACGATGTGCCCGCTCGCGCCGCGCGCGGCGATCGTGGACAGGCGTTCGGCGAACAGGTTCGGCTCGATCAGGAAATCGCCGATCAGGATCGCGCGCGTGCGCGGGCCGAGCGCGACGGCCGGGGGCAATTCGGCGCGCTCGATGTCGCGGCCGGCTTCGACCGCGAGAACCTCGCCGAGGCGATCGACGATGTCGCGCGTGGCGAAGGCGCGCGACAGGCCCAGCAGGCCGACGCGCTCGCCGCCGCGCACCAGCAGATCGGCCGCCGCAAGTCCCAAAGCCAGCGCACGATCGACTTTCGGCTCGCGCGCGAGATCGGAGACGAAACCCATGGACGGCGACAGATCCATCCACAGCCACAGCGTATGCGCCGCCTCCCATTCGCGCTCGCGCACGTAGAGCCGATCGTCGCGCGCCGAACGCCGCCAGTCGATGTTCTGCGCCGCCTCGCCCGAAACGAACGGCCGGAACTGCCAGAAGGTCTCGCCGACGCCGGCGCGCCGGCGGCCATGCACGCCGTGCATCAGCGACGCCGCGATCTCCTTCGCCGCCACCAGCGTCGCCGGCAGCCGCCGCGCCAGATCGAGCGCGACCTGCCGGCAGCGCGGCGCATGCGCGGCTTGCGTCGCATCGCTCAGGCGCGCATCGACCATCAGGAAAACCGCGCGGTCAGTTTCTTCACCAGTCCCGAGATCGTCTCACCATCGGCGCGCGCCGCGAAGGTCAGCGCCATGCGATGCTTCAGCACGGGCTCGGCCAGCGCGACGACGTCATTGATCGAGGGCGCGAGCCGTCCGTCGAGCAGCGCGCGGGCGCGCGTCGCCAGCATCAGCGCCTGCGCGGCGCGCGGGCCGGGCCCCCAGGCGACATGCCGCACGATCGCCGGATCGCCCTCGCCGGGGCGCGCCGCGCGCACGAGATCGAGAATGGCGTCGAGCACGGTCTCGCCGACCGGCAGGCGGCGCACGAGACGCTGCGCCTGCGCGAGATCGTCGACGGTCAGCGCCTGTTTCGGCTTCGTCTGCGTATCGCCGGTCGTGTCGAGAAGAATGCGGCGTTCGGCGTCGCGGTCGGGATAGCCGACGTCGATCTGCATGAGAAAGCGGTCGAGCTGCGCCTCGGGCAGCGGATAGGTGCCTTCCTGCTCCAGCGGGTTCTGCGTCGCCAGCACATGGAAGGGGCGCGGCAGGTCGTAGCGCTGGCCCGCCACCGTCACGTGATTCTCCTGCATCGCCTGCAGCAGCGCCGATTGCGTGCGGGGCGAGGCGCGGTTGATCTCGTCGGCCATCAGAAGCTGCGCGAAGATCGGCCCCTGCACGAAGCGGAACGTGCGCTTGTGGTCGGGCGTCTCGTCCAGCACCTCGGAGCCGAGAATGTCGGAGGGCATGAGGTCCGGCGTGAACTGGATGCGCTGGCTGTCGAGGCCGAGCACAACCGACAGCGTCTCGACGAGCTTCGTCTTGGCGAGGCCCGGCACGCCGACGAGCAGCCCGTGGCCGCCCGACAGCAGCGTCGCCAGCGCCTCCTCCACCACCGCGCCCTGGCCGAAGATCACGGCCTCCACCGCGGCGCGGGCGGCGGCGAGCCTGTCCAGCGCGCGCTCGGCCTGGCTGGCCACGGCGTCGTCGAGCGAGGTCGGAAGGGCTTCGGGTGCGGACATCAAGAACCTCGGTGCGCTCTACCTCCCCTTCATGGGGAGGTCGCTCGTCCGCGCAGCGGATGAGCGGGTGGGGTGGGAGTGGGCAATCAATGCCGGGAGACTCCCACCCCACCCGGCTCGCTGACGCTCGCCACCCGCCCCATAGAGGGGAGGGAAGGGCTCCCGAATCGCGTCCGTTTCCGAAACGCCCTCGGTCCCCTAGATTATGGCGCATGCAACGTGACGGCCAATAGGCGCGGGATTATGGCGGAAGAACAGCGTAAACCGGCGGTGGCGGGCGGCGGGCTGGAGGGTCTGGCCGCGGCTGCGCGCTCGGCGGGCGGAGAGCGCAGGAAATTGCCGCCCGTC
The DNA here is from genome assembly GCA_036796555.1 of Rhodoblastus sp. Lineage (GTDB taxonomy): Bacteria > Pseudomonadota > Alphaproteobacteria > Rhizobiales > Beijerinckiaceae > JAJXWB01. The sequence continues at coordinate 8,595 of DAIRCS010000008.1, read as the reverse complement.
CATCTCTGGAATCCCGAATTCTGCGGCGACATCGACATGCGCATCGCCGCCGACGGCACATGGTTCTACATGGGCACGCCGATCGGCCGCCCGGCGCTGGTGCAGCTTTTCTCGACCATCCTGCGCAAGGACCCCGAGCGCTATGTGCTGGTCACGCCGGTCGAGCGCGTCGGCATCCAGGTCGACGACGCGCCCTTTTTGGGCGTGGAGCTGCAGAAGATGGAAGACGGGCGCGGGCAGGTGCTGCGCCTGCGCACCAATGTCGAGGACTGGGTCGAGATCGACGCCGACCATCCGCTTCGCTTCGCGGAAGGCGCGTCGGAAGGGCTGAAGCCCTATGTGCTGGTGCGCGACAAGCTCGAGGCGCTGGTCAAGCGCGCGCTGTTCTACGATCTCGTGGACTGGGGCGAGGTGCGGACGGTCGATGGCGAGGACATGTTCGGCGTGGCCTCCGCCGGCCGGTTTTTCCCGATGGCGCGCGCGGCGGAGGTCGCCGACTGGAGCTGATGCGATGCGCCTGACTCCCGGCATGATGCTTCTTTCCCTCGTCTCCACGCTCGCCTATCTCGGCCTCGCCGTCTGGGCCGAAGGCGGGCCGGCCGCCTGGTTCGGCAAGCCGCCGCTGGTCGCGCTTTTCGCCTATACGCTCGTTCTTGCGGCCGCCGCGCTGTTCACCGAGGGCAACGTCAGCCCCGGCGAGAAGGAGGATCGCGGCAACCGCTGGGTGCTGGCCGCATTCGGCGTCCTCGGTTTCGCCGGCGCTTTCGTTCCGGCGCTCGACGACAGATACGGCTGGCTGACGTTCGGGGGCGACGGATTGCGCTGGCTCGGCGTCGCCCTGTTCGTCGGCGGCGGCGCGCTGCGCATGGCGCCGGTCTTCATCCTCGGCAAGCGCTTTTCCGGCCTCGTCGCCATCCAGCCGGGCCATCGGCTCGTGACGACGGGCCTCTATGGCGCAATCCGCCATCCGAGCTATCTCGGCCTGCTCGTCATGTCGTTCGGCTGGGCGCTCGCGTTCCGCTCGGGACTCGGATTGATCCTCGCCGCGCTCAATCTCGTTCCGCTCGTCGCCCGCATCCGCGCGGAAGAAGCCTTTCTCGCCGCGCATTTCGGCGCGGAATACGAGGCCTGGCGCGCCCGGACCGCGCGGCTCGCGCCGGGGATGTGGTAGGCGCTGGCGGCAGTTCGCAAACCGCGCCGCCCGTCCTATTGTCACGCCGATGACCCTTGCTTCGCGCGCCTTCGCGCCGCCCTTCCACATCCCCTTCGTCCGCGAAAAGCTCGCCATGCCGGGCCGCAAGCCTCCGCGCCAGCCCGGCGACGATTACGCCATCGCCGACCAGCGCGACGAGGAGATCGCCGCGGCGCTGGAAGCGGCCCGGCCCGCCGCCGTCCTCATCGGCCTGATCGAGCGGCCGCAGGGGACGACCGTCCTGCTGACCGAGCGCGCCACGCATCTGCGCTCGCACTCCGGCCAGGTCGCCTTTCCCGGCGGCAAGATCGATCCGGGCGAGGACGCGGTTCAGGCCGCGCTGCGCGAGGCGCAGGAAGAGATCGGTCTTCAGCGAAAGCATATCGAGCCTTTCGCCGCGCTCGATCCCTATCTCTCGGGGAGCGGCTATCGCATCACGCCGATCGTCGCCGAAATCCACCCGCCCTTCGATCTCGCCGTCAATCATGACGAAGTGGCGGAGACGTTCGAGACGCCCTTCGCTTTCGTGATGGACCCGAAAAACCACCAGCGCCAGTCGCGCGAATGGAAGGGCGCGATCCGCCATTTCTACGCCATGCCCTGGGAGAGCCATTATATCTGGGGCGTGACCGCGGGCATCCTGCGCAACATGTATGAGAGGCTCTACGCCTGATGTGGCGCGCGCTGCTCGAACCGGCCGCCTTCTTCGTCGCGCCCTTCGTGATTTATGTCGTCTATCTGCTCGCGCGCGGACGCCATCCGCTGCAGCCGGCGCACTGGCCGGGCGCGGCGGTCGTCAGCCTGACGATCGCCGGCCTCGCCGTCGCCATCGCCGGCATGCTCTGGTTCGGCTTCGGGGCGCGACGTCCGACCGGCGCCTATGTGCCGGCCCATGTCGAGAACGGCAGGGTCGTGCCGGGACAGTTCAAATGAGCCGCTTCACGTGAACCGCGCCGCGCTCGCAGCCCTTCTGGCCGATCCCGCCGTCGCGCGCGCGCTCGCCGTGCTCGACGGCGCGGGCGAGGAGACGCGCATCGTCGGCGGCGCGGTGCGCAATGCGCTGATCGGCCTGCCGACGACCGATATCGACCTGGCGACGACCGCCACGCCCGACATCGTCATGCGGCGCGCGAAGGATGCGGGCCTGCGCCGCATCCCCACCGGTTTCGAGCATGGCACGGTCACGGTCGTCGTCGCCGGCCGCCCGTTCGAGGTGACGAGCCTGCGCGAGGACGTCGAGACCGACGGACGCCGCGCGAAAGTCCGCTTCGGCCGCGACTTCGGCGAAGACGCCCGCCGGCGCGACTTCACCATCAATTCCATGTCGCTGACGCGCGACGGCGTCCTGCACGATCCGCTCGGCGGGGAAGCAGACCTCGCCGCGCGGCGCGTGCGCTTCATCGGCGACGCGGACCGGCGCATCGCCGAAGACTATCTGCGCGTGCTGCGCTTCTTCCGCTTCTCCGCCGCCTATGGCGAAGGCCCGCTCGACCGCGACGGGCTCGCCGCGGCCATCCGCGGCCGCGCCGGGCTCGAGCGCCTCTCGGCCGAGCGCGTCCGCGCGGAAACGCTGAAGCTGCTGGCGGCGCGGCGCGGGCCGGAAGTCGCACGGGAAGCGGCGCAGGCCGGCCTTCTGGATTTCGCGCTGGCCGGCGTCGCCTTGCCCGCGCGGCTCGAGCGCGCCGCCGCGATCGAAGCCGCGCGCGGCCTGCCCGCGGACCCCGTCCTGCGCCTTTGCGCCTTCGCCGTCCTCGTGCGCGAGGACGCCGACCGGCTGCGCGACCGGTTGCGCCTCTCCAACGCCGAGCGCCGGCGCCTGCACGACGCCGCGCATGCGCTGGAAGCGCTGCACGGCCGCACGATCCCCCCGCAGGGAACAGAACTCGCCGAGCTCGTTTTTCTGCACGGCGCGGACGCGGTGGGGGATGCGCTCGCGCTGGCGCATGCGGAGGCCGGCGCGCCGCCAGACGATGCGGACTGGCGCGCGGCCTATGCGGCCGCCGAAGACTTGCGCGAACTCAAGCTGCCCGTCACCGGCGACGACCTGAAGCAGCGCGGCGTGACGGAAGGCCGCGCCATCGGCGCGATGCTGAAGACCTTGCAGGCGAAATGGATACGGGCCGGCTTTCCCCGCGACCCCGCCGAGATCGCGCGTCTCATCGACGAAGCCATCGCATTGCGCGAAATTTGAGCAGACATACTTGCGCAGTGGTAATGCAATCTTAGGCCTGTTCGCGCGATAGCGACGCCATGTTCAGCGTCTCGCGTTCCCACGCCGCCTTCCACACCGAAATCGCGCACATCAGGCGCATCGTCGCGCAGACCGACTGGGATGCGCGTCCGACCTTCTGCTATCGCCTGCGCGCCGCGCTGCGCGAAGCGGTCGGGAGCTTGCCCGGAGCGGAAGACATCGAGCAGCGATCGCGCGCGGTCATGCGCGCGGCCGAACATTTCGTCACGGCGCTGCGCCCGAACTTCACGCCGGCGACGGTCGAACTGATGGCGCGGATCGATGAACTGAAAACAGCGGGCGACCGCGCCCTCGAGACACAGGCCCGCGACCGCGCGCAAGCCGCGTAAACATCAGCCCTCGGCGTCGGCCTCGCCCGCAAGCCGGCTCGTCATCAGTTCGCCGGCCGCCTCCAGCACCGGATAGGCGGCGCCGGCGACGAGCTGGTCGTTGAGCCGCTTGACCGCGCGCAGAATGTCGAGCCGCAGCGCGCTGTTTTCCAGATCGCGCGCGTTCTTGCCGCGCATCTCGTCGAAATGCGTGCGGATCGCATCGGATTCCATGCGCCGGAACGCGGCCTTCTGCGCGGCGAGCGCGCGCGCCGCGCGCAGGTCGGACGTCAGGAAGACCGACGAGGCGGTGCGCAGATTGCCGCGCGCTTCCGCCAGCAGCGCGTCGACGGCCTCCTGCCCCTCCTCGTCGAGCGCGACGCCGCGCTTGGCGAGCTTCGTCGCGCAATCCATCAATTCGCGCTCCACGACATCGCCCGCGCTTTCAAGATTGAGCGCGAAGGCTAGGATCGCCTCGAGACGCGCCTGTTCCTCGTCGGCGAGCCCGTCGGGGTCGAGATCGGCGATATAGCGCTTGATCGCGTCATCGAGTCGGTCGAGCGCATCGTCCTGCTTGCGCACCCGCGCGATCGTCTCGCGGTCGCGCCGGCGCAGCGCCTCGGCGCCCTCGTCGATCATCGCATCGAGGAGATCGGCCATCCGCAACGCTTCGCGCGCGGCGCAGCCCAGCGCGATGGACGGCGTGTCGCGCGCCGCCGGATCGAGATAGAGGGGATCGCCCGGATGGGCCGGCTCCAGGCGGCGCGGCAACAGCCTCTCGACAAGCCGCGCGACCGGGCCGAGCGCGGGCAGGAAGACGATCGCCAGAACGAGATTGAAGGCCGTGTGGAAATCGGCCACGGCGCGGCCGGCGTCGGGAACGACAGCCGCAAGGCGCGGCCCGATCCAGCCGAGCGCGGGCAAGGCGACCGCGGCGCCGGCCAGCCGGATGGCGAAATTACCCGCGCCGAGACGCCGGCTCGCCGGATCGTCGCTGCGCCCGGCCTCCAGCAGCGGATTGAGCGCCGAGCCGAGATTGGCGCCGATGGTGAGCGCCAACGCGGCCTCGAGCGGCAGGACGCCCTTGGCGGCGAAGGAGACGATCAGCATCACCACCGCCACGCTCGAATGCGCGGCCCAGGCGACCAGCGCGCCGAACAGGCAGGCGACGATCGGGTCCGTCGCGATGCCGCCCATCAGCAGCCGCAGGCTCGGCGCATCCTCGTAGGGCGTGATGACGTCGAGCAAGAGCGACAGCGCCAGCAGCATCAGCCCGAGCCCGATGCCGACGCGCCCGAGATCGCGCGTGCGCCGGCCGCCCGCGCGGAACATCACGACGCCCATGAGGATCGGCAGCGGCGCGATATGCGACACGTTGAAGGAGAAGAGCTGGACGATCAGCGTCGTGCCGACATTGGCGCCGAGCATGACCGCGAGCGCCGTCGCCAGCGGCACGACGCCCGCCGCCGCGAGGGAGGCCACGATCAGCCCGGTCGCCGTGCTGCTCTGCATCAGCGCGGTCGCGCCGAGGCCCGCGGCGGCCGCCTTCAGCCGGCTCGACAGCGCCTGCGACAGAAACCGCTTCAGCCCCGCGCCGAACGCGCGCTGCACGCCGCTCTGCACCATGTAGACGCCCCACATGAGCAGGGCGATGGCGCCGGCCAGATTGAGCAGGGTGAGAGTGGCGTCCATCACGTTCCTCCGCTCGAACAGCAACAGACAGATAGGACGCCGGACGTTCCCGGCGAGGCTTTCCCGCAGGCGTCCGACAGGCCGGCCTTCACCAGCCGGCGATGCGCTTGCAGGCCGCGCTGGCGTTGAACGCGTAGCGCCCGTTGCAGGCGTAGGCGACAGGCGGCTCGCCCGTCTTCTCGAAGAAGTCGTAGCCCTCTTTCATGTTTCGCCAGAAGGAAGCGTATTGCTCCTGCCCGCTGGAGGCGAAGGCGAGCAGGCCCGTTCCGGTCTCGCGCGCGAGCTGCGTGTCGGTCATGCGGAACGGGAAGATGTGCACCGGCACTTCCTTCTGCCCGCTGGCGATGGCGGCTGCGACGTAATTGTAGATCTCGTCGATGCCACGGTCGGTCATGGCGAAACAGCCGACCGACTGGCAATCGCCGTGCACCATCAGCGCGCCGCCGGTATAGCCGAGCTGCTTGTCCAGCGCGTTCGGGAAGCCGACGTTGAAGGCGCGATAATACTTCGACTTCGGATGCAGCTGCCGCGCCGACACCGAGTAGAAGCCCTCCGGCGACTGGTAGTCGCCCTCGCGCATCTTCGGGCCGAGATGGCCGGACCATTTGCAGACCGGATAGGTCTTGTAGAGCGCGAAATGGTCGCCCTTGCGCAGCCAGAGTTCGAGCTCGCCCTCTTTCTTGAAAATGCGGACGAAGGCTTGCTGGCCCTTGGCGAAGGGAACGTTCGCCACCGGCGGCTTCTCGACGATCGTCGGCGCGGGCGCGGGCGTCGGCTGCGGCTCGACCAGCGGCGGCTTGGTTTCCGGCGCGGGCGCGACGGCGGCCGGCGCGAGCGAGGCCACGACGACTTGTCCGCTCGCTTGCCCGGACGCTTGTCCGCCGGCTTGTCCAGCGGCCTGGCCATCGAGGTCGCCGGGCCGGACCGGCGGCAGGGGCGGATCGAGCAGCGCCGACAATTCGCGCGGACGCACGGGCGGCAGCGGCGCCGACAGGAGGGTCCCGACGTCCGCCGTCGGCAAGGCGGCTTCGACGGCAGGCGTTTCCACGACAGGCGTTTCCGCCGGCGCAACGAAGGCCGCCGGCGGCGGAGAGGCCGGCAGATAGCTGCGCAGCCGCAACGCCGGCGCGAAGATCGGCGGCCCGAGGCTCGCGAGCTGCATCGGCGCGGGTTCGGGGGCGCGCGTCTCGGCGGGCGTGGGCGCGGCAATCTGCGGTTCCACTGCGACGGCGGCGCGACCCGCCTCCCATGGCGCCAGATGCGCCAAGGCTGCGCCGGCCGCGACGCATATCGCGACCAGACCGGCGACCATGAAGACGGCGCGGCGTTGCTTCATCCGAGAATTCGCCCAGCGGACCAATGGTTCATTATGGCATACCTGCGGATAGTCCGGCAGGATTTCGATCAAAACGCGGCAGTGTCATAAGCTTTTTCATACATTCGCGCCAGCCGGCCCATGCAGCCGGGATTCGACTCGCGGCCGCCCCTGCGCCGCGCTATCTTTCCTCCGGGCTCCGGGAGATGGCGATGGATGACGATTCCCTGGTTCGGCGGCGATCGGGTCCCGGGGATCTGGCGCGCCGGCTCGGCGCCCGCAGCCGCAATCGCCCGGTCGGGCAGGGCGGCGCCTGGCGGCGCGAGACTTTCCGCCTGCCCCGCCCCGAAGCCCGCGCCAAGGCGCGCGAATGGTTCGATCTCTACCCCAAGGCCGCCTACATGACGGAAATCGAGTTCTGGCGCGTCTGCGAGGACGGCGAGATCGAGTTCACCATCCGCCGGCTGCCAAGCGCGGACTGACGCCCGCGGGCGCTATCCCCACGCCAGATGCTGGCCGGCGTCGACCGCGATCATCTGGCCCGTGACGCCGGGCGCGCCCATCAGCCAGGCGACGGCGTCGGCGACCTCCGCGACATCGACCGCACGCCGCAACGGCGCGACTGCGATTTCCGCATCGAACGCCTCCTGCCCTTCGTTGACGTTCGGCAGAACCGGGCCGGGACCGACGGCGTTGACCCGCACGCGCGGCGCGAACGCCTGCGCCATCGTGCGGGTGGCGTGCAGCAGGGCCGCCTTGGAGATCGAATAGCTGAAATAATGCGGGTCGGGCCTGAGCACCCGCTGGTCGACGATATTGACGATCGAGCCGGCGGCGCCCTCCGGCAGCGTGGCGGCGAAGGCCTGCGCCAGCAGCAGCGGCGCGCGCAGGTTGACCGCGATATTGCGGTCGAAATCGGCGCTGACGAAGCCGACCGCCGTATCCGGCTCGAAGATCGAGGCGTTGTTGACGAGATGCGCCAGCGGACCGAGCCGGGCGGCGGCGGCGACGAGGTCGCCCGCTTCGGCGGGATCGGCGAGATCGGCCGCCAGCGCGATCGCCCGCCCGCCCTGCGCCACGATTCCGGCGACGAGCGCTTCCGCCTCCGGCATGGAGCGCGCGCTCGAATGAACCGCGAGCGCGTAGCCGTCCCGCGCCAGCCGCTCGACGATGGCCCGGCCGATCCGCCGCGCCGCGCCCGTCACCAGAACCGTTCCGTCCCGTCGCATGGTTTCTCCCTCGCCGCATTATAGCCGGGCGGCGGTTCTGCCTATAAGCGAGGCGCCCGCAAGCGTCGAACCCGCGATTAACGCTTGATTAAGCCTGTTAAACCGCATGGCATATGACCGAGACGGGCGCAAGAACGTATATTCGGACCAAATACACAGAGCAGATTAGCGTAACGCGATATTTTCTTTCAAGCATCGGCATAATATTTACGCCACCGCGTCGCCATATTCATGAACAGCGAAATGGTAAGCGTTCGTTTACCTGAATGCTTCCATAAGAGTTCATGACAAATGCGCTGTTCACGTTGCGTTGCGGAGTAGGACGATGAGAAAATTTCTTCTGGCGGGCGTGGCCCTCGCGAGCCTGGCGACCGCAGGCGCGGCCGCCGCGGCGGACCTGCCGAGCCGCCGCGCGCCGGGCGGGTATGATTACGCGCCCGCCGCGCCGGTCTTCACATGGACCGGCTTCTATCTCGGCCTCAACGCCGGCTACGGCTGGGGTTCGTTCACCAACGGGTCGGACCAGCTCTTCGGCAAGCCCTCGGGCTTCGCGGGCGGCGTCACCGGCGGCTTCAACTGGCAGGCCACGCAGAATTTCGTGCTCGGCC
>DAIRCS010000007.1:42615-56398 GCA_036796555.1 Rhodoblastus sp. | reverse complement strand
CGGCGATTGGAGCTTCGACGAGCTCAACAAGTTCATCGCCGATCCCAAGAAGGACGTTTCCGGCACCAAGATGGCCTTCGCCGGCGAGAAGGACGACGCCAAGCGCGCCGACATCGTCGCCTACCTCAACACCTTGTCCGAAAGTCCGCAGCCGCTGCCGAAGGCCGAGGCCAAGCCGGCGGAAGCCGCCAAGCCGGCGGAGGGCGCGAAGCCCGCCGAGGGCCAGGCTCAGCCGGCGCCGCCGCAGAAGTGATGCTGCGCTGCACCGAATGAGAAAGGGAGCCGGGTTCGCCCGGCTCTTTTCATTTTGGGCGGCTGCGGGGTGGCCTGCCCCGGAAAAACCTACATAATCGCCGAATCATCGCGCCAGGCCCGACGCCGGGCGAGAGGGTTCGATCACGAGGCTCGAGTGGATTTTCTGACTGGCCCGACGAAGCCGACGCGCCGCGCTTTCGTCGTCGGCGCGAGCGCCCTCGGTTCCTGTGCGGGCGCGTTCGGCTGCTTCGCCCGCGCCGCGGCCAACGCGCCTTCGCCCGCGCCGGCCGGCTGGACGGTTTCTCACGGCATGTCCGTGTTCGGCGAACTCGCCGAGGCCCCGGATTTCAAGGCGTTCGGCTATGTCCGCACCGACGCGCCCAAGGGCGGCGTCGTCTCGCAGGAAGCCTACGGCCCGTTCAATTCGCTCAATCCGTTCATCCTCGCCGGCGACGCGCCGGACGGCGTGGAGATCGTCTTCGACAGCCTGCTGACCGGCAGTCTCGACGAGCGCGACGCGCTCTATCCGCTGGTCGCGAAATCCGTCGCCACCTCGCCGGACAAGCGCAGCCTGCGTTTCGAGCTGCGGCCGGAGGCGCGCTTCCACGACGGCTCGCCGATGACGGCGAAGGACGTCGTCTTCTCGCTGCAGACGCTGAAGGACAAGGGGCGGCCGACCATCCGCCAGGCGTTGCGCGATGTCGAAAGCGCGACGGCCGAGGGCGATTACGTCGTCGTTGTGAGGCTGGCCGAAAACGCCAGCCGCGATCTCAAGCTCATCGTCGCCCGCCAGCCGATCTTTTCGGCGGCCTATTACGCCACGCGCAAGTTCGAGGAGCCGACGCTCGATCCGCCGCTGGCCTCGGGCCCCTACAAGGTCGGCAAGTTCGAGGCCGGCCGCTTCATCGCCTTTGATCGCGTGCCCGACTATTGGGGCAAGGACCTGCCGGTGAACGTGGGGCAGAACAATTTCGATTCGGTGCGCTTCGAATATTTCAACGACCGCCCCGTCGCCTTCGAGGCTTTCAAGGCCGGCGCCTTCACGGTGCACGAGGAGTTCACCTCCGCCACCTGGGCGACGGGCTACGACTTCCCCGCCTTCCGCGAGAAGCGGGTGGTGCGCGAAGAAATTCCGGATGCCAACATCTCCGGCATCCAGGGCTGGATCTTCAACACGCGGCGGCCCGCGCTGAAGGACCCGCGCGTGCGCGAGGCGATCGGTTACGCCTTCGACTTCATCTGGACCAACAAGAACCTGATGTATGGCGCCTATACGCGCACGGAATCCTATTTCGAGAATTCCGACATGAAGGCGAAGGGGCCGCCCGGCCCGCGCGAACTGGCGATCCTCGAACCCTTCCGCGGCAAGGTTCCCGACGAGGTCTTCGGCTATCCCTTCATTCCCCCGCTGACCGACGGATCCGGCCAGGATCGCGCGCTGTTGAAGCGCGCCAACGATCTGCTGACCGCGGCCGGCTGCAAGCGCAGCGGCATGAGCCTGATGCTGCCGGACGGCAAGCCGATCGAGCTCGAATTCCTCGATTTCTCCTCCGCGCTCGAACGGCACACGCAGCCCTTCATCAAGAACCTCAAGCTGCTCGGGATCGACGCGCGCATGCGCATCGTCGACGCTGCGCAATACCAGCGCCGGCTCGAGGATTTCGATTTCGACATCGTCACGCGCCGCCTCTCCATGGCCTATTCGCCGGGCGAGGAATTGCGCGCCCTGTTCGGCTCGGAAGCCGCGAACACGCGCGGGTCGCGCAATATCGGCGGCGTCGCCGATCCCGTCGTCGACGCGCTGATCGCGCAGGCGCTGCAGGCGCAAACGCGCGAGGATCTGGTGAACATCTGCCGCGCGCTCGACCGCGTGTTGCGCGCCGGCCGCTACTGGGTGCCGCACTGGTACAAGCCGACGCACTGGATCGCGCATTGGGACGTGTTCGGCCGGCCGGAGCGCTCGCCCAAATTCAACCCGGGCATCGTTTCCACCTGGTGGTGGGACGAGGCCCGCGCGAAGAAGATCGACTTCGTCGGGCAGCGTTGATGGCGGCCTATATCGCGCGACGCCTCCTCCTGATGATCCCGACGCTGTTCGGGATCATGCTCATCTCCTTCGTCGTCGTGCAATTTGCGCCGGGCGGTCCGGTCGAGCGCATCATCGCGCAATTGCAGGGTCAGGACGCCGGCGCGACCTCGCGTTTCGGCGGCGGCGGAAGCGACGTCGGCGCCTCGGGCGGCGCCAGCCAGGGCGCGGGCGGCGACATGTCGAAATACCGCGGCGCGCAGGGGCTCGATCCGAAATTCATCAAGGAGCTGGAAAAGCAGTTCGGTTTTGACAAGCCGGCCTGGGAACGTTTCCTGATCATGCTGAAGAACTATGCGACCTTCGATTTCGGCCGCTCCTACTTCCGCGACACGCCGGTCCTGACGCTGATCGGGCAGAAGCTGCCGGTGTCGATCACGCTCGGCGTCTGGATGACGCTGCTCTCCTATTCGATCTCGATTCCGCTCGGTATCGCCAAGGCCGTGCGCGACGGAACGCGTTTCGACATCTGGACGTCGGCCGTCGTCATCGTCGGCTACGCCATCCCGAGCTTCCTGTTCGCCATCCTGCTCGTCGTGCTCTTCGCCGGCGGCTCGTTTCCCTACATAGGCCAGCTCTTTCCGTTGCGCGGCCTCACGTCGGAGAATTTCGGCGACCTCTCGCTCCTGGCCAAGATCAAGGATTACTTCTGGCACATCACGCTGCCGATCGCGGCGATGGCGCTCGGCTCTTTCGCGACGTCCACCTTCCTCACCAAGAATTCCTTCCTCGACGAGATCAAGAAGCAATATGTCCAGACCGCGCGGATGAAGGGCCTGAGCGAGCGGCAGGTGCTCTACGGCCATGTGTTCCGCAACGCCATGCTGATCGTCGTGTCCGGTTTCCCCGGCGCCTTCGTCCACGCCTTCTTCACCGGCGCGCTTCTGATCGAGACCATCTTCTCGCTCGACGGCCTCGGGCTTCTCTCCTTCGAATCCATCGTCAATCGCGACTATCCCGTCGTCTTCGCCAACCTCTACATTTTCGCGCTGCTCGGGCTGGTCGTGAACCTGCTGTCCGACATCACCTATATGTGGATCGATCCGCGCATCGACTTCGAGACGCGGGAGGTCTGATTGAACGACCGCGCGGTTCTCGAGGCTGCATCCGGCGCGCCGCTCGCGCCGCCGCTCGAACATCGCGGCTGGCTGAAACTGTCGCCGGTCAACCGCCGCCGTCTCGACAATTTCCGCCGCAACAAGCGCGGCTATGTCTCGTTCTGGGTATTCCTCGTTCTCTTCGTCGTCTCGCTGTTCGCCGAATTCATCGCCAACGACAAGCCGATCGTCGTCTCCTACAAGGGCGAATTGCTCTTTCCCGTTCTCGTCGACTATCCCGAAGACAAGTTCGGCGGCTTCCTGGCGATGACCGATTATCGCGATCCCTTCATCCAGAAGGAGATCGACGCGCATGGCTGGGCCGTCTGGCCGCCGATCCGCTATTCCTACTCGACCCACAATCTCGACCTGCCTTCGCCCGCGCCCTCGCCGCCGACCTGGGCCTTGTCGAAGGAGGTGTGCGAGAAGGCGGGCGCCCGCGCCGCGGGACCCGACAAGCCCAACCGCGGCTGCGCCGGCATCGAATGGAACTGGCTCGGCACCGACGATCAGGGCCGCGACGTCGTCGCGCGCCTGCTCTACGGCTTCCGCATCTCCATCCTGTTCGGGCTCACGCTCGCCGTCGTCTCCTCCATCATCGGCGTGACCGCCGGCGCGATCCAGGGTTATTTCGGCGGGCTCGTCGATCTGATCTTCCAGCGCTTCATCGAAATCTGGTCGTCGCTGCCGCATCTCTATCTGCTGATCATCGTCTCCTCGATCATCACCCCGAGCTTCTTCGTCCTGCTGTTCATCCTGCTGATGTTCTCCTGGGTGTCGCTCGTCCATGTCGTGCGCGCCGAATTTTTACGCGCGCGCAACTTCGAATATGTCAACGCGGCGCGCGCGCTCGGGCTCTCGAACGCGAAGATCATGGTCAAGCACGTCCTGCCCAACGCCATGGTGGCGACGCTGACCTTCCTGCCCTTCGTGCTCAATTCGTCGATCACGACGCTCACCTCGCTCGACTTCCTGGGCTTCGGACTGCCGCCCGGCTCGCCGTCGCTCGGCGAATTGCTGCTGCAGGGCAAGTCGAACCTCAACGCGCCCTGGCTCGGCATCACCGGCTTCATCGTCATCGCCTTCATGCTGTCGCTGCTGGTCTTCATCGGCGAGGCCGTGCGCGACGCCTTCGATCCCAGGAAGGCGTTCAGATGAGCGCGCCTTTGCTCGACGTCCGCGATCTCTCGATCGCCTTCGGCTCCGGGGGCAGAGAAACGCTCGTCGTCGATCGCGTCTCCTTCAAGCTGGAAGCCGGCCGCACGCTGGCGCTGGTCGGCGAATCCGGCTCTGGCAAGTCGATCACCGCGCTGTCCATCGTGCGCCTGCTCGCGCCGTCGGCGCGTCATCCCTCCGGCGAAATCTTCTTCGACGGCGACGATCTGCTGAAGTCGCCTGAAGAACACATGCGCGAGGTGCGCGGCGCGGAAATCTCCATGGTCTTCCAGGAGCCGATGACCTCGCTCAATCCGCTCCACACGATCGAGAAGCAGGTCGCCGAAATCCTCACGCAGCATGGCGCGGTCGAGAAGGCCGACCTGCGCAGGCGCGTGATCGACGGCCTGACCGAAGTCGGCATCCGCGACCCCGAAGGACGTCTCGGCGCCTATCCGCACCAGCTCTCCGGCGGCCAGCGCCAGCGCGTCATGATCGCCATGGCGCTCGCCAATTGCCCGAAACTCTTCATCGCCGACGAGCCGACCACCGCGCTCGACGTGACCGTGCAGGCGCAGATATTGAGCCTGCTGCGCGACCTCCAGCATCGCCGCAACATGGCGCTGCTGTTCATCACCCATGATCTCGGCATCGTCCGCAAGATCGCCGACGACGTCTGCGTCATGCAGAAGGGCCGCATCGTCGAGGCGGGCCCCGTCGCCGACATATTCAACGCGCCCAAGCACGCCTATACGCAGGCGCTGCTCGCCGCCGAGCCGAAGGGCGCGCCGCCCAAGGCCGATCTGTCGAAGAAGACGTTGATCGAAGCGAAGGATCTGCGCGTCTGGTTTCCGATCCGCGCCGGCTTCATGCGCAAGACGGTCGGGCATATCAAGGCGGTCGACGGCGTCACCTGCGAGGTGCGCGAGGGCCAGACGCTCGGCGTCGTCGGTGAATCCGGCTCCGGCAAGACGACGCTCGGCCTGGCCATGCTGCGCCTCATCCGCTCCGACGGGCCGATCGCGTTTCTGGGCCAGCGCATCGACGGCTTCAAGGCGAAGGACATGCGGCCGTTGCGCCGCGACATGCAGATCGTCTTCCAGGATCCCTACGGCTCGCTCTCGCCGCGCCTGTCCGTGGCCGAGATCGTGGAGGAGGGCCTCACCGTCCAGAAGACGGACCTGACCTATCGCGAGCGGCGCGAGATCGTCGCGCGCGCGCTCGCCGACACGGGCCTCGATCCCGCGGCCATGGACCGCTATCCGCACGAATTCTCCGGCGGCCAGCGCCAGCGCATCGCGATCGCGCGCGCCATCGCGCTGGAGCCTAAATTCGTCCTGCTCGACGAGCCGACTTCGGCGCTCGACATGTCCGTGCAGGCGCAGATCGTCGATCTCCTCCGCGACCTGCAGCGCCGGCGCGGCCTCGGCTACATGTTCATCAGCCACGATCTCAAGGTGGTGAAGGCGCTCGCCACCGACCTCATCGTCATGCGGCACGGGCAGGTCGTCGAGCAGGGCCCGGCGGCCGAGGTTTTCGCCGCGCCGCAATCGGACTATACGCGCGCGCTCTTCGCCGCGGCCTTCCGCATCGAGGCCGTCGGAGCGGACAAGGCGGTCGCGCAATAATGGCGCGCGCCATTCTGCTCATTCTGGATTCGCTCGGCTGCGGCGGCGCGCCCGACGCCGTCGATTTCGGCGACGAAGGCGCCGATACGCTCGGCCATATCGCGCAAGCCTGCGCGCGCGGCGAGGCCGATCGCGCGGGATTGCGCGCAGGACCCCTGCGCGTTCCCAATCTCGATGCGTTGGGGCTCGGCCTCGCCTGCGAAACGTCGACCGGCAGATTGCCGCCGGGCCTCACGCGCCACGTCGCGCCGCACGCCATCCACGGCTGCGCCCAGGAAACCTCCTTCGGCAAGGACACGCCGTCCGGCCATTGGGAAATGGCCGGCGCGCCTTTGTCCCACAGGCTCGGCTATTTTCCCGATACGCGCCCCTGCTTTCCGCCGGACCTCGTCGCGGACCTCCTGCGCCGCGCCGGATTGCCGGGCATTCTCGGCGACCGCCATGCGCCGGGCGTGGCGATCATCGAGGAACTGGGCGAGGAGCACCTGCGGACGGGCAAGCCGATCGTCTACACGTCGGTCGATTCCGTCCTGCAGATCGCCGCGCATGAGCAGGTCTTCGGCCTCGAGCGGCTCTATGAAACCTGCCGCATCGCCCGCGAGATCGCGGACCGGTGGAATGTCGGGCGCGTGATCGCGCGGCCTTTCGTCGGAACGAGCCGCGCTGATTTCAAGCGCACGTCCAACCGCAAGGATTTCGCGATTCCCTCGCCGCCCGACAATCTCCTCGACCGCGCGGCGGAGGCCGGCCGCGCCGTCCTGTCGCTCGGCAAGATCGGCGACATCTTTCGCCATCGCGCCACGGGGCGCGAGATCAAGGGCGCCGACAACAACGCGCTCGTCGATGCGCTGATCGCCGAATGGCCCGGTATTCCCGACGGCGGTCTGGCGCTGGTCAATCTCGTGGATTTCGACACCGATCACGGCCATCGCCGCGACGTCGCGGGCTACGCGGCGGCGCTCGAGGCCTTCGACGCGCGCCTGCCTGCGATCCTCGCGACGCTGCGCGAAAACGACATGCTCCTGATCTCCGCCGATCACGGCAATGACCCGACCTGGCGCGGCACGGATCACACCCGCGAGAACGCGCCCATCGTCGGTCTCGTCGCGGGGCGCGGCGGCGCGGATGTCGGGCGGCGGAAGAGTTTTGCGGACATCGGCCAGACGATCGCGCGGCATCTCGGCCTGCGCCGGGTCGCGAAGGGCGAGGCGTTCGCCTTGCCGCGCGTCGATGAAGAAATGGCTTAGGCTGCGCGCACGCGGCTTGATTCCGTCTTGCGGATGCGCGCGATGTCGCGAAGCCTGCGCCCATGCGCGGCGTCGCATTCGGCCTGCGCGCGCGCGATCAGCGCCGCGCCGTCTGCGCCCTGGATCGGATAGATCGCCGTGCCTTCATCATGTGCGATCGCCTCGCCGCGCAGCGCTTCCAGGCGCATGTTGCGTATGGCGCGCTTGACGCGGCGCTCGACGTTCAGCAGGGCCTCGCGCTCCTTGAGCAGCACGACGCAAACGGCGAATCGTCCGCGGCCCAGACGTTCGATACGGTCGGAGTCGCGCAGCACGATCTGCAGCATGTTGGCGACGAAATCCATCGCCGCCTCGGCCGCCGCGACGCCCTGCGTCCGGGCGATCTCGCGGTAGGAGTCGAAATTGTAGTAGATGACGCCGACCGTGCAGTCGTATGCGCTGCAGGCCTCGATGGCGTCGTCGATGCGCTCGGCCAGCGGCTTGGCGCCGGCGTCGATCGCCAGCGGATTGCCGGAGAGCGTGCGCGGCGCGGGCGGCGGCGGTTCGTAGGCGGCGTCGCTGGGCGCAACGGCCTCGCCGGTGGAACGGATGAGCCCGACGAGCGCGATGACGAAAGCGGCCGCGCCGAGCCCCCTGAGCAACCGGACGACCAGGACGAGATCCGGGTTGTTCGAGAGCATCAGCGGCAGCACGACGCCGAAGCCGGCGAGCGCGCACCAAAAGAACCAGGACTTGAGGTCGAGCACCCTCATGATCGTCAAATTCCCCCGGCCCGCCCCTGTCGCGGGGCGCATTTGCGGCCGGGTTCATTCAACTGTCGCCTCGTAAACGGGAGGTTCACGACATGAGAAAGAATTTATTCGATAATAGAATTTAGCTTCGTTAAGCCGGGCGGCGTATTTTTTCTCCGCGCGACTGTTGCTCCGCTGCAACGCATTTCGATGGCGCGGGGAGGGCCGATGAGCAAACCGAACATGTCGGGCCATATCCGCCTGACCTCGCATCCCGAACCGGGCGCGGCGGCCCGCTGGCCCATCGTCTGGGGCGCGCGGGATCCCGCCGAACGCGGACCGATCGTGGCGACGGTGACGCGCCCGGCCGACCGCAACGCCATCGGCGCGCATGGCGGCGCCTACGGGGTCTACCGGGCGCTTGCCGTCACGTCCGGCGCGATGAACCCCCTGGCGCGGCCGGATCTCACCAACACCCATCCGGCCGTGAAGATCGGCCCGCATCCGCAATGGTTCGATCCGGCCAGGATCGTCTCGCTCGACCCCTTCGGCCATATCGCGCAGGAGGTCTTCGCCAGGCAGATAGCGGAGGGGCTCGACGTCCGCCCCACCATCGCGGTCACGCGCGCGCGCATCACGCTGCCGGAGATCGCGGACGCCATGCGGGCGGGCAGGCTCGAGGCCGATGGCGAGGTGCTGAAGCCGACGGGCGATATCGCCGTGGCCAAGATCGCCATCGAGCCGGTCTGGCATCTGCCGGGCGTCGCCGCGCGTTTCGGCGTCGAGGAGACCGCGCTGCGCCGCACCCTGTTCGAGCAGACCGGCGGCATGTATCCCGAGCTCGTCACAAGGCCCGACATGCATGTGTTCCTGCCGCCGATCGGCGGCGCGACGGCCTATGTCTTCGGCGATCCCGCGCGGCTCGGAAGCCGCAAATACAAGCTTGCCTGCCGCGTGCACGACGAATGCAACGGCTCGGATGTGTTCGGCTCCGACATCTGCACCTGCCGGCCCTATCTCGCGCATGGCATCGAGGAATGCGTGCGCGAGGCGCAGCAGGGCGGCGCCGGCCTCATCGTCTACAACCGCAAGGAAGGCCGGGCGCTCGGCGAGGTCACGAAATTCCTCGTCTACAATGCGCGCAAGCGGCAGGAGGGCGGCGACACTGCGGCCAATTATTTCACGCGCACCGAATGCGTCGCCGGCGTGCAGGATGCGCGCTTCCAGGAACTCATGCCCGACGTGCTGCACTGGCTCGGCGTCTCGCGCATCGACCGTCTCGTGTCGATGAGCAACATGAAATATGATTCGCTGGTGCAGGCCGGCATCGAGATCGGCGAGCGCGTGCCGATCCCCGACGGTCTCATCCCGCAGGACGCATCCGTCGAAATGGAGGCGAAGAAGGCCGCCGGCTATTACGCGCCGGAGGGCGCGCCGAGCGCGGAGGATCTGTCGCGCACGAGCGGCCGGCCGCTGGAAAAATATTGATGTGCGACGACGAAAGCGCCGCCCGCGCGCTGCTGTCGGCGGGCGCCGTGCGCCAGCGTGCGCGCGAAATGCTGCGCCTGTGCGAAGCGGACCGGCTCGCGCACTGGCGCCTCGACCGCGCGAGGCTGCCCGAGATCGCGGACTTCACCTTGGCCGCGATACGGCAAAACTATCCCGATCTTGACATTCCCTTCCATGCGCGCTGGCGGCATTTTTCAGCCGGCGGCAAGGACCGCTGGAGCGCGATCGCGCGGCGTGCGGCCTGGAAGGACGCCGCCGCCCGCGCCCGCGCCGAATTCGACCTGGCCATCGTCAGCGTGCTGCTCGACGCCGGGGCCGGCGCGCGCTGGCGTTATCGCGAGGCGGACGGAACGATTTCGTCTCGCTCCGAGGGGCTCGCGATCGCCAGCCTCGAGATGTTCGCGGCCGGCCTCTTCTCCGCCCGCACGGGCGATCCGCTGCGCGCCGACGCGACACGGCTGGCCGCGCTGAGCGAAGCCGAACTCGCCGCGGGCTTTCAGGCGGGCGTCGGCAATCCGCTCGTCGGCCTGCCCGGCCGCGTCGCGCTGCTCAACCGCCTCGGCCGCGCCTGCCTGGCGGCGCCCGGCGTTTTCGCGCGAGACGGCGAGGCGCGGCCGGGCGGGTTGTTCGATTGGTTGTCGAAAGACGCGATCCGCTCCGCTGCGCCCCCCTCCCCCTTGCGGGGAGGGGCAGGGGTGGGGGTAGGACTGGGTTCACTCTCGCGAGAGTTCGCCCGCGGCTATCCCCACCCCGGCCCTCCCCGCAAGGGGGAGGGAGAAGGCTCGTCCCAGCCGACACTGCCCGCCGAATCCATCCTCGCCGCCGTCCTGACCCACCTCGGCCCGGTCTGGCCGTCGCGCCTGACGCTCGCCGGCGTTCCGCTCGGCGACGCCTGGCGCCATCCGCAAATCCGCGCCGCCGACGCGACGGACGGGATCGTTCCGTTCCATAAGCTCTCACAATGGCTCTCCTATTCGCTGATCGAGCCGTTGCAGACGGCGGGCGTCGAAGTGACCGAGATCGATGGCCTCACCGGCCTGCCGGAATATCGCAACGGCGGTTTGTTCGTGGATTTCGGGGCGCTCGTCCCGAAGAACGCTGACGAAGCGCGGGCGCCGCAGACGGTCGATTCCCTCTTCATCGTCGAATGGCGCGCGCTGACGGTCGCGCTGCTCGACGAGACCGCCGCGCTGATCCGCAAGCGGCTGGCCATGAGCGCCGAACAATTGCCGCTGGCGAAGGTGCTGGAAGGCGGCACCTGGGCCGCCGGCCGCCGCATCGCCGCGCAAAAACGCGCGGACGGTTCGCCGCCGCTGGATATCGTCAGCGATGGGACGGTGTTCTAGAGTTTCGTGACGCGGCGCAGCCCCCGCCTCCCCCGCTTCGCGGGAGAGGGGATGGCAGGCGTCCGTGAACGCGAAGTCCGCATGACGCCACGCATCTCCTCCTTCTCCCGCGAAGCGGAGAAGGGCCGGGGAAGGGGCAAACGGGAGCAGCGAATGAACGGCGTGCATGTGATCGGCCACCCGCTCGTGCAGCACAAGCTGACGCTGATGCGCGAGCATGGGCGCTCGACCAAGGGCTTCCGGCAGTTGCTCAACGAGATCGGCATGCTGCTCGCCTACGAGGTCACGCGCGATCTGCCGCTTGAGGAAGTCGAGATCGAAACGCCGCTGACGAAGATGAAAGCGCCCGTGCTCGCCGGCAAGAAACTCGTCTTCGCGCCCATCCTGCGCGCCGGCGTCGGCTTTCTCGACGGCATGCTGGAGCTGGTGCCGTCGGCGCGCGTCGCGCATATCGGTCTCTATCGCGATCCGCACACGCTGGTCGCCGTCGAATATTACTTCAAGGCGCCGCACGATATCGCCGAGCGTCTCGTGATCGTGATGGACCCGATGCTGGCGACCGCCAATTCCGCGATCGCCGCCATCGAGCGCATCAAGGAGCGCGGCGCGAAGGATATTCGCTTTGTCTGCCTGCTCGCCGCGCCGGAAGGCGTCGCGAAATTGCGCGGCGAACATCCCGATGTCGAAATCTGGACGGCCGCCATCGACAGCCACCTCAACGATCACGGCTATATCGTGCCGGGGCTGGGCGACGCCGGCGATCGCATGTATGGGACGAAGTGAAGCCGCGACGCGAAGAGGAAATATCCATGAGCAAGATCGACCATCTTCGCCCGCAGGGGCTTCAGAACAATCCGGCCTACTCGCACGCGGTCGTCGCTTCGGGCGCGCGCACGATCTACATTTCGGGACAGGTGGCGCTGGACGCAAACGGCGCGCTGGTCGGCGGGGACGACCTCGGCGCGCAGACGGCGCAGGTCATGCGCAATCTCGGGGCCGCGCTCGCAGCGGCCGGCGCGACGTTCGCCGACGTCGTGAAGATCACGACCTATGTCGTCGGCTATACGCCGGAGATGCGGCCGGTCATAGCGGCCGCGCGTTCCCCGCATTTTCCCGAGGGCAAGCCGCCGGCGAGCACGCTCGTTGGCGTCCAGGCGCTGGCGGCGCCGGGCTGGCTGATCGAGATCGAGGCGATCGCCGTCGCCGACTGAGCGACGCTCAGTCGCGCCCCGCCATTTCGATTGCGCGCGCCATCGCGGCGGGATCGCTGAACCACAATTCGTGGCTGCCGGGACATTCGACCAGGCGGAACAGGCCGAGCCGTTCCGACAGGCGCGGATGCCAGGGATGGCTGTGCGGCATGGCCGTGTCCTGCTGGCAATTGACGTAGGACTTGCCGACCATCAGTTCGGCCATCGGCTGCTTCAGCGCGATCTTGTCGGTGAAGGTGGCGTAGGGATGCGGATTGAGCTTGTCGTAGGCCGCCTTCGCCAGCCCGATGTCCGCGTCGTTGATGAAGGCCTCGCGCCAGATCTCGAACGGCAGCGTCACGGCGTTGTTGTTGGCGCCGGCGATGGCGTCGAACATGCCGATGTAATGTGGGGGCGCCATATCGTTCAGGCTCTCGCCGGGCAGTGGCACGAAGGCGTTGACGTAGACGAGACGCCTGATGCGCTCGGGCGCCTGCTGCGCGACGCCCGAGATCACCATGCCGCCATAGCTGTGGCCGACGAGGCGCACGTCCTTCAGGTGATGCGCGGCGAGATAATCGACGACCGAGGCGATGGCGTCGGCGAGACCGATCTTGCTGCGGTCGTCGCCGGGCCTGTTGCCGGCCACTGTCGGGCAGTGGACGATGTGCCCCTGCGCGCGCAGACTGGCGGCGGTCGCCTCCATCTCCGCGCCCGTGTGCCAGGCGCCGTGAACCAGAACGTAATTGTCCATCGCAACCTCCCGTTCGACGGCGTCAGCGCGCCTTGACCGGGAGGCTAGCCGAGGCTTGGGCTGCGGGCTAGCGGTTCACCCGATCGTGACTTCCACCTTGCCGAGCGCGCCGAAATCCGCAATCGCCCGCTTGCCGTCGCCAGTGAAGGGGCAGGGCGGTATGGCGGTGCCGGTCGTGATCAGGTCGCCCGCCTTCAGCGAACGCCCGAGCCTGCCCAGCGCATTGGCGAGCCATGCCGTCGCGCCGAAGGGGCCGCCATCGACATTGGCGCCCTTGCCCTGCGCTTTCGTCTCGCCGTCGAGCGAGAAGGTCACGGCCGCCGCGTCGAGGTCGAGCCCGGTGAAATTCGTCGTCATCGGCCCTTGCACCCAGTTCACGCATCCCGCGAAATCCGCGATCAGCGAATGCGCCCCGTGCGGAGCGGCCATTGGCGTATAGCCGCCGACGATCTCGATGGCGCAGCCAACGCGCTTCGTCGCGGCGCGCACCGCGGCGGCGTCGATCGCGCCTTTCGTCGCGTCGAGATCGGCGCCGAGCTCCAGCACGAATTCCGCCTCGTAGGCGCGATAGAGGCCCGGCCGCGACGGCAGTTGCGCGGGCGAGGCAACCGTCATCTGGCGGTAGAGGCGGCCGAGGAACTGATCGTCCAGCTTGAAGTTCGCGCGCGCGCCCGCATTGGTCGCGCCGATCTTCCAGCCGATCGGCGCAAAACCCTTCTCCGCGACCAGAATGCGCTCGGCCTCGAATTGCAGCGCATAGGCGTCGGCGAGATCGGCGGGCGGGG
>DAIRCS010000007.1:0-42605 GCA_036796555.1 Rhodoblastus sp. | reverse complement strand
GTCGGCTTTCCCCTGCGCCGCGCGCAGAGCGATCAGGGTGCGGGCGTTGGTTTCGAGTGCGGTCTGGCTCACGTTCGTTTCCTCCGTCGCCCGCTCATAGCCCCGATTTCGCGGCGGCGCGAGGCCTTGCCGAAACCGGAATTTGTTCTAGAACAAATGGGGAACAATTTCGGAGGCCGCCATGGCGAAACTCACCATCGCCGAAAAGCTGACCATTCTCGCCGACGCCGCCAAATACGACGCCTCCTGCGCCTCTTCCGGCGGCAGGAAACGCGACTCGCTCGGCGGCAAGGGCGTCGGTTCCGTCACCGGCTCAGGGATATGCCACGCCTATGCGCCGGACGGACGCTGCATCTCGCTGCTGAAAATCCTGATGACGAATTTCTGCATGTTCGACTGCGTCTATTGCGTCAATCGCGTGTCGTCGAACGTGCCGCGCGCCCGCTTCACGGCAGGGGAAATCGTCGCGCTGACCCTCGATTTCTACAAGCGCAACTACATCGAGGGCCTGTTTCTGTCCTCCGGCATAATCGGCTCGCCGGATCACACGATGGAGACGCTTGCCCGCGTCGCGCGCGCCTTGCGCGAAGAGCACGATTTTCGCGGCTACATCCATCTGAAAGCCATCCCCGACGCCGATCCCGCCCTGATCGCGGAAGCCGGCCGTCACGCCGACCGTCTCTCGATCAACGTGGAGCTGCCGACGCAGCCGAGCCTCGAAAAACTCGCGCCGCAAAAGCGCATGCAAGCCATCCGCCGCTCGATGGCGGGTCGGCGGCTGCGCATCGAGGAGGCGCGCGAGGAGCGCGAGAAATTTCGTTCGGCGCCCGTCTTCGCGCCGGCCGGCCAGTCGACGCAGATGATCGTTGGCGCGGACAGGTCGAGCGACGTCGACATTCTGGCTTCCAGCGCGGCGCTCTATGCGAGTTATGGCCTGAAACGCGTCTATTATTCCGCCTTCTCGCCGATCCCCGATTCCTCCGCCGCGCTGCCGAGCGCCGCCGCGCCGCTGGTGCGCGAGCATCGCCTCTATCAGGCCGACTGGCTGCTGCGCTTCTATGATTTCTCGCTCGACGAGGTCGCGTCGGGAATGGCGGGCGGCATGCTCGATCAGGCGGTCGATCCGAAGCTCGCCTGGGCGCTCGCCCATCCCGATATATTCCCGCTCGACGTCAATCGCGCGCCGCGCGAAATGTTGTTGCGCGTGCCGGGTCTCGGCGTGCGCGCGGTCGATCGCATCATATCCGCGCGCCGCCATGCCGCGATCCGTCTCGTCGATCTCGACCGCCTCACGCGTTCGGCGCGCAAGATCCGGCCGTTCGTCGTGGCCGCCGACTGGCGCCCGGCGGGCGCGCTCGATCCCGCGACGTTGAAGCCGCGGGAGAAGGCGAAGCAGCTCGATCTCTTCGCCGCATGAACGCGCCGTCCCTTTCTCTCCGGCGCGTCGCGCTGTCCGGCCCGGCGGAAATCGATGAATTCTTCGGGTGCGCCGCCGCGCTGCTGGCGCAAGGCGCGGCGCCCGAGACGATCGTCTGGCGGGTCGGCGACGAGCCCACGGCGACGGGCGATCTCTTCTGTGCCGAAGACGCGCAACCCGCGCTCACGCCGATGGCGTCCGTGTTCGCGCCGCCCGACGCCTTCACGCAACTCGCCCGCCGCGCGCTGCTGCACAGCGACATCGACCGCCACGACCTCTGCTATCGCCTGCTCTGGCGCCTGCACACGCAACCGCGTCTGATGGCGATCGTCTCCGATCCGGATGTCGCCCGTCTCGATGCGCTGGCGCGCAGCGTCCGGCGCGACATGCACAAGATGACGGCCTTCGTCCGCTTCTGCCGCATCGAAGCCGGGGACGGCGCTGAGGAATTCGTCGCCTGGTTCGAGCCCGACCATCATATCGTGGCGGCGACCGCGCCTTTTTTCGTGCGCCGCTTCGCCGGCATGCGCTGGTCGATCCTCACGCCGCGCGCCTGCGCCCGCTGGGACGGCGCAAAACTCTCGCTGGACCCCGGCGCCGACAGCCGGAACGCGCCGTCCAGCGACGCGTTGGAGGAGATGTGGCGCGCCTATTACGGCGCGATCTTCAATCCCGCGCGATTGAACCTGAAGGCGATGATCCGCGAAATGCCTCGCAAATATTGGCGCAACATGCCCGAAGCCGACCTCATCGCCCCGCTGACGCGCGCCGCGCCCGCGCGCGCCGCCGCCATGCTCGCCGCCGCCCCATCCAGCCCGCGCCGCACGTCGACCTACAGGCCGGCCGCCAGCGAGGCCGCCGGCGCCGCCGCCGAGGCGGGCGATCTCGCCGCGCTCGCCGCCTCCATCAAGACCTGCACAGACTGCGATCTCTGCCTTCGCGCCACCCAGGCCGTGCCCGGGGAGGGGCCTGCGGGCGCAAAACTCATGTTCGTCGGCGAGCAGCCGGGCGATGAGGAAGACATTCAGGGCCGCCCGTTCGTGGGTCCCGCCGGAAAGGTCTTCGACGCCGCGCTGGAGCGCCTCGGGATCGAACGCGAAACGGTGTTCGTCTCCAACGCCGTCAAGCATTTCAAATTCGAGCCGCGCGGCAAGAAGCGCATCCACAAGAAGCCCGGCGCGCGCGAGATCGCCGCCTGCAACGCCTGGCTGATCCGGGAAATCCAGCTCGTTCGCCCGCGCCTGATCGTCGCGCTCGGCGCCACGGCCGCCACCGCGCTGGTCGGCCGCGCGACGGCGCTGCGCGACGTGCGCGGGCGGACGCTGGATCTGCCGGGCCTCGGCGCGATGCGGGCGACCGTCCATCCCTCCTATCTGCTGCGCCTGCCCGATCGGGACGCAAAAAAGGCGGAATGGCGCATTTTTCTGCAGGATATCGACGGGGCGCGCCGCATCGCCGGCCTGTGACGGGGCGGCCCGGCAGCTTTGATCCATATCGCTTGCGCAAGGCGGCGCGCTGCGCCAGAAGACCCTTCATGACAGCCCAAGATCTTCCCGCCTGGCTGCCGCTCTCGGTCCTGATCTGGATCGTGCAGATGGTCGCCTATCACGGTTTCGGCCTCTGGTTCGAATGGCTCGACCGCGCCGGCCGGCTCGCCGACTACAAGGTGCGCCCTGTCGATTCATGGACTTACGCGCAGGTCCTGCCGCGCGTGCTCGCCAATCAGGTCTTTCTCCTGCTGCCGGCCATGTTTCTCGTGGAAAAGGCTGGCCTCGCCTTCGTCGGCCCGGCGCATATCACGCTGACCATGTTCGTCGTCGGCCTGATCGGCATGACCGTCGGCCACGATCTCGTGCAATATGTGTCGCACGCCTGGATCCTGCATCGCCCGACGCTGATGCGCACGCTCGGCCATTCCGTGCACCATTCCACCACCGCCAGCCGCTCCATCAGCGCCTGCTTCATGAGCCCGGCCGACTTCCTGATGGAGATCGCCGCGCCCTATCTGCTGCCGCTGATCGCCATCACGGCCATCGGTTCGGCGGGCTCGGACCTGACATTCCATGTCTTCGCCGTCACGGCCGGAGCCTTCGGCGGGCTCTACGAGCATTCTGGCTACGATTTCAGCGTGAAACTGGCCAGGAGCGACAACTGGCTTTTGCGCTTCGTCGCCAGCCGCATTTCCAGCAAGGCCCACGCCGAGCATCACAGCCGGGGCAACGTGTCCTATTCCGACGGTTTCGGCTCGTCCAACATCTGTGACACGGTCTTCAAGACCCGCTGGGACCTCGTGAAGCCGCGCGAGCGCAAACGGCGGTCCGAACAGCAGCAGGAAGCCTGAGGCTTTGCCGTCGGAATCCTCTGAATAACTGGCGGGTTGGCCGCGTGCGGCGCCGCGAACGGCTTGCGTCTGCGCGCCGGGCTTGCAAAAGTCTGCGCCCCGCCTTGCGGGAGCAGCATGCCTAGGACGCCGTCGGGATCGGAAGAATGAAAGTCACACTGGAAAGAGCGGCCCTGTTGAAGTCGCTCGGTCACGTCCACCGCGTGGTGGAGCGCCGCACGACCATTCCGATCCTGTCGAACGTGCTGCTGCAGGCCGAAGGCCGCAATCTGCTGCTCAAGGCGACCGACCTCGATCTGGAAGTGACGGAGACCGTCGCCGCCGACGTGGGCATGAAGGGCGGCACGACCCTGCCGGCCCACACGCTCTACGAAATCGTCCGCAAGCTGCCGGACGGCGCGCAGGTCTCGCTCGACGGCGCGAGCGACGGCGGGCAATTGCTGCTGAAATCCGGCCGCTCGCGCTTCACGTTGCAGAGCCTGCCCGAAAGCGACTTCCCCGACATTTCCGCCGGCGAGATGACGCACAAGTTCACGCTGGCCGCAGGCGACCTCAAGAAGCTGATCGAGAAGACGCAATTCGCCATCTCCAACGAGGAGACGCGCTACTATCTCAACGGCATCTTCATGCACACGACCGAGGTCGACGGCCACGCCATGCTGCGCGGCGTCGCGACCGACGGCCATCGCCTGGCGCGCGTCGAAATCCCCGCGCCCGCGGGCTCGGCGGGCATGCCGGGCGTCATCGTGCCGCGCAAGGCGGTCAGCGAGGTGCAGAAGCTGATCGAGGACATGGATGCCGATGTGACGATCGAATTGTCGTCGAGCAAGATCCGCTTCAACTTCGGGACGGTCGTGCTGACCTCGAAACTGATCGACGGCACATTTCCCGACTACGCGCGCGTCATCCCGGCCAACAACGACAAGCGCCTGACCGTCGAGCGCTCCGACTTCGCGCGCGCCGTCGACCGCGTCTCGACCATTTCCTCCGAGCGCGGCCGCGCCGTGAAAATGGCGCTCGGCGACGGCAAGCTGACGCTCTCGGTCACCAATCCCGACGCTGGCACAGCGATCGAGGAACTGGAGGTCGATTACGATTCGACCCCGCTCGATATCGGCTTCAACGCGAAATATCTGCTCGACATCACCCAGCAGCTCGATTCCGACACGGCGCTGTTCCGTCTGGCCGACGCGGGCTCGCCCACGATCATCCAGGATCGCGACGGCGCGGCGGCGCTCTACGTGCTGATGCCGATGCGAGTATAGGCCGCTCAGCGTAAGGCTCTCGCAAAAGTCGCCAGAGGTAGGACCAGCGACAGCGGCGCGTCCAGCAAGGCTGTCGCTCCGTAGCTTTCGTACCACTTCGCCGCCCGCGCGTGCTTGGCGTCGATGAGTAGCGCGACGCCACCGACCTCCTGCGCCGCGCGCAAGCAGCGTTGGGCCGCATTCAGGAGCAAGGCGCCGCCAAGCCCCCGCCCCTGCATCGGCAGATCGATCGCCAGCCGTCCGAGGCGGAACGCCGGCACATCGTAACGGCCAAGGCCCTTGCGCGCTGTTGCAGGCGTTCGCGCATAGTCGATCGAGGCGGGGCTCAGCGTATAGAAGCCGAGAACATGGTCGGATGCAGGCTCCGATGTCGCGATGAAACATTTTGCGCCGCCGCTATCGTGGTTCTGTCGGGCGTAGCGACGCAGATAATCGTTCAGATCGGCGTCGCCGCAATCGAACGCGCTGCGGTTGTGGCTGCGCTCGATAGGCGTGACGCGCCATTCCGGCAGGCTCATTCAGATATGGGCCGGATTTTCGCGGCCCGGAGAAGCCGCGCGTTCGGATTCGGCGGATTTTCCAGTAATTCCAGCACGCGCAGGGAGTCGCGCTCGCTCAGGGCTATGTGTTCGGCTTCGCGAATGTCCGCCTCTGCCTGCGGCAGCGCAGAGCGCAGGATGTAACCTGTGAGATCGAGCCGTTTCAAAGCGGCGGCGCGCGTCAGCGTCGCCTTGTCCTCAGGACGCAGACGCAATTCTATCCGGCCGTTGTCAGCGATCGCGCGAGGCATCGGATACTCCTCGAATATTTCTATATCATACGGATTGAATCCGTACAAATGGATCGGGCCGCTAGGGCGCCTCGTCGATCGGCCGCAATGGGGTCGGAATCGCGCCCTTGTCCAGCAGGCGCGAAAACAGCCTCAATCCCGCAGGCTCGTTGCCGTTGGCGTGGACGAGCACGATGGAGCCCGGCCGCGGCGCCGGCGAGAGCACGAGCCAAGCGTCGGCGCCGAGCGCGAGCAGGTGCAGCCCGCGCAAGCGGTCCATCAGCTTCTCGTCGGCCACGAGGCCGGGAAAGCGAAAGAAGATCGATGGCGTCGCGCCGCGCGAAAGCAGCAGCTTCTCGGTCTCGAAAACCTCCCGCGTGAGATCGGCGCCCGGCCGCAGCATGAAGTTCTGCGCATCCGCAAGGCCCGGAACGTAGGGGTGGCTGTAGGTATGGTCGACCCATGTGATGTCGAGCGCGCCCGATCGCGCCTTGTCGCGCAACCAGTCGAAATCGACGCCGTGATGGGCGAGCCATGAGCCCGAGATCGACAGCGCGACCGGCGTATGCGGCCCGAGTTTGGCCAGCATGTCGAGAAAGCCGCGATCGAGCGGCTTGTGGCTCGGACAGAGGTCGGCGGTGACGAAGGAGCCAGCGCCCGCCCCGTGCGCCAGGCCAGCGTTGCGCGAGATGGTCCCCGTCGTGAAGGACCGCGCTTCGGCCGCGCGAAGCGCGCGCAGATAGCGCGTATCCTTCTGCGCCTCGTCGGTCGTGTCCGCGCAGGTCCAGCAACCGGCCTCGTCGATCTGCGTCGTCAGCCTGTCGGGATCGACCGTCAGCAGGAGTTTGCGGCCGTCGACCGAAAAGGCGCGGATCGCCAGGCGGGCCGCTCTGCCGTCGCGCCGGCAGGACTGGAACACCGCGCGATAATCGGCGATGCGCGCGCCGGACTCGTCGGCGATCGTCGCCGGGGCGCGGCAGGCCTCGTCCGCCCGCGCCATGGACGCGGCGGCGCCCGACAGGCAGAGTGCGGCGAACAGCGATTTCCAGAACATTTGGTCGCTATGAACGAGAATTGCAGCTTGCGAAAGGCGCCGCGCCTCGTTGTCGTCGAGCAGGGTGAATCGGCGCCCGCGCTGGAGATCGCCGCGCGCCTCGCCGCTCATGTCGCCGCCGATTTCGGCCCGCGCGACGAAACCCCGCTGTCGATTTTCGCCTATGACGGCGAGGAGCTGGTCGCGGGCCTCAATGGCGTGACGCACTGGCGCTGGCTCTACGTGCGCAACCTCTGGACCGCGCGCGAACGGCGCGGGCAGGGCCTCGGCGCGGCCCTGCTGGCGGCGGCCGAGAACAAGGCCCGCGCGCGCGGCTGCATCGGCGTCTACATCGACACGTTCGATCCGAAAGCCGCCGCCTTCTATGAAAAGCGCGGCTTCGCGCGTTTCGGCGTCATCGCCGACTTTCCGCCCGGCGCGCGGCGGATTTTTCTGAGCAAGCGGATTGACGGCTGAGGCGCGCGTGGACCTGCGCCGGCGCGCGGACTAGCCTCGACCCGAAAGCGAATCGCATGGGCGGCCCGACCTATTACGAATTCTTCGCCGGCGGCGGCATGGCGCGCGCGGGGCTGGGCCCCGGCTGGCGCTGCCTGTTCGCCAACGATTTCGATCCGCGCAAGGCGCGCGCCTATGCCGGGAACTGGGGCGGCGAGGATTTTCGTCCGGGCGACATCCACAGACTGGCGGCGGCCGATCTGCCCGGCCGCGCCGATCTCGCCTGGGCGTCCTTTCCCTGTCAGGACCTGTCGCTCGCCGGCGCGGGCAGGGGGCTCGGCGGCGCGCGCTCCGGCGCCTTCTTCGGTCTGGCGGCGCTGATCGCCGGTCTGCGCGCCGAGGGTCGCGCGCCGAAGATTCTGGCGCTCGAGAATGTGGTCGGTTTGCTGACCTCGAACGGCGGCGCCGATTTCGTCGCGCTCTGCCGCGCGCTGCAGGGCCTCGGCTACCGCTTCGGCGCGCTGACGGTCGACGCCGTGCATTTCCTCCCCCAATCCCGCCCGCGCCTGTTCGTCGTCGCGGTCGACCGGGACCATGCGGTCCCGGCGGCCTGTATCGCAGTCGCGCAATCGCTGGACTGGGCCTCCGCCGCCTTGAAGCGGGCGCGCGAGAGCTTGCCGCCAAGCGTCGCGCGGGACTGGCTCTGGTGGCGCCTGCCGGCGCCGCCCCTGCGCAATGTCGCGCTCGCCGACCTGATCGAGCCGGACCCGCGCGACGTCGAATGGCTCGATGCGCGGAAGACGGCGCGGCTTCTCGACCTCATGGCGCCCCTGCATCGCGCCCGCGTCGAGGCCGCGCGCAAGTCGGGAACGAAAATGGTCGGCGCGCTCTACCGGCGCACGCGGCGCGACGCCGAAGGCAATCGCGTGCAGCGCGCGGAAGTCCGCTTCGACGGGATCGCCGGCTGCCTGCGCACGCCGGCCGGCGGATCGAGCCGCCAGTCCATATTGGTCATCGAGAACGGCGCCGTCCGCGCGCGCCTGCTGTCCGGCCGCGAAGCCGCGCGGCTGATGGGATTGCCGGACGACTACCGCCTGCCGTCGGGCTACACCGAGGCCTGTCATCTGCTCGGCGACGGCGTCGTCGCGCCGGTCGTGCGCTTTCTGGCCGAACATCTGCTGGAGCCGCTTGCGGATGCCCCGGCCGCGCCGCTGCTGGCGGCAGAATGAAACGCGCCGGACCGGCCGCGACGGCCGACCGCTCGGCCATCATGCGGGCCGTGCCCGGCCGAGACACGTCCGCCGAAATGAAGGTGCGCCGCCTGCTGCGCCCGATCGCGCCGGGCTACCGGCTGCATCGCAAGGACATTCCGGGCAGGCCGGACATCGCCTATGTCGGCGCCCGCAAGGCGATCTTCGTCAACGGCTGCTTCTGGCACGGCCACGATTGCCGGCGCGGCGCGCGCATGCCGAAGACGAACGTCGATTACTGGCGCGCCAAGATCGCCCGCAATGTCGCGCGCGACGCGCGCGCGCAGGCCGAGCTGGCGGCGCTCGGCTGGCGCGCGCTCGTCGTCTGGGAATGCGAGCTGGCCGACGAGGCCGCGCTCGTCCGCCGCCTGACCGATTTCCTGCGCGCGTCGTGACGTCTTGCCGCCGGCGCGTCGCCGCGCCACGATGCGCGCGGGGGCGCCATCATGTCGGAACCGGAAGAGAAAAGCATCAGAATCGCGTGGCTCGTGCGGCCGAGCCCGAAGGTGGCGGCCATCGTCATCGGCTTCGTTCTGTCGATCATCGGCGCCGCCGGCCAGTTCTTCTACGTCGACGCCATAGCCGGCAAGGTCGACGGGAAGAACGACGAAATCCGCCGCATCGACGCGCGCGTCTCGACCTTGCGCGAGACGCAGGTGCAATATTTCAACGCGCAGGTGCAGAGTTCGACCCTGTTCGCGCTCGATCCTGCCGACGAGACGCGCCAGCGCGGCGTCGTCGCAAAGCTCTATCAGCTCAATCTGCTCGACAAGGCCTTTCCCTTTCGCGCGCTGATGGCGGAAATGGCGATCGCCGGCCTGTTCGAGTTCAAGCCGGTCAACGACGCCTATCGCGCGCTCAACGAGGCCGCGCGCGCCGATCTCACCTTCGAGAATTTCCAGAAGCTCAACGCCTTCGAGCGCGAGATACTCGATCGTGCGCTCGACCTGCAGCACAAGCTGCAGGAGCGCCGGCTCGTTGTCGCGCAGGAGGCCGCCTCGCTCGCGGCGGAACGGGACCGGCGCAAGCTGACGCTGGTGCTGCTCTCCTCGCTCGGCGCCTGCTTCCTGCTCGTCGCCAACCTCCTGTCCGAGCGCCGGCCGAAGGCGACGGATCCGGCGTGAAAGGTTGCGGACGAAGGATGGTTGCGCGGCCGCGTTTGGTGTTGACTGCGCGAGATTGAACTGCGACTGCGCTGCATTGCGGGGCCGCACGCCGCAATGCTCCGCGCCGACGCACTCCGTTTCGTTCATTTGTCAGGAAACGCCATGTCACGAGATGAAGTCTGCGCCGCGCTCGGCGCTCTCGCCGCGCACCGCGCCGAACTCGCCGACCGGCGGACGATCGATCTGTTCGCCGATCCTGAACGCTTCGCCCGTTTCAGCCTGCGGCTCGACGATCTGCTGTTCGACTTCTCCAAGCACAAGGCGAACGCCCGCACGATGGAACTGCTCGTCGCGCTCGCGCGCGCGGCGAAAGTGGAGGAGCGCCGCGCCGCGCTCATCGCCGGCGAGAAGGTCAATGTCACCGAGCATCGACCGGCGCTGCACATGGCGCTGCGCAACCTCGACGGCGGCCCGATCCTCGTCGACGGCAAGGACGTCATGCCCGAGGTGCGCGAGGTACGGGCCAGGGTCGCCGCCTTCGCCGAGGCCGTGCGCTCCGGCGCGATCCGCGGCGCGCGCGGCGACGTGCTGACCGACATCGTCAACATCGGCATCGGCGGCTCGGACCTCGGCCCGGCCATGGCCGCGCGCGCGCTGTCGCCTTTCTGCGCGCCGCATTTGCGGATGCATTTCGTCTCCAATGTCGACGGCGCCGATCTCGGCGATACGCTGAAGGGCCTCGATCCCACAAAGACCCTGTTCATTGTCTCCTCCAAGACATTCACGACGCAGGAGACGATGACCAACGCCGCCTCGGCGCGAAAATTCGTGGCGGATGCGCTCGGCGAGGCGGCGGTCGCCGATCATTTCGCGGCCGTCTCCACCCGGCTCGACAAGGTCGCCGAATTCGGCATCCGCCCTGACCGCGTCTTCGGTTTCTGGGACTGGGTCGGTGGGCGCTATTCCATGTGGTCGGCGATCGGCCTGTCGCTCGTCATCGCCATCGGCGCCCAGCGCTTCGAGGATTTCCTGCGCGGCGGGCAGGATATCGACCAGCATTTCGTCTCCGCGCCGCTCGACCGCAACATTCCCGTAGTCATGGCGCTGCTCGGCGTCTGGCGACGCAATCTCTGGAACGAACCGGCCCATCTCGTCATCCCCTACGACCAGCGGCTCGCGCGGTTCCCGGCCTATCTGCAGCAGCTCGACATGGAATCGAACGGCAAGTCGGTGCGGCTGAGCGGCGCGCCCGCCGACATGGCGACCGGCCCCTTCCTGTTCGGCGAGCCCGGCACCAACGGCCAGCACGCCTTCTTCCAGTTACTGCATCAGGGAACGGATATCGCGCCGATCGACTTTCTGGTCGCCGCCGAGCCGACCGACGCGGACGCAGGCCACCACGCGCTGCTGGTGGCCAATTGCCTCGCCCAGAGCGAGGCGATGATGCGCGGCCGTTCGCGCGCCGAAGTGGAGGACATTCTGCGCAAGCAGGGGCTCTCGCCCGAGGAGATCGAAAAGCTGGCCCCGCACAAGGTTTTCGCCGGCGAGCGGCCGACCTCGACCTTCATGTATCGCCGGCTCGATCCCCGCACGCTCGGTCGTCTCGTCGCCTGCTACGAGCACAAGGTCTTCGTGCAATCGGTCGTCTGGGACATTAACCCTTTCGACCAGTGGGGCGTCGAACTCGGCAAGGAATTGTGCAACCGCCTGGCGCCGATCGTGCAGGATGCGGACAGGCCGACAGCCGGCCTGGATGGCTCGACTGCGGGCCTGATCGGCTGGCGCAGGGTCCTGGCCAATTGACGTAACGCAATCGTAAACGACGGAATTACATGGGATTTCCCTAACGTTGGCGCGAATGCGGAAAGATATTGGAAACTCTTGAGCAGCAAGCTGGTCCGGGAGACTACTTTTTCCGGATGGAATGCGGCTCGTGGTCGGATCGAGTTTCAGGCGCATCGTCGTGGTCGTTCTGGCCGCCGTCCTGGTCGTCGGCTGCGTCAGCGCCGCCGCGCTCCTGAAGCTGCGCCAGAACGCCCTGTCCGAAGCGGGCGAGGGCGTGACGGGCCTCTCCGTCATGCTCGCCGAGCAGGTGCAGCGATCCAATCGCAGCGTCGAATTTGCGATCAACGAGGTGGAGGCGGCGCTGGCGGCGAATGGACCGATCGCCTTCGGCGAGGCCGCCGTCGCGCCTGAAACGCTCCGCGCCATGGCCGCCGCCGCCGACAAGCGGCCGGTGATCGACGTGATCGAAATCTTCGACGCCGAGGGGCGCAGGCTCTCGACCTCCCGCGGCCTGCCGGCCCTGGAGGCCGACGCGCGGGACGAGGACGCCGCGGCTGCGGCCGCGAGCCGCGAGCCGCGGGCGCGCGTCGGCCTTTTGCGCGTCAGCGAGGCGACCGGCGAACTGGTCGTGGATATTTCCAAGCCGGTCGCGCCCGCGGGCGGGCCCGTCGCCGGACTTGTGCGGGTGCTGGCTAAACCCTCCGCGCTGGTGAGCAATTATTCGCCCGTTTCCGCCATGGCGGGCCGCAGCTACGCCCTCTTCACGCGCGCCGGCCGCGTGCTCGCGCGCTACCCCAACGGCGTGTCGCTGACGGCCGGCCAGACTGTGCCGCCGACATCGCCCTTCTACGCGACCGCGGCCGGCGGCGGAGGCCTCTACGAGACGACGAGCGCCTTCGACAGCGAGCAGCGTCTGATCGCGCTCCATCCGGTCGCATTCAGCGATTTCATCGTCACTGTCTCGATCGCCACGTCGACGGCGCTCGCCCAGTGGCGCGAGCAAGCGGCCGCCATCGTGATGGCGACGCTGCTCGCGCTGGTCATCGCGGCCTTCCTGACGTGCGCCCTGCGCGACCAGTTTCGCAAGCTGGCCGACAAGGAAGCCGCGTTGCGCGCGCAGTCGAGCGCGCTCGAATTGTCCAACCAGCGCTTCGCGGTCGCGCTCGAAAGCATGTCGCAGGGCTTGGTCGTCTTCGACAAGAGCGCGCGGGTCGTGATCTGCAATACGCGCTATGCGACGCTCTACGGCCTGAAGCCGGACGAGATCACGGCCGGCATGCCGGCGCGCGAGGTTCTGGCGCTGCGCGCCGCGCACGGCGTCTATTCCGGCGCTTCGCCCGAGGCCTACACGCGCGACGCCATGTCTCGCCGCTTCACCGACCGCCGCGTCGACCGGCTGAACGACGGGCGCTCCATCATGGTGAACCATGCCGTCTGCGCCGACGGCGGCATCGTCGTCACGCACGAGGACATCACCGAGCGCGAACAGGCCAACGAGCGTATCGCGCATATGGCGATGCACGACGAATTGACGCAGCTCGCCAACCGCGCGCTCTTCCTGCACACGATCGCTGAATTGCGCAGCCGGATCGGAAGCGATTACGAGGCGATCGTCGTGATCCTGTTCGACCTCGACGATTTCAAGCCCGTCAACGACAGCCAGGGCCATGCGGCGGGCGACAGCATATTGCGCGAATGCGCCGCCCGCCTGGCCGCCGCCGCGCCGCAGGCGCATGTGATCGCGCGCCTCGGCGGCGACGAATTCGCTCTGGCGATCGGGCTTCGGTCGCGCTTTGACGTCGACGCGGAGGCGCTCGCGGAGCAGGCTGTCGCGCATATTCGCCAGCCCTACGTCTGGCAGCGTCGGACTCTCGAGATCAACGCCTGCGCGGGGATCGCGCTCATCGACGACGCCAGGCTCTCGACCGACGACATGCTGCGCCGCGCCGACGTCGCGCTCTATGACGCCAAGGCCGCCGGCGCCGGC
The DNA here is from genome assembly GCA_036796555.1 of Rhodoblastus sp. Taxonomy (GTDB): domain Bacteria; phylum Pseudomonadota; class Alphaproteobacteria; order Rhizobiales; family Beijerinckiaceae; genus JAJXWB01. The sequence continues at coordinate 29,196 of DAIRCS010000007.1, read as the reverse complement.
GTCTGCCGCATGTTCGAGCCGCACATGGAGCTGGAGGCGCTGACGAAGCGAGCGCTCGCCGCCGACCTCGCCAAAGCCATCGCGGAGGGCGGGCTGGAGCTTTTCTATCAGCCGGTCGTCGACGCCGACACGCTCCGCATCCGCTACATGGAAGCGCTGCTGCGCTGGCGTCACCCGCAGCTCGGGCCCATCCCGCCGCTGCGTTTCGTGCGTCTCGCGGAAGAAACGCGCCAGATCGCGGAGCTCGGCAGATGGGTGCTGCGCCGCGCCTGCGCCGATGCGACGACCTGGCCCGGCCATGTCGCCGTCGCCGTCAACGTATCGCCCCTGCAACTCGCCAACGGCGATTTCGCCGCCGTCGTGAAGGAAGCTCTCGACGAGAGCGGTCTCGAGCCCGCACGGCTCGAGCTCGAGATCACCGAATCCGTTCTCCTGCAGGACAGGGGCGACGATCTCGCCGAGTTGCGGGCGCTGCGGGAAAGCGGCGTCTCGATCGCGCTCGACGATTTCGGCACCGGCTTCGCGTCGATGAGCTATCTCAAGCGCTTCCCCTTCGACCGCCTGAAGATCGACCGTTCCTTCGTCGCCGACGCGCCGCGCGATGCGGGTTCGGCGGCGATCGTGGCCGCCACCATCCAGCTCGCCTGCGCCTACGATATCGAGGTGACGGGCGAGGGCGTCGAGACCTACGAGCAATATCAGGCCCTGCGCGCGGCCGGCGTGAAACTGATGCAGGGCTATCTGTTCGGGCGGCCGGAGAAATTCAGGAAAAAACTGCCGGCGATCGACGTCGCCGTGTCGATTTCATCGGGCCATCGGGTGGCGTGAACGCACGTTTCGCGAAGATTGCGCCGCGCGGCTGCGGGCGCGGCGACGCATCCCTATTCGTCCTCGCCGAACCGGTTGGCGACGAGCGTCGTGATCGCCTCGATCGCCTGTTCGGCTTGCGCGCCCAGGGCCGCCACGGTGATCGTCGTGCCGATGCCGGCGCCGAGCGTCAGGATGCCCATGATCGACGTGCCCCCGACCGTCTCTCCGCAGCGCGAGACGAAGACGTCGCAGTCGAAATTCTCCACGCATTGCACGAACTTGGCCGTGGCGCGCGCGTGCAGGCCCTTCTTGTTGACGATCGGCATGTCGCGCACGATCGCGCCCTCGGGAAATTGGGCGGCGCCTGAACAATCGTCCTGGTCGGATGCGTCCATCGTCACTTCCCGCTCAGCACGCGACTGGCGATCTGGATGTATTTGCGGCCGGCGTCCTGCGCCTGCGCGGCGGCCGTTTCGAGATTGCTGTGGTCCCGCACCGAGGCGAGCTTGATCAGCATCGGCAGGTTGATGCCGGCGACGACCTCGACCTTCGCGCCGTTCATCACGGAAATCGCCAGATTGGACGGCGTGCCGCCGAACATGTCGGTGAGCAGGATCACGCCCTGTCCGGATTCGACGGAATTGACGGCCGCGAGTATGTCGCCGCGCCGCTTTTCCATATCATCCTCGGCGCCGATGGTGATCGTCGCCAATTGCTTCTGCGGGCCCACGACATGTTCGAGCGCCGCGCGGAATTCCGTAGCCAGGCAACCATGGGTCACAAGGACCATGCCGATCATCAGACGTTACCGTTCATTCGCCGCCGCCGGGAGGCCCGCGGCGCGCATCTCGCGCGAAGGCTAGCCGGAATTGGTTGATTGTCACTATGCGCCCGGCTCCCGCCGCGCGAGGAAGGTGGGTGGTTCTGGATGTTCGCATCGAGCGCGCCCGGGAACTCCTGTGAAATCGACGGCGGCAGGTCGACCTGCCCCCGCGCCGCCGGCCGCGCCACACAGCGGGCGGCCATTTTGTGCGTCGCGATGCGCTTGGCAAGCAAAATGCGCGCGGAAGCCGTCATTTTAGGCGCCAATCTGGTGGATACGTTCGAGAATCGCCTGCGCGGCGCCGGGTTCGCCGATCGCCAGCGCGAGGCGCGGGGTCATGACGCCCTCGATGACCACGACGGAGTCCTGCGGCGCGGGCATGCGCGCGGGATGATCGGCGGCGCGGTCGCGGTCGACCAGATCGACCACCAGGCGCAGGACCACGGCCGCCTCGTGCTCGACGGGAAAGACGCCCTGCCCACGGCGCTCGACCCGCCCGGCGATCGCCGCGTGCGGCGAAAGCACCAGCCTGTCGCCATGGGCTACAATCTGAACGCGGTCGTCGGCGACGAGCCGGCCGAACCAGCCGCGCCGCTGCGCCTCGCCGGCGAGATCCTCGGCGAGACGGCTCTTTCCCGCGGCTGACCGCCCCCGCAGCAGCACGCCCGCGCCGCCAATGGCCACGGCCACGCCGTGGATGGTCTTTCGTGTCATCGTGCGTATGTCATGGCGCGGCCGGCAGCCAGACGGTGAAGCGCGCGCCGAGCGGCCTTTCCGGATCCTTCGGGTCGGTGCGGTTCATCGCGCGGATGCGCCCGTTGTGGGCTTCCACGATCTGGCGCGAGATCGAGAGGCCGAGGCCGGAATTCTGGCCGAAACCCTGGTTCGGGCGATCGGTGTAGAAGCGCTCGAAGATGCGCTCGAAGGCGTGCGCGGGAACGCCGGGCCCATCGTCGTCGACGATCGCCTCGTAGCCCTCGCGCCCGCCGTTCGCGCCCGGGCCGCGCGCGGGCCGCAGGCTGACGCGCACGGTTCCGCCCGGCTCCGAGAAGGACCGGGCGTTGTCGATGAGATTGTTGAAGACCTGGCCGAGCCGCGAATCGTGGCCGAGCACGCGCCACGGCTTGCGGCCGTTCTCGGGCGCGGGGACGTCGGCGAGATCGAAGACGACGCGCACGCCATCGCCGCGGTCGACGCTCTGCGCGACGCCGACGACGGCTTGCAGGACAGCGGAGATGTCGACCTCCGCCATGTCGAAGCGCGCAAGCTCCGCGTCGAGCCGCGACGCGTCGGAAATGTCGCTGATCAGCCTGTCGAGCCGGCGCACGTCGTGCTCGATGACCTCGAGCAGGCGCTTGCGTGACGTATCGGTCTTGGCGATCGGCAGCGTCTCGACCGCGCTGCGCAGGGAGGTCAGGGGGTTCTTGAGTTCGTGCGCCACGTCGGCTGCGAAACTCTCGATCGCCTCAATGCGCAGGTAGAGCGCGCTGGTCATGTCGCGCAAGGCGACGGAGAGATGGCCGATTTCGTCGGAGCGGTCGGAAAAATCCGGAATTTCGTGACGGGCCTTGCCGCCGCGCCGCACGCGCTCCGCCGCTTCCGCCAGGCGGCGGATCGGTTCGGCGATCGTGCCGGCGAAGAACAGCGAGAGCAGCAGCATCACGCTCGCCGAAACGAGGAAGATGCGCACGATCGCCCAGCGCTCGGAGGCGATGATCTTGTCGATGTCGCCGCCCCGCGTCGACAGCAGCAGCGCGCCGCGCACGGCGCGAAAGCGCTGGATCGGCACGGCGACCGACACGACCGTCTCGCCGCGGTCGTTGACGCGCACCACCGACCCCGCCGAGCCGGACAGGGCGCGCGCGACCTCCGGATAGGCGCGGCCGTCGCCGACCGTCGCCTCGATCTCGCCGGACGGCCCGCTCGGCCCGTAGAGGCGCTTGAACTGCGCCCAAACGCTTTCCCAGAAGCCCGGCTTGTCGCCGACGGGCGGCAGGTCCGACGGCACGATCAGCGAGCGGCTCGTCAGCGAGCGCGAGTCGAGGAGCATGTAGCCGTCGCGATCGTAGACGCGCGCGCGCGTGCGCGTCGGCGAGACGAGACGATGCAGCAGCGGCCCGATCCGGTCGGGGTTGATCGAGAATTCGAGGCTCGGCGAGGATTCCTCCGCGGGCCCGTAGCTCTGGCCTGGCGCGAGCTGCAGCAGCTTTTCCGGATCGATCGCGATCGAGTCCGTCTCCACCGTCGCCGACGAGGCGATGGCCGCCGCGATGATCTCGCCCTGGATCTGCAGGCTCTGCAGCCTGGCGTCGATCAGGCCGGCGCGGAACTGGTTGAGGTAGAGGAAGCCGAGCAGCAGCGCGAACAGGCCGCCGAGATTGAGGACGATGATGCGGCGCGTGAGCGAGGATGAAAAACGCGCCAGCGTTCCGCGCCACAACTGGCGCAGGCGCACGAGCCGCTTCAGCCGACGCATCGGCCGCACGACCTGTTCGCTATGCGCCTCGACGCTCATGCGGCTCCCGTATTGGACCGCGAGCCTTCAGGCTCGCTGGCGGCAGGGTGGATCCGTATCCATGCGAGCCTAAGGCTCGCGGTCCATGCGTCACGCTTCCTTGAAGCGATAGCCGACGCCATACAAGGTTTCGATCATCTCGAAATCGTCGTCCACCGCCTTGAACTTCTTGCGCAGCCGCTTGATGTGGCTGTCGATCGTGCGGTCGTCGACGTAGACCTGGTCGTCGTAGGCCGCATCCATCAGCGCGTTGCGGCTCTTGACCACGCCCGGCCGGGTGGCGAGCGCCTGCAGGATCAGGAATTCGGTGACGGTCAGCGTCACCGGCTGGCCGTTCCAGGTGCAGGTGTGGCGCTCGGGGTCCATGCGCAGCGCGCCGCGCTCGAGCAGCTTGATCTCCTGCTCCTTCTGCGCCGTCGCCTCTTTCGGGCTCGAGCGCCGCAGGATCGCCTTCACGCGCTCGACCAGCAGGCGTTGCGAGAAGGGTTTGCGGATGAAATCGTCCGCGCCCATCTTCAGGCCGAACAATTCGTCGATCTCCTCGTCCTTCGAGGTCAGGAAGATCACGGGCAGGTCGGATTTCTGGCGCAGGCGGCGCAGCAGCTCCATGCCGTCCATGCGCGGCATCTTGATGTCGAAGATGGCGAGGTCGGGCGGATTGGTGCGCAGGCCGTCGAGCGCGGAGGCCCCGTCGGTATAGGTCTGGACGCGGTAGCCTTCGCCCTCGAGGGCGATGGACACCGAAGTGAGAATGTTGCGGTCGTCGTCTACGAGAGCGATGGTGGGCAATGTGCGATCCCCGATCGATGCGGCGTCGTTGCGCGAAGCCGGCGGCAGCCCGGACCGGCTCCGCCCTGAACCTGCGCCGCGCTGGGTGAATGCGCTCTGAACGTTGAATTTAGAACGGCGCTAAGCCGTCGAGCGCGGCGCGGAATGTCTTGGCCAATATCGGCCAAAATGCGACAAGCAGCCGCTGCTATAGCCCTAAAACGTCCGGAAATCGAGCCCATGACGACCGAAACCGCCGAAAAGCCCGGCGCGATCCCGCCAATCGATCCGTCCTATGACGCCAGAGGGGAGGCCAAGCGCCTGCTGCGCACGATCCGCGCCGGCGCGCTGGCGACGCTGGACGATCAGGGCCGCCCCTTCACCACGCTGGTCAATGTCGCGACCGCCAGCGACGGCGCGCCGATCCTGCTGATGTCGACGCTCGCCGCCCATACGCGCCATCTGGAGGCGCGGCCGCAGGCCTCGATCCTGCTCGCCCAGACCGGCAAGGGCGATCCGCTCGCCCATCCGCGCCTCACCGTCTCCGGCGAGATCGCGCGCGACGCCGATCCGCTGCTGCGCCGGCGCTTTCTCGCCCGCCATCCGAAATCGGCGCTCTATGCCGATTTTCCCGACTTCTCGTTCTGGCGCATGCGCGTGACCGGCTTTCACCTGAACGGCGGCTTCGCGCGCGCGGCGGGTTTCGAGCCGTCGGAAATCCTCGCCGATCTCGACGGCGCCGATGCGCTGATCGCCGCGGAAGAGAGCGCGATCGGCCATCTCAACGCCGATCACGCCGACGCGCTGCGGCTTTATGCCGCGAAGCTGGACGGGCAGCCGGAGGCGCGCTGGCATGCCACGGGTCTCGATCCCGAAGGCCTCGATCTGGCGGCAGGCGACAAGACTTCGCGAATCGCCTTTGCTTCCCGCATTGCAACACCGGGCGCCTTGCGTGAAATTCTAGTTGCATTAGCCAAGCAATCGCGCGCGCTCGGCGAGCAATCCGCCTCGGAATCGTAACACGCTGTTGATATTGTCCGTCCAATTCCGGCCGGGGCGTCTTGCCCTGAAGCCGCGCGCGCACTAAACGTCGCGCCACTTTCACGGACATGACACGATGCGTCCGGACCGCGATTCCAATAACGCGGCCCCGACCGATCGGGAGAAACGCATGAAACAGATGGGCGATTTCAATCCCGCTTATGGCGCGGACAAATTCGGCTTCAAGGATCTGGCGCAGGTCGCCTACAATTTCGGCGCGCCGTTCCTCTACGAGGAAGCCATGCAGCGCCGCGAGGCGATCATCGCCGCCGGCGGCGCGATCGTCGCCGAGACCGGCCAGCACACCGGCCGCTCGCCGAAGGACAAGTTCGTCGTCGACGACGCCCTGACCGCCGACAGCGTGTGGTGGGACAACAACGGCAAGATGTCGAAAGAGAACTTCGACGTCCTGCTCGCCGATTTCCTCGAGCACGCCAGGGGCAAGGAACTCTTCGCGCAGGATCTCTACGGCGGCGCCGACCAGACGTTCCGCGTGAAGACGCGCGTCTTCACCGAATACGCCTGGCATTCGCTGTTCATCCGCAACCTGCTGATCCGCCCGGAGCGCGCCGAGCTCGCCTCCTTCGTTCCGGAACTGACCATCGTCGACCTGCCGTCCTTCAAGGCCGACCCCAAGCGCCATGGTTGCCGCACCGAGACGGTCATCGCCATCGACTTCACCCGCAAGATCGTCCTCATCGGCGGCACCAGCTACGCCGGCGAGATGAAGAAGTCGGTCTTCACCTATCTCAACTACGTGCTGCCCGCGCAGAACGTCATGCCGATGCACTGCTCAGCCAATGTCGGCGACAGCAATGATTCCGCCGTCTTCTTCGGCCTGTCGGGCACCGGCAAGACGACGCTCTCGGCCGATCCCGAGCGCACGCTGCTCGGCGACGACGAGCACGGCTGGTCGAAGGACGGCGTGTTCAATTTCGAGGGCGGCTGCTACGCCAAGGCGATCAAGCTCTCCGAGGAGGCCGAGCCGGAAATCTTCTCCACCACCAAGCGCTTCGGCACGGTGATGGAGAACGTCGTTCTCGACGCCACGACCCGCGTTCCGGATTTCGACGACGCCTCGAAGACCGAAAACACCCGCATCGCCTATCCGCTCGACTTCATTCCCAACGCCTCGTCGACGGGCCGCGCGCCGCATCCCAAGAATATCGTGATGCTGACCTGCGACGCCTTCGGCGTGCTGCCGCCGATCGCCAAGCTCGATCCGAGCCAGGCCATGTATCACTTCCTGTCCGGCTACACCGCCAAGGTCGCCGGCACGGAAAAGGGCGTGACCGAGCCGCAGGCGACTTTCTCGACCTGCTTTGGCGCGCCCTTCATGCCGCGTCACCCCTCGGTCTACGGCAACCTGCTGCGCGACCTGATCGCCCGCCATCACGTCGATTGCTGGCTGGTCAACACCGGCTGGACCGGCGGCAAGTACGGCGTCGGCCGCCGCATGCCGATTCGCGTGACGCGCCGCCTGCTGCGCGCCGCCCTCGACGGTTCGTTGTCGAAGGAGCATTTCCGCACCGACCCCTATTTCGGTCTGGCCGTGCCGACCTCGGTGCCCGGCGTCGAGCCGCACATTCTCGATCCCGTGAAGACCTGGCAGTCGAAGGCCGAGTTCGTGGAGACCGCGAAGAAGCTGGTCGCCATGTTCCGCGAGAATTTCGTGAAGTTCGAGCCGCACGTCGACGAGAAGGTGAAGGACGCCGCGCCGATCCTGCGCATCGCCGCCGAATAGGCGGACGCCGGTTCACAAATTTCGAAGCCGCCGCGTGTTGCGCGGCGGCTTTTTTGTCCCCGTATTCCCCAGCGTCAAAAAAATTTGGTGCGCCGCGAAATGGTCGAAAATCCCGTGCTATCAAGGGTCATTCGCCACCCGATTTGATCCGACGGACCCCCGCCCGTGCGCCTCGACCATGCAAGGCTTGCTGCCGATATTCTGCTTTGGGCGGAACCGCTTGCACGCGATCGCCTCGCGGCGTTCTGGCATGCTGCGGCGCGCGAATCGGGGGCGGCGAAGGCGTTGGCCGATCTCCATTGGCGCGCCTGGCGGTGCGCGCTGTCCAATCTTCAGCACGGCGCCGCGGCGAGCCGCCGCGATCTTGCCGTTCTGGCGCGCAGCGCGGGCCTGCCGGCCGAGACGATCGAGGGCGGCGATGAAGCGGTGATCGACGAGATCGCCGAAGTCATCGTCGCGCGCTTCCGCCGTTCGCCGGCCCTCGCCAAGGATTACACCAAGGCGCTGGTGCTCACGGCCGCCGGCCTGCTCGCGCCTGTCGCCGCGCAGGCCAGCAAGGCGGCTTGAAGCCATAAAAAAATCCGGCGGCCGAAGCCGCCGGATGGATGCGCGTATGCCAGTCGCTCAGCGCGCCGAAAGCTCGGCGGCGGTCGGCAGGCGGCCGCCCGGCGTCAGCTTGTCGATCACGCCCGGCAGCGCCTGCGCGAGGCCGTTCAGCAGATCCTGCTCGCTGATGCCCGCCTGACGCGCGAGATCGCTGATCGTCGTCTGGCCGAGCGCCGAGCCGAGCTGTCCCGGCTGGAGCGGCTGGTTCTGGCCCGATCCGATCCAGGAGCCGACCGTGTCGCCATGGCCGGCCTTCTCGAACTTGGAGACGAGATCGCCGAGGCCGCCCAGCAGGCCGCCGCCGAGGCCGCCCGGCAGGCCGGCTCCGTCGCCGCCTAGCGGCGGCAGGGACTGCGATGGCGCCGGGGCCGGCGCGGGATCCGGCTCCGACTTGCGGGTCAGCATGTTCTTGAGCAGGAGCGCGCCGATGGCGATGGCGATCGGCTTGGCGAGGCTGCCTCCGGGCACCGCGTCCTGCACTGCGTCGTCGAAGAATCCCATTGTGCTCTCCCTTGGTTCGTCGAGGCCGCAAGAGCAATCAGCGCCTGCGACGCGAGAATAACGTCACTGGTCAAGATGGTCACGCGGCCTCGTGCGGCCGCCCGGACAATGTTGTGTCGGATCGTGGCCAAGACAAGTCGGCAGGGGACCTGTCGCTCGTCACTTGCGTTTTTGAAAAAGTCTCACGACATTTCGCCCTGTGCCGGAGCGCCGTTGCGCCGGCCGGTTCGGAGAACAGCGCATGTCGGTCATCGCATGGATCATCCTCGGCCTCATCGCCGGCTTCATCGGCTCGAAGATCGTCAACAAGAGCGGGCAGGGCTTCCTGATGGATGTCGTGCTCGGCGTCGTCGGCGCCGTCGTCGGCGGCTTCATCTTCACTTTCTTCGGCGCCGCAGGCGTCACCGGCCTCAACATCTACAGCCTGATCGTCTCCATTGTCGGCGCGGTCGTGGTGCTCTGGGTCTACCACCAGGTCGCGGGACGCGGCTGATCAATCCTTCGGCCGCGCCGAAATGATGAAAAGCGCGGCCAGACCGATCATGTTGCAGGCGGCCATGACCGCCAGCCCGGCGGCGGGCGAGGCGTCGAACAGGACGCCTACCGCCACCGGCGCCAGCGCCGACGCGATGCGCGAGGGCGCGGAGAGGACGCCGACCCGCCGTCCGTAGCCGGCGGGACCGAAGATCGCGAGCGGCAGCGCGCCGCGCGCGATCGTCAATATGCCGTTGCCGAGCCCGTAGAGCATGGTGAAGGGCGCCGCGAAGGCCGCGCCGCCGCCGACGAAGACGACCGTCCCGACCGGCAGGAAGATCGTCGCCAGCCGCGCCGACACCAGCGGATGATAGCGGCTGAGCCAGCTCATTTCGGCGATCCGGCCCACGACCTGCGCCGGGCCGATCAGCGCGGACGCCGCGATCGCCGCCGTCTGCGACACGTCGAAATGCGCGAGCAGGCGCGGCATGATCGCCGACAGGCCGGAACTCACGATGGCGGTGGCCGTGAACATCAGCCCGATCGCCGTCATGGCGCGCCGCTCCATCGCGAGCGCGACGACATGGCTTCGCTCGGCGGCGTTTCCTGTTGACGCGCCCTCGTCCGCCGTCGGGTCGGGCGCGGGCAGCGTGAGATTGAGCGGCAGGGCGATCAGCAGGTTCGCGGCGACCCAGAAGAAACAGGCGCCGCGCCAGCCGGCATGCGCCTCGAGCCACGCCATCAGCGGCCATGACACTGTCGAGGTGAAGCCGGCGATCAGCGTGACGCCGGAAATGAGGCGGCGCGCCGAGACGCCATAGAGCCGCGTCAGCGCGGCGAACGCCGTCTCGTAATAGCCGAGGCCACAGCCGAGCCCGATGACGAACCAGCCCGCGATCATCAGCGGCAGCCCTTGGGCGAATCCGAGCAGCGCGAGGCCTAGGGCGAAGGCGAAATTCGACGCGACCAGCGCGCGCCGTCCGCCGCCGAGGTCGACATGGCGGCCGACCAGCGGGCCGATGAAGCTCGACACGATCAGCGCGATCGACAGGCCGGCGAAGGTCCAGTTGGGCGACAGGCCGAGATCGCGCCCGATCGGCGCGGCGAGGATCGCCGGCAGGTAATAGGTGCCACCATAGCCGATGAGCTGCGCGACGCCGATGCGCGCGACGAGCAGCTTGCGGGAAGGTTCGGAAGCATTCACGCCGGACGCCAGTCGGCGAGATGAAGCGCCATCTTTTCAAAGGTCGTGTCCGCCAGCGCCCGTAAAAATACGTCGTCCAGCGTAATGAATCTGGCTTCGCGTCGTCGCGCGAGCGCCAGATAGACGCAATCATACAGGGAGTGGTTGATCTGCGACGCTATGTCCAGAGCGTCGCGGGTCAGGGTCTCGACCGGCGCGATCTCCAGAATGAAGCGCCTGATTTCCACGGTCGCAGCGAGCGCCTGATCGGCGGTCATCTCCTTGTTTCGAAGTTTCTTCCAGGCGGTGTTGGCGACCTCGACGCACAGCAACGAGGGCGCGATAAGCTCTTCTTTCGATCGGATGAGAGCATTGGCCTGCGCGGAGCCCGCTTCGCGGGTGAACCAGCAGAAGGCGACACTGGCGTCGACGACAAGCGTCATCGACCGCGATCTTCCCTGATCAGCGCGACCGGGTCGGTTCGCGGCCCGGGCGGTGTCTGCGACTGCAAACGCTCCGCGAGCGCAAGCCTTTCCTCCGCGCCGTAAGGCGCCGCCGCTTCGATGAGCTCGCGAAGCGCCTGCTCGAGGGACTGCCCCTTGGCCTTCGCCCGGGCGCGATGCGCTTCGATCGTATCGTCGGACAGGTTGCGGATGAGGACTTGCGCCAAGTCGGCCTCCTTGCCGGCCTCCGGATGCTATCAAATATGATAGCATCCTTCGGCGACAAGAGACAGGTCAGTTCATCGTCGGCAGGATCAGTTCATCGTCGGAATGACGAAGCTCGCGCCGTCCTTGACGCCCGAGGGCCAGCGCGACGTGACGGTCTTGGTCTTGGTGTAGAAGCGGATCGCGTCCGGGCCGTGCTGATTGAGGTCGCCGAAGCCCGAGCGCTTCCAGCCGCCGAACGTGTAATAGGCGATCGGCACCGGGATCGGCACGTTCACGCCGACCATGCCGATCTGGCAGCGCGAGGCGAAGTCGCGCGCCGCGTCGCCGTCGCGGGTGAAGATCGCGACGCCGTTGCCGTATTCGTGGTCGTTGACGAGCTGGAGCGCCTCCTCGTAGCCGCCGGCGCGCACCACCGACAGGACGGGTCCGAAGATCTCCTCCTTGTAGATGCGCATGTCCTTGGTGACGTCGTCGAACAGGCAGCCGCCCATGTAATAGCCGTTCTCGTAGCCCTGCATCTTGAAGTTGCGGCCGTCGACGACGAGCTTGGCGCCTTCCTTGACGCCGATATCGACGTAGTTCTTCACGCGCTGCAGCGCCTCGGCCGTCACCAGCGGGCCGTAGTCGGCGGAAAGGTCCGTCGAGGGGCCGATCTTTAGCGATTCCACGCGCGGGATGAGCTTGGCCATCAACGCGTCGGCCGTGCCTTTGCCGACCGGCACGGCGGCGGAGATCGCCATGCAGCGCTCGCCGGCCGAGCCGTAGCCCGCGCCGATCAGCGCATCGACGGCCTGGTCGAGGTCGGCGTCGGGCATGATGACCATGTGGTTCTTGGCGCCGCCGAAGCACTGCACGCGCTTTCCGGCCGCGCAGCCGCGCGTGTAGACATATTCGGCGATCGGCGTGGAGCCGACGAAGCCGATGGCCTTCACGTCCCGGTCGTCGAGAAGCGCGTCGACGGCCTCCTTGTCGCCGTTGACGACGTTGAGAATGCCGGCAGGCAGGCCCGCCTCGATCATGAGTTCCGCAAGGCGCAGCGGCACGCCGCAATCGCGCTCGGACGGCTTGAGGATGAAGGCGTTGCCGCAGGCGATCGCCGGGCCGAACTTCCACATCGGGATCATCGCCGGGAAGTTGAACGGCGTGATGCCGGCGACGACGCCGAGCGGCTGGCGCATCGAATAGATGTCGATGCCCGGGCCCGCCCCGTCGGTGAACTCGCCCTTCATGAGGTGCGGCACGCCGCAGGAAAATTCGATGACTTCCACGCCGCGCTGGATGTCGCCTTTCGCGTCGGGAATCGTCTTGCCGTGCTCGCGGGCCAGCAGTTCGGCCAGCGGCTCCATGTCGCGCGCCACGAGGTCGAGGAACTTCATCAGCACGCGGGCGCGGCGCTGCGGGTTGGTGGCGGCCCAGCCGACCTGCGCGGCCATGGCGTTCTCGACCGCCGCGCGCACCTCGGCCTTGGAGGCGAGCGGCACCCGCGAGATCACTTCTCCCGTCATCGGCTGGTAGGCGTCGGTGAAGCGGCCCGACGTCCCCTTGACGTGCTTGCCGCCGATGAAATGGGTCAATTCCTTGGCCATGGTCCTCTCCTTCGTATTCGCTTTCAATTCCACCCTTCATGCTGGGGAGCGCGCGCAGCGCGCGTCTCGAAGCATGCGGGTTGCGGCCATCCTTCGAGACGCGCCTTTCAGGCGCTCCTCAGGATGAGGGTGCGTGCATGCTGCGCCTCTTTATCGTTCACGATTTTTCGCATATCAATCGGCGATATCGCGCAACCGCTGTGCATGTCTTCACAATGCTCGACTGGGACAACGCCCGCATTTTCCTCGCCGTCGCCCGCACCGGGCAGATGCTCGGCGCCGCGCGCAAGCTCGGCCTCGATCATGCGACGGTCAGTCGCCGCATCGCAACCCTCGAAGCCGCGCTCGGCGTGAAGCTGATCGAGCGCCGCACCAACGGTTGCGCGCTCACCGCGACTGGCGAGACCTTTCTCGGCGCGGCCGAACGGATCGAAACCGAAATGCTGCGCGCCCAGGCCGCGCTCTCGGGCGCGGACGTGGCGATATCGGGCAATGTCCGCGTCGGCGCGCCGGACGGTTTCGGCACCTTCGTGCTCGCCCGGCATCTGAGCGCGCTGATGGACGAGCATCCCGGCCTCAACGTCCAGCTCGTGCCGTTGCCGCGCGCGTTTTCGCTCGCCAAGCGCGAGGCCGATATCGCCGTCACCATCGACCGGCCGGTGGAAGGACGGCTCACGGTCAAGAAGCTGACCGACTACAGCCTGAGCCTGTATGCGTCGCGCGATTTTCTGAAAAGCCGGCCCGCGCTCGCGAAAGGCGACATTTCCGGCGTGCGCGTCGTCGCCTATGTGCCTGATCTCGTTTTCTCGCCTGCGCTCGACTATCTCGGCGACTTCGGGCTCGCCGAAAATCCGAGGTTCGAATGCGCAGGCATGCTCGGCCAGATCGAGGCCGTGCGGGCCGGTGCGGGGCTCGGCGTGCTGCACGACTACGCCGTGCGCAACCTTCCCGATCTCGTGCGCGTTCTTCCCGACAGGCGCGTGACCCGCACCTACTGGATCGTGACGCACGACGACGTCCGCGACCTTGCCCGCGTGCGGCTGGTGCACGATTTCATGGGCGATCTGACCCATCGCCTCGCCCGCCAGTTCATCTGATACAATCCGCTCGAAGGAGAGCCGCATGACCTCCAAGCTCGAACAACTCAAAGCCATGACGACGGTCGTCGCCGATACCGGCGACATGGAATCGATTCGCGCCTTCGGCGCGACCGATTGCACCACCAATCCGACGCTGATCCTGAAGGCGGCGGGCATGCCGCAATACAAGCACCTCGTGGAAGAGGCGATCGTGTGGGGCCGCAGCCATAACGGCGTGTCGAGCCGCATCACCGACCGGCTCGCCGTCAATTTCGGGACGGAGCTGACCAGGATTGTGCCGGGCCGCGTCTCGACCGAGGTCGACGCCGATCTCTCCTTCGACCGCGATGCGATGATCGACAAGGCGCGCACGCTAATTTCCGACTACGAGGCGCGCGGCGTGGGGCGCGAGCGCATCCTCATCAAGCTCGCCTCGACATGGGAGGGCATCGAGGCCGCGCGGGTCCTGCAGGCGGAGAGCATCGATTGCAACATGACGTTGATGTTCTCGCTGGCGCAGGCCGCGGCTGCTGCCGACGCGGGCGCCTTCCTCATCTCGCCGTTCGTCGGGCGCATCCTCGACTGGTTCAAGGCGTCAACGGGCAAGGATTACACGAGCGAGACCGATCCCGGCGTGCTCTCGGTCCGCCAGATCTACGCCTATTACAAGCGCTACGGGATCAAGACCGTCGTCATGGGCGCGTCCTTCCGCAACGCCGGCGAGATCGAAGCCCTGGCGGGCTGCGACCGTCTGACGATATCGCCGCAATTGCTCGAGGAATTGTCGAAGGACAATGGCAAGCTCGAGCGCAGGCTCTCGCCGGACAAGCCCGGCGCCGCGCCGGCCAGGATGCATCTCGATGAAAAGACCTTCCGCTGGCTGCTCAACGAGGACAGAATGGCGACGGAAAAGCTGTCCGATGGCATAAGGCTGTTCGCGAAGGACCTGACGGCGCTGCGCGAGATGGTGTCGAAGAAGCTGGAAGAGGCGGCTTAGCGCGGAATCTGTCATTCCCGCTTTCGCGGGAATGACATTGTGGAACTAATGGGAGGAAAGCAATGTCGACCGACAAGGCCGCAATCGAGAAGGCGGTGCAGACCTATTTCGACGGTCTCTACGAAGGCGACGCCGACAAGCTCGCCTCGATCTTTCATCCCTCCAGCGAACTGACCTTCGCGCAGGAGGGAAAGCTCGTCGTCTGGACGCGCGACCAATGGCTCGACAACGTGCGCAAGCGCGGAAGCGCGAAGTCGAAGGGGTCCGCGCGCGACGACGCCAT
The DNA here is from genome assembly GCA_036796555.1 of Rhodoblastus sp. Taxonomy (GTDB): domain Bacteria; phylum Pseudomonadota; class Alphaproteobacteria; order Rhizobiales; family Beijerinckiaceae; genus JAJXWB01. The sequence goes on along the minus strand of DAIRCS010000007.1, from coordinate 14,115 downwards.
CCTGCATTTCGACCAGTCCGGCCCCGACACGGCTTTCGTGAAAGTGAAGTGCCAACTGCCGCCGCTCTATTTCACGGACTATCTCAGCTTCGTGAAGAGCGACGGCGCATGGAAGGTGGCGCAAAAGGTTTTCGCGACGGTCGTGCGCAAGGACTGAGGCCGGCGGCCGCCCGTATTCCGGCCGCCGGCAAGCGCGAAGCGGAATCTTGGAATTGTTATCAATCCAGTTCCGTAACGCGCGCCGCAAGTCATCGCGGCGCTGCTGCAATTATTTCAGATATAAAGAGCGCCGGTTTTGCAGAAACCGGCGTGCGAATTCTTGTGCGCCTGCGCCCGCGCCGCTAGCTCTATGCGAACGACATTTTCGCGAGCGAGGAACGGCATGGCGGACGCAATCGATCCTCATACCTTCAAAGCGAGCCGCGCGGCTTTTTTCGCGCTGGCGGCGCGGGACGCCGCGCGCGAGGCGGAGCAGCGGTCGCTGCGTTATTTCCTGCCGGCTCTCGACCGGTGCGCACGGTGCGAGCGCGAGTCCGTGCTGATCGAAGTGACGCGCAGCGTGCTCGACAGCCAGGCCAACGACGATCCCGGCGCCTTGCTGGACGCCTACGAGCGCGCCGAGAGGTGTTTCGCGCGCGCCGACGCCGTCGCTTTCGTGCGCAGCGCCAGCGCCGTCGTGCGCGCCCTGCGCCGGGAGCGCGACGAGCCGTTCCGTTTTCTCGAGCCCGGGTCGGGCGCGATCACCGTCGACGAAATGGAGCTGCTGGCCGCCGTGCAGGCCGCCATCGACGGCAACGGCGTCGCCTTCGCCGGCGCCGTCGCCATGCTGGCGCGCGCGCCCTGCGGCAGCGCGCTCGCGCGCGACCTCATCCATCTCGCCGACTCGCTCTTGCGTTCGCGCTGCCGCCGCACGTCGGCCATGTGTCCCTACGCGCAGGCCTGATCGCGTCTACTTCGCTTTCGCCAGCGACGCGGCGCGTATGTTCGACAGCGTCGCTGCCGGCGTGATCGCGTCGGGATCGATCTTCACATGGATGATCGACGGCCGGCCGCTCGCGACACAGCGTTCGAACGCCGGCATGAAATCTTCGGTCCGGTCGACGAATTCGCCGTGCCCGCCGAAGGCGCGCGCGTAAGCGGCGAAGTCGGGGTTTTTTAGCGCCGTGCCGCTGACCCGGCCGGGATATTCGCGTTCCTGATGCATGCGGATCGTGCCGTACATGCCGTTGTCGACGATGACGAAAACGATGGGCAGGTCGTATTGCACGGCGGTGGCGAATTCCTGCCCGTTCATCAGGAAGCAGCCGTCGCCGGCAAAGCACACCACGGTCTTGTCCGGGAACGCGCGCTTCGCGCCGACGGCGGCCGGAACGCCATAGCCCATCGATCCGCTCGTCGTCGCGAGCTGGCCGCCGAATTTCGGAATGCGCAGGAAGCGGCCGACGAAAATGTTGTAATTGCCGGCGCCCGACGCGACGATGAAATCGTCCCCGAGCCTTTGGCGCAATTGCGTGAGCGCCTGCCCGAATTGCATCGCGCCGGGAATCTGCGGGGCGCTCTCCGTCCACGCGACATAATCCGCATGCGCCGTCTCACCCGCGCCGGCCCAGCGAAGCGCGTTCGGCGGCTGCAGGCTTTCGAGCTGCGCGCAAAAAGCCTGCGGCGTGGCGTTGATGGCCAGCGCCGGGTGATAGACGCGGCCAAGTTCATTGGCGTCGGCATGCACATGCACGAAAGTCTGGCGCGGCGTCGGAATTTCGAACAGCGTGTAGCTTTGCGACGGCATTTCCGCCATGCGGCCGCCGACGAGCAGGACGAGATCGGCCTCCTTCACGCGCGCCAGCATTTTCGGGTTGGGGCCGATGCCGAGTTCGCCGGCGTAATTGGCGTGGTTGTTCGGAAACAGCATGGCGCGGCGGAAAGACGTCGCGACCGGCAGATCGAAACGCTCCGCGAAGCGCACGAAGGAATCGACTGCCTTGGCGCTCCAGCCGGAGCCGCCGAGGATGGCGACCGGCGCTTTCGCGGCCCAGAGCAGCTTCTGCAATTCCGCCATCTGCGCCAACCCCGGCCATGTCGGCGCGGGTTCGACGCGCACAGCGTCCACGGCTTCGGCGGTTTCCACGAGCATGTCTTCCGGCAGCGAGATCACGACCGGGCCGGGCCGGCCCTGCATCGCGACGTGGAAAGCGCGCGAGACGAGCTCGGGAATGCGTCGGGGATCGTCGATCTCGCACACCCATTTGGCCGTCGAGCCGAAAAAGGCCTTGTAGTCCATCTCCTGAAACGCGCCTCTGCCGCGCATGGAGCGCTCGATCTGCCCGACGAACAGGATGAGCGGCGTCGAATCGTGCTCGGCGATATGCACGGCATGCGCCGCGTTGCTCGCGCCCGGCCCGCGCGTGACGAAGGCGACGCCGGGCCGCCCGGTCAGCCGCGCGGTCGCTTCCGCCGCCAGCGCCGCGCCCGTCTCCTGCCGGCACACCGTGATCTGAACGGATGAATCGTGCAGCGCGTCGAGCACGGCGAGATAGGATTCGCCAGGCACGCAGAAGACGTGTTTCACGCCCTGGATCGCGAGCTGGTCGACGAGGATTTGACCGCCAGTGCGGAGGTTGGAGTTTTGCTTCATTTTTCATCCCGTTCTTTTTCAGCGCGCGCGATGAGGTCCTTGACGGCTTCCCGCAGCTCAGGGAGGGAATGCGTCGCCGTCTTCCAGATCAAGTATGGATCGACGCGCTGGTATTCGTGCCGCAAAAGATTGCCGAAGGCGGCGATCTCCACCCAAGGGATTTCAGGATGCGAGGCCTTCGCATCCTCCGGAACGCGGCGCGACGCTTCGGAGATGATTTCGAGGCAGCGCTCGACGGCTCTGCTTGTACGAAGGTCGGCGCGAAATGCGGAAAAATCCCTGCCCTCCATCATCTCCTCGATCGCGTCGATATTCTCGAGCATATCGTGCAGTCGGAGGAGAGGATCGCGCTTCACTAGATGACCTTCAGCGCTTCCGCTTCGATCATGGGGCGCAAACGAGGATGAAGGCCGTCGCGCGTCGTGAGATCGGCGGCGACGCCAAGGTCTTTCGACAATCGCTCGCGCAGGCGCACGAGTTCGACCAGGCCGAAGCGCTCGGGATCGTAGTCGACGAAGAGATCGACATCGCTCGATGCGGCGGCCTCTCCGCGCGCCGTCGAGCCGAACATGAAGAGAGCCGTCGCGCCGAGGCCTCTGATGTCGGCCTCGCGCGCCCGCAATCTGGCGACGGCTTCCTCACGTTGCATGGCGTCAGCCTAGCATTTCGCTCGGCGGGGGACTACTTGCCCCCGCCCCAGGCGGGATCGGCCAGCACCTCGGCCGTATGCTCGCCGAGCGCGGGGGCCGCGCGCGGGCTCGCCGCCGGGACGCCGTCGATCATGATCGCGGACCGCACGCCGGGCGTCGAGCCGCCCTTCGCCCGCTTGTTCGGCCGGTCGATGCGCATGCCGCGATGGATGACCTGCGGGTCCGCGAACACGTCGGGGATCGTGTTGATCGGCCCGGCCGGCACGCCGATCGCGTCGAGTTTCGGCAGCAGCTCCGCGCGCGAAAATTTCGAGGTCATCGCGTTCAGCTTCTCGTCCATCGCCTTGCGGTTGACGGCGCGCGACGGCATTTCGGCGAAGCGCGGATCGTCGGCCATCTCGGGCGCGCCGAGCGCCGTCACGAGCTTGCGGAACTGCCCGTTGTTGGCGGTGGCGATGATGATGTCGCCGTCCGCGACCTTGTAGACGTCGTAGGGCGTGACGTTCGGATGCGCGTTGCCCATGCGCCGGCCTTCCACGCCGCCGACGAAATAATTGAGCGCCTGGAAGCCGAGCACGGCGGTAACGCTGTCGATCAGCGCGCAGTCGATATAGGCGCCTTCGCCCGTGCGCTGCCGGCGGATCAGCGCCGCCTGGATGGCGTTGGCCGCGTACATGCCGGTGAAGATGTCGACGATGGAGATGCCGACCTTGGTCGGCGGCCCGTCGGGCTGTCCCGTGACGTGCATGATGCCGCCCATGCCCTGCAGCAGGAAATCGTAGCCCGCGCGCGGCGCGTAGGGGCCGGTCTGGCCGAAGCCGGTGATCGAGCAATAGATCACGTCGGGCTTGACCTTCTTCAGGCCTTCGTAGTCGAGGCCGAATTTCTTCAGGCCGCCGAGTTTGAAATTCTCGATCACCACGTCGGCGTGGGCGGCGAGCCGGCGCACCAGCGCGCGGCCTTCCTCGGTGTCGAAATCCGCCTCGATGCAGCGCTTGCCGCGGTTGCAGCCGTAGAAATAGGCCGCGCCGAGCTTCTCGCCGCTTTCGCTTTCGACGAAGGGCGGTCCCCATTGCCGTGTGTCGTCGCCTTCGCGCGCGCGCTCGACCTTGACGACGTCGGCGCCGAGATCGGCGAGCAATTGGCCGGCCCAGGGACCTGCGAGAATGCGGGCGAGTTCGAGGACGCGGACGCCGGCGAGTGGTTCGGTCATGTCGGTGGATTGCCTCCCGGGCAAGTCTATATCTTGGCTGGTCCGCCGGACCGGCCGGCGGGCGCGCAGAATAGCGCAATCGGCGCGCGCGCAAAGGTCTAGCCGGGGAATGTCCGTTCCGGGAGTTTTGAAAATGCATGGCCGCACCACCGAGCCTGCAATGAGCAGGCGACAGACTTTCGCGCTCGCGGCCGGGGCGGCCGCGCTGCTGACGGCCCCGCGGGCTTTCGCGCAAAGCGCCGCGCCGGCCGGCCCGTTCAAGCTGCCCCCGCTCGGCTACGCGCCGGACGCGCTGGAGCCGCATATCGACGCCGCCACGATGACGATCCACCACGACAAGCACCATGCGGCCTATGTAGCGAACGCCAACGCCCTCGCCGGGAAATGGCCCGGGCTGGCCGACATTTCGATCGAAACGCTGCTGTCCGATCTGTCGAAGGCCCCGGAAGACGTGCGCGCGGGCGTGCGCAACAATGTCGGCGGCCACTGGAACCACAGCTTCTTCTGGGAGCTGATGGCGCCCGGCGGCGCGAAGGCGCCCGGCGGCGACCTTAAGAGCGCGATCGAGGCCATGGGCGGACTGTCCGGCGTGAGCGAAAAGGTCAACGCCGCCGGCCTCGCCCGCTTCGGCTCCGGCTGGGCCTGGCTCGTGGTGGGCAAGGACAGGAAGCTCGCGGTGATCTCCACCGCCAACCAGGACACGCCGCTCGAATTGGGCGCGAAGCCCATCCTCGGCGTCGACGTCTGGGAGCACGCCTATTACCTGAAATACCAGAACCGACGCGCCGACTATCTCAAGAGCTGGTGGAACGTGGTGAACTGGGACAAGGCGGGGGAGAATTTCAGGAAGGCGGCGGGGTAGCTCTCAGATCGGCATTTCGGCAAGGCGGACGCCGAGCGGCTCGAAGCGCCTGATATTGCGCGTTGCGACGGCCATGTCGTGGCGCGCTGCGGTCGCGGCGATCGCGACATCGGCAAACAGCATGTTGAAGCCCTTGGCGGCCGCGAGGTCGTCAAGCCTTCCCGCGATCCGCGCGGCCTCAATGTCGAATGGGAGAATGCGCTCCGCGTAGGTGTCCGTAACCAATGAAAACCAGCCCCGGATGATCTCCGCCTTGCGGCTTCTGCCCATTCTCGCAAGTTTTCGAAGGCCGCGCTCGATCTCGGCGACGGTTACGACCGAGATGAACAGGCTGCTTCCTTTTTCCTCGATCCAATGACGCATCGCAGGCGGCGCGGCGGGCCTCTCTGGCGCGAGCAGGCTCAGAACGTCTGTGTCGAGCAGGATATTCAAAGATCGACGTCGCGCATGGCGCCGCCGGTGCGCTCGAATTCAAGACCGCCGGGGTAAGCTAGGAGAAGATCGGCGAAACTCGGCCGCGCCTTCTGAAGCAGCTCCGCCGCTTGCTCGATCGGCACGAGCACGGCGGCAGGCTTGCCGTGCCGCGTGATGGTCGTCGCCTCGCCATGCTCGGCGGCGTCGACCAGCGCGGACAGGGTCGCCTTGGCTTCGCGCAACTGGACGGTTTTCATGGGCAAGTTCCGATATGACTACATGTAGTCATATCAGTGCGCCGACAGAATGTCATCCCGGCCGTAGCGAAGCGGAGAGCCGGGAACCAGAACACGCAGGGCCGTCGGCTCGGTCCCGGATCAGCCTTCGGCCGTCCCGGGATGACAAGGCGGCGCAATCGGGATCCTCAGAAAAACGCCTGCAGCCCCGTGATCGCCCGCCCCAGGATCAGCGCATGCACGTCATGCGTGCCCTCGTAGGTGTTCACGGTCTCGAGGTTCTGGGCGTGGCGCATCACGTGGTATTCCACCTGGATGCCGTTGCCGCCGTGCATGTCGCGCGCCTGGCGGGCGATGTCGAGCGCCTTGCCGCAATTGTTGCGCTTGACGATCGAGATCATTTCCGGCGCCTCGCGATGCTCGTCCATCAGCCGGCCGACGCGCAGGGAGGCCTGAAGGCCGAGCGTGATCTCCGTCTGCATGTCCGCGAGCTTCTTCTGCACGAGCTGCGTCGCCGCCAGCGGCCGCTTGAACTGCTTGCGGTCGAGCGTGTATTGCCGCGCCCGCCGCCAGCAATCTTCCGCCGCGCCCATCGCGCCCCAGGAAATGCCGTAGCGCGCGCGGTTGAGGCAGCCGAACGGGCCCTTCAGGCCCGACACGTTGGGCAGGAGCGCGTTTTCGGGGACGACGACCCCGTCCATCACGATCTCGCCGGTGATCGAGGCGCGCAGGGAAAGCTTGCCGCCGATCTTCGGCGCGCTGAGCCCCTTCATGCCCTTCTCCAGCACGAAGCCGCGGATTTCGCCGCCATGCGCCTCCGACTTCGCCCAGACCACGAACACGTCGGCGATCGGCGCGTTGGAGATCCACATTTTCGAGCCGACGAGCCGGTAGCCGTCCGAAACCTTTTCCGCGCGCGTCTTCATGCCCGCGGGGTCGGAGCCGGCGTCCGGCTCGGTCAGGCCGAAGCAGCCGATGAATTCGCCGGAGGCGAGCTTCGGCAGGTATTTCCTGCGCTGCTCCTCCGAGCCGTAGGTGAAGATCGGATACATGACGAGCGAGGATTGCACGCTCATCATCGACCGATAGCCCGAGTCCACGGCCTCCACCTCGCGCGCCACGAGGCCGTAGGAGACGTAGCTCGCGCCCACGCCGCCGTATTCCTCGGGGATCGTCACGCCGAGCAGGCCGAGTTCGCCCATCTCGCGGAAAATGGCGGGATCGGTCTGCTCATTCAGATAGGCGTCGATCACCCGCGGCTGCAGCTTCTCCTGCGCATAGGCATGCGCGGTGTCGCGGATCATGCGCTCGTCTTCGGTGAGCTGGTCGCTGAGCAGGAAGGGGTCGTCCCACTGAAAGCCGGTCTTGGTCGTGTGAACGTTCATGGCGCGCTCCTCGCTATTCCCTGCCTGTTGACGCGCATCTAGGGCCCGCCCGCGAAACCGGTCAAGCGCCGGTTGCCAGCCCGCGATCCCTTGCGGCTGGCGTCGATTTATGCTGGCTTGGGTCACTCGCCAGAGAGCGGTCTTGATTTTGATGGCTTACCAATTTCAGAGCGTTATGACGCTGCGCCTTTGGGCGATGCTTGTCGGCGCCGCCTTCCTTGCGCCGCCCGCGCACGCGCAATTGCAACTGCCCGGCGCGTTCAATCCCGCCCCTGCGGGCACGGTCGCGCCTGCGCCCGCCGCGGCCAAGGCGAAGAAGCCCGGCCCGAAGAAGCCGCCGCCCGCGCCGAAGGTTCCCGCCGACGAGACCGTGACGGGCCGGTCGCTGATGCAGAACGGCGCGGCCGGTCTCATGGAATTCGCGCGCGCCGGCAAGGATTTGCAGCTTGTAAAGCTCAAGCTGAGCGGCGATCTCATGTCGCGCGTCGGCGACCGCTGCGAGGTCGATCTGTCCGCGGAGCCGATCGCGCTGACGCCGGCCGACAGGCCGGCCGGCGTGACGCGTTACAACCTTGAATTGCCGGCCTGTCCATTCGCCGTGGACATTCTGAACGGCGCGGTCAACGTCGTGCGCGAGGGCGGCGCCTGCGAATTCAAGGCCGCTGATTGCCGCGTCGATCCGTCGGGTCTGTGGGGGCAGCCGGCGAACGAGATCGGGCCGAAGCGCGCCAAGGAGATCGAGGGCGTCCGCCGCCATGCCGAGCAGGCGATGCGCGAGCAGTTTCGCGAATGGATCAGGTCGGCCGGCAAGGACCGGGCGCTCGTGTCGCGCATCGCGCACGAGCAGGCGGCCTTCTCGTCGCGTCGCGAGGAATTGTGCCGCAACTACCAGCGCGAGACGGAGCACGGTTATTGCGCGCTGATTTTCACAGAGGCGCGCAGTTCAGCCATCGCGGCGCATATCCTGCCGCCAGCCCCGCCGCCCGAAGAGCGGCCCGCGGCGAAGACGAAGCGGCGCTAGCTTTCCTTATTCTCCCGTCGGCAAATTCGACACGTTCGGCCGCTGCGCCCGCCCGTGGCCGTGCTGCAGCAGCGCGAAGGCGAAGCCGGCGAGCGCCAGCAGCGTGACCCACCAGACCGGCGCGACCCCGAGGCCGAAGGCGCTTGTGAGATAGGCGGAGGTGAGCCCCGCGAGCAGGAAAGGCGCGAGCGTCGGTCCGGCGCTGCCCGCGCGCCGGACGATCTGCGCCCAGAGCAGGGCGGCGGCGGCCACGCCGACGAAGCCGAGTTCGAACCAGGCTTCGAAAAGCAGCGAGCGCGGCGTCGCAGGCGGCAGGTAGCCCATGGCGACCCCGAGCCGCGCCGCGTCGAAGCCGTGGCCGACGAGTGCATACAGACCGTCCTGGGCGAGATAGGCGCCCCAGACCAGCGCCGGCAGAACCGGGCTGGTCGGCGTCATCTGAATGGCCGCATAGAGCAGAAGCGCGACGACCGGCGCGATGAGGAACAGCGCCGCGCCTGCGATCGCCAGCGCGCGCGCCACGCGCTGCTTGTCGACCATGGCGGCGGCGAAGACGAGCGCGCCGATCGCCGTGGCCCCGAGCGCCAGCGGCACGCCGGCGAAGAGTTCGGCGACGACGGTGAGCGCGGCGAGGCCGATCGCCCATTTCGGCTTTTCGCGCACGATCAGCGCGCCGAGCGCCGGCCAGACCAGTAGCGCGAGCCCGAACGCGGCGCGCGCGACCAGCGAGACCTCGGGATCGCCGGACCGCAGCGATGGCGATTTCGAGAACGTGACCAGCGCGACGATGGCGACGGCGCCCGCCGCGACGCCGATCGGCAGCAGGTAGAGATTGGAGGTGCGCGTGCGCTCCGGCAGCAGCGCGGCGGCGACGGCGGCCAGAACGAAAGTGCTCGCCGATTTGACGAAGCGCTCGGAAGGCCCGGCGCCGAAGGGCGTCCAGATCAGCGACAGCGCCGCCCAGCAGAAGAGGAAGACGGCGATCATGCCGGTCACGGAAAAGATCGCGGCGCGCAACTGGCGGGGGCCGCGCGAGCCGGGCTCGAGCAGCCAGGCGACCAGCGTCAGCGCCACGCCGACCGGCGCCAGAACGTAGATCGCGCTGCGCGTGCCGACCGACGCGATCGGCGTGACGATGAGCAGAAGCGCGATCGCCAGGCGCGTGATGATATGCGCCGCCCCGGCGACGGGGTCTTCGTGGTGGCGAGACGGTTTCACGGGCATGACGCGAGCCTGAAGCCTTTCCCGCAAGGGGAGAATCGCCTGAATCTACAATGGCCGCGGGCGGACGCCTGTAGAGGCGCGGCCACACTTTGCCGCCATCTCGCGCCATGGATAAGATTCAGTCATCGCCGCGCGGGCGCTGTCGTCCCGCCTTGCGGACGGAATCCTTGCGCTTGGTCTCGAGCCGGGCGCGCTTCTGCGAGCGCGGCACCGCGGTCTTCTTGCGTGGCGGCGCGGGCGGGATCGCGGCCTCCCGGATCAGCTCGGCGAGCCGCGCCATCGCGTCGCGGCGGTTGGCGTCCTGCGTCCGGAACCGCTGCGCCTGAATGACCAGGACGCCCTCGCGGTTGAGCCGCCGCCCGGCGAGCCGCGCAAGGCGCCAGCGGATGTCGTCCGGCAGCGTCGCGCAGGCGGCGAGGTTGAAGCGCAGCTCGACGGCGCTCGCCAGCTTGTTGACGTTTTGTCCGCCAGGCCCGGCGGCGCGCACGAACCTTTCTTCGAGATCCCGTTCGTCGATGATGAGGCCAGGGGCAATTTCGATCATGCCCGCTTCCCGATAAAGCGTCTAATAATTAGGCAGGCATATTTTCGATGTCTATTTTTTGACCTGCCCAAGCTGCGGGCATAGGCGCCCGCCAGGCGAATCCGGCGCAATTTTCGCTGCTCTGCCGAAAAATGGGCCGGAAGTGACCGCACGGCGGCGCAACGCCTTTGGATTCCAAGGCGCTGCACGGCTGGCACGGCGGTTGCAACCCCTTGGCGCGTCCAGACGGACGAGAAACCGGACCGCTCGAATGGTCCCGCACCAAGATGGGGAAAGCGTATGTCCTTCACACGGCGATTTGTTATGCGCGCCGCCGGTATGGCCGTCAGCGGGGCGATCGCCCTGTCGGCCTTCGGCGCCAAGGCTGCGGACGATACGATCAAGGTCGGCATCCTGCATTCGCTCTCGGGCACGATGGCCATCAGCGAGACGACGCTGAAGGACGTCATGCTCATGCTCATCGACGAGCAGAACAAGAAGGGCGGCCTGCTCGGCAAGAAGCTCGAGGCGGTCGTGGTCGATCCGGCGTCGAACTGGCCGCTGTTCGCCGAAAAGGCGCGCGAACTCATCGCCAAGGACAAGGTCGCGGCGGTGTTCGGCTGCTGGACGTCGGTGTCGCGCAAGTCGGTTCTGCCCGTCTTCAAGGAGCTCAACAACATCCTCTTCTATCCCGTCCAATACGAGGGCGAGGAGAGCGAGCGCAACGTCTTCTACACCGGCGCCGCGCCGAACCAGCAGGCGATCCCCGCCGTCGACTACCTGATGAAGGAAGAGAAGGTGAAGCGCTGGGTGCTGGCGGGCACCGACTACGTCTATCCGCGCACCACCAACAAGATCCTCGAGGCCTATCTCAAGGCCAAGGGCGTCGCGCCCGAGGACATCATGATCAACTACACGCCGTTCGGCCATTCCGACTGGCAGACGATCGTGTCCGACATCAAGAAGTTCGGCTCGGCCGGCAAGAAGACGGCGGTGGTCTCCACCATCAACGGCGACGCCAACGTGCCCTTCTACAAGGAGCTCGGCAACCAGGGCATCAAGGCCACCGACATTCCCGTCGTCGCCTTCTCGGTCGGCGAGGAGGAACTCGCGGGCATCGACACCAAGCCGCTCGTCGGCCATCTCGCGGCGTGGAACTATTTCATGTCGATCGACACGCCCGCCAACAAGGAGTTCATCAAGAAGTGGCAGGCCTTCACCAAGAATCCGAAGCGCGTGACCAATGACCCGATGGAAGCGCACGTCATCGGCTTCAACATGTGGGTGAAGGCGGTCGAGAAGGCCAAGACCACCGATCCGGACAAGGTCATCGACGCCATCGTCGGCGTGAAGGCGCCGAACCTGACGGGCGGCGTGTCGGAAATGCTGCCGAACCACCACATCACCAAGCCGGTCTTCATCGGCGAGATCAAGGGCGACGGCCAGTTCGACGTCGTGTGGAAGACCGACCACCTCGTGCCCGGCGACGCCTGGTCCAAGTATCTCGAAGGGTCGAAGGACCTGATCGGGGACTGGAAGGACAAGAAGTGCGGCAACTGGAACACCAAGACCGGCAAGTGCGGCGGCGCCTGATCTGACGCGTAGCGGAGGGGGCGTTCGAAACGCCCCCTCCCAACCCTCCCCGCCTTGCGGGCGAGGCGTGGATCTGGGGCTTCATCGAAATTTACGATCACGGAGGCGGCTCGTCTTCTCTCCAGCACAGCCGGGGAGGGATGGCGGAGGGGGCGCGCCGAAACAGCAAAGCCGGGAAAATGCGCAAAGTCCTCGTCAGTCTCTGCCTAGCGCTTGCGCTGCTCCTGAACCTCCAACCGGCGCGCGCAGCCGACGCCGACATCGGCCCGGCGCTCTCGGGCTTCCTCGCCGACAGCTATTCCGACACGGCGAACTCGGTCGAAGCGATCGCGCAGAGCGGCAGTCCTCGCGCGGCCGCCATCATCGAGGCGTTGCAGGACGGTCGCCTCATGTATTCCGCCGACGGCAAGCAGGTCGCGATCAAGGCCAGGGACGACACGCTGACCGACGCCGCGACCGGCGCGAAAATCGCAGCCGCGCCGGCCGATCTCAAGGCGGTTCGCCTCAACAATCGCCTGCGCCGCGTCGTCGACGCCGCCGTCGGCGCGCTGACCCTGATGTCGCCCAACCCGGCGCGCCGGCGCGAGGCGGCGGACGCCGTCTTCAAGTCGCGCGACGAATCCACCTTGCCGACGCTCGACGCCGCCATCGCCAAGGAAAGCGACGAAGGAATCAAGGCCGCGCTCCGGCAAGCGCGCGCCGCGGTGATCCTTGCCAAGGCCGACGCCAGCGACGCCGACAAGATCGACGCGGTGGCGACGCTCCGCGCGCGCGGCGACCAGGATGCGCTCGCGATCCTGACGGGGCTCGCCGCCGGTCCCGAAACCATCGTCAAGCAATCGGCGCAGGCCGCCGTCTCCGCGATCGAGTCCCGCCTGTCGCTGTGGCGCAACATCCAGAACATCTGGTACGGCCTCTCGCTCGGCTCCGTGCTGCTGCTGGCCGCCATCGGGCTCGCCATCACCTTCGGCGTGATGGGCGTCATCAACATGGCGCACGGCGAAATGGTCATGCTCGGCGCCTACACCACCTTCGTCGTGCAGGAATTCGCCCGCACGAAATGGCCGGCGATGTTCGACTATTCCCTGTTCATCGCCATCCCGCTCGCCTTCCTCTTCACCGGCCTTGTCGGCATTCTCATCGAGCGCACGATCATCCGCTTCCTCTATGGCCGCCCGCTGGAGACGCTGCTTGCCACCTTCGGCGTCTCGCTGGTGCTGCAACAGGCGGTGCGCACGATCTTCGGCGCCAACAATCGCGAGGTCGGCGCGCCGTCCTTCATGTCCGGCTCCTTCCAGCTCGGCGGTCTCGAAATCACCTACGGGCGCATGTGGATCATCGTCTTCGCATTGCTCGTCTTCGCGGCGTTGCAATTGCTGCTGCGCTTCACCTCATTCGGCCTGCGCATGCGCGCGGTCACGCAGAACCGCCGCATGGCCTCGTCCATGGGCATCGACACCAACCGCATCGACGCGCTCGCCTTCGGGCTCGGCTCCGGCATCGCCGGCATTGCCGGCGTCGCGCTGTCGCAGATCGACAACGTCTCGCCCAATCTCGGCCAGAGCTACATCATCGACAGCTTCATGGTCGTGGTCTTCGGCGGCGTCGGCAACCTCTGGGGCACGCTGCTTGGCGCCGCCACCCTCGGCGTCGCCAACAAGTTCCTCGAGCCCTTCGCCGGCGCCGTGCTCGGCAAGATCGCGCTGCTCGTCTTCATCATCCTGTTCATCCAGAAGCGTCCGCGCGGCCTGTTCGCGCTCAAGGGCCGCGCGGTGGAGGCCTGAGCCATGCTGACCTCGCGCCTTCTCGCGCTGCTCGACCGCCGCTCGCTCGTCGCCGTCGGCCTGCTGGCCGTCGCCGCGATCCTCGTGCCGATCCTGCTGCTGGCGACGCCGCAGACCTTTCCGCTGCACATGCCGCCCTACATCGTCGCGCTGCTCGGCAAATATCTGTGCTACGCGATCCTCGCCGTCGCGCTCGATCTGGTGTGGGGCTATTGCGGCATCCTCTCGCTCGGCCACGGCGCCTTCTTCGCGCTCGGCGGCTACGCCATGGGTATGTATCTCATGCGCCAGATTGGCGCGCGCGGCGTCTATGCCGATCCGATCCTGCCCGACTTCATGGTCTTCCTGAACTGGAAGGCGCTGCCCATGACGTGGTGGGGCTTCAATTTCTTCCCTTACGCCATGCTGATGGTGCTGCTCGTGCCGGGCATCCTCGCTTTCGCCTTCGGCTGGCTCGCCTTCCGCTCGCGCGTGACCGGCGTCTACCTGTCGATCATCACGCAGGCGATGACCTACGCGCTGCTGCTCGCCTTCTTCCGCAACGACATGGGTTTTGGCGGCAACAACGGCCTCACCGA
>DAIRCS010000006.1:58599-59302 GCA_036796555.1 Rhodoblastus sp. | reverse complement strand
CCTCGTCGCGGCGCGCGCCGCCGAAGGCGGCGTCGAAACCGTATTTGTCGAGCGCCTGCTTCAGCCCCTGCGTCTTCATCACGTCGGTATGAACGGCCGAGCCGGAATCGATCGGGTTGATTCCGGTGGCGACGCCCTCCTGGTTCGTGTGCACGATCAGCTCGAGGCCGAGGCGCTTCGCGGTGGCGTCGCGGAATTCGATCATCTCGCGAAACTTCCACGTCGTGTCGACGTGCAGCAGCGGGAAAGGCGGCTTGCCCGGCGCGAAGGCCTTCATCGCAAGGTGCAGCAGCACCGCCGAATCCTTGCCGATCGAATAGAGCAGCACCGGCCGTTCGCAGGCAGCGGCGACCTCGCGCAGAATGAAGATCGATTCCGCCTCGAGCGCCTGCAGATGCGTCAGACCGCCCATTGGCTGTCTCCCTCGGCGAGGTTGCGCGGCACGATCTTGCCGTCGGGAGCGATGTGCAGGCCGCATTCCTTCTTGTCGTCGTTTTCCCACCACCAGCGGCCGGCGCGCTCGTCCTCGCCGGGCTGGATCGCGCGCGTGCAGGGCGCGCAGCCGACGCTGGGGTAGCCCTGGTCGTGCAGGCGGTTGACCGGTACGTGGTGGCGCTCGACGAAGGCCATGACGTCGTCACGGGGCCAGCCCACCAGCGGGGTGAGCTTGATGCGGCCGCTGTGGACCTCGTCGATCTCCACC
>DAIRCS010000006.1:14326-58589 GCA_036796555.1 Rhodoblastus sp. | reverse complement strand
CGCGCGCGTGCAGGGCGCGCAGCCGATGGAGGGGAAGCCGCGCGCATGCAGCGCGTTGATCGGCACGCCGCGGTCGGCGACCTCGGCGACGATCTGGTCGCGCGTGCAACTGGCGAGCGGATTGGCCTTGAGGAGGCCGAAGCTCGGATCGAACGTCACGAACGGGGTCGTGCTCCTGTTTGCGGACTGGTCGGCGCGCAGGCCCGTCACCCATGCGCTCGCGCCTTCGAGCGCGCGGCGCAGCGGCGCGACCTTGCGCACCTCGCAGCAGGTCTTGCGCTGCGCGACGCTATCGTATTGGCCGTCGATCCCCTGCGTCTCCACCAGCGTTTCGAGAGAGGCGGCGTTCGGGTAGAAGGCGCGCACCTTCCTGCCGTACTTGCGCTCCGTCTCCGCCCAGACCGTATAGGTCTCGGGAAACAGCCGGCCGGTGTCGAGCGTCGCCACCTCGATCTCGAGATCATTGGCGAAGATCAGGTCGGTGAGGAACTGGTCCTCGATGCCGAAGCTGGTCGTGAAGACGATCCGTCCGTCGATCTGCGCGCGCAGCAGCATGAGGCGCGCGAGCGGATCGCGACCGGGAAATCCGAGGTTGAGAGAAGCGGCCGTGTCATGCATGGCGAGCGCCTTCCGTGGTGTTGCGGCGAGCCTCGAACCGGCGCTCGAGAATGCTTTGTGTCCTGAAATATCCCGGCTGATATGGCAGGGTGATGGCGGAGAGCGCTTTTCGCCATTGGGCTTCGCTCTGGCGCGCGGCGACCGCGTCGGGCAGTTCGATCTCGTCGAAGCCGCAGGCGAAGGCGTAGGGGCCCTGGTCCGGGATCAGCGGCCCGACCGCGCGCAGCCGTCCCTTGTATCCGGCCTGTCGCAACCGTTTGGCCAACGAAAAGCCGCGGCCGTCGCTGAACGCGGGAAAGACGATCGCAATCAGCGCGAGCCGTTCGAACAGCGGCGCCAGCCGCTCCACGTCGGTGTTGTTTGCGATTTCCGCCCCGATCGGCCGGTTGTCGCGTTGCTCGATGGCGGCGTTCAGGTCGGCGAGCGGCGTGAGCGTCGCCGTACGAGAGCCGTCGCGCGCGAAATCGTCGATGCGGTAGCCGGCGCGATCAAGCAGCTTCATTTTGCGCTCCCGCCAGAAAAGCGGCCTTGAAGGCGCCGACGCCGAGCCGCTTGACGGTCTCGATGAAGGTTTCGCCGTCGCGGCGCTCTGCAAGATAGACGCCAACGATGCGCTCGACGGCGTCAGGCACCTGCTCGGCCGTCAGGCCCGGACCCAGAAGCTCGCCGACCGCCATATGTTCGGACGCGTCGCCACCGAGCGTGACCTGGTAGGATTCCTGCCCGCGCTTCTCGAGGCCGAGAATGCCGATATGGCCGACATGGTGGTGGCCGCAGGCGTTGATGCAGCCCGAAATCTTGATCTGCAGCGGACCGATCTCGCGCTGCCGGGCGCTGTCGCCGAAGCGCTTCGAAATGGCCTGCGCGATCGGAATGGAGCGCGCGGTCGCCAGCGCGCAATAGTCGAGGCCGGGGCAGGCGATGATGTCGGTCACGAGACCGACGTTCGCCGTCGCCAGACCCAGCTCGCCGAGCGCGCGCCACAAGGCGGGGAGATCGTCGAGCTTCACATGCGGCAGCACGAGGTTCTGCGCATGGGTGACGCGCAGCTCGTCGAGCGAATAGCGCTCGGCCAGATCGGCGAAGGCGCGCATCTGGTCCGACGTCATGTCGCCGGGCACGCCGCCGACCGGCTTGAGCGAAACGGTCACGGCCGCATAGCCGGAGACGCGATGCGGAAAGAGCGCGTTCCCGGCCCATTCCGCGAAGGCGGAATTGGCGAGCTTGGCGGCCTCGAAAGCGCGCGAGACCGCAGGAAGGGTCTCATAGGGAGTCTGGGCGAAATACGGCGCGAGGCGCGCGAGTTCGGCGTTCTCCTCCGCCGACCAGTCCGGTCCCCGCGAAAATTCGGCCTCGACCTTGTCGCGGAACGTCTCGAGCCCGAGCTCGTGCACGAGGATCTTGATGCGCGCCTTGAATTTGTTGTCGCGGCGGCCTTCGGAATTATAGACGCGCATGATGGCGTCGATATAGGCGAGCAGCTGGCCCTTCGGCAGGAAGTCGCGCACGACCCTGCCGACCATGGGCGTGCGGCCGAGGCCGCCGCCGGCGAGTATCTGGTAGCCGATCTCCTGCGTGTCGGGGTTGCGCAGAATGCGCACGCCGACGTCATGCGCTTTCAGCACGGCGCGATCGCTTTCGGCGCCCGTGACCGCGATCTTGAACTTACGCGGCAGGAACGAGAACTCGGGATGCAGGCTGGACCATTGGCGCAGAAGTTCGCCGACGGGGCGCGGATCTTCGGTCTCGTCGCGCGCGACGCCCGCGAACTGGTCGGCGGTGACGTTGCGAATGCAATTGCCGGACGTCTGGATCGAGTGCATCTCCACATCCGCCAGAAGCCCCAGAATGTCCGGGACGTCGCGCAGCTTCGGCCAGTTGAACTGCAGGTTCTGGCGCGTCGTGAAATGGCCGTAGCCCTTGTCGAACTTGTCGGCGATCAGCGCGAGCTGCCGCAATTGCCGCGGCGCCAGCACGCCGTAGGGCACGGCGATGCGCAGCATGTAGGCGTGCAATTGCAGGTAGAGGCCGTTTTGCAGGCGCAGCGGACGAAATTCATCCTCCGTCAGCGAACCGGAAAGGCGACGCGACACCTGATCGCGGAATTGCGCGACGCGCTCGCGCACGAAACGCTGATCGAATTCGTCGTAAGCGTACATGACTTACTCCGCGGCGTGTTTCTGGGGCGCGAACTCGACCTGCTTGCCGAGATCGGGTCGCACGCTTGGCCCCAGGGTGCGAAAGCGCTCGCGAAAATGCTTCGGCGTCGGCCGTCCGAGGGAATCGAGCGCGACTTCGGCGAGATAGACGTCGACGACTTCATTGCGCGCGGCGTAGCTCTCGCCGGCGCTAAGCAGGGCGTCGGCTTCCGCCTGCGTCGTCGCGATCGAAGCCTCGGCCGGATTGCGCGTCCACCCGTAGGCGCCGAGAAAGACGACGTCCCCGTCGAGCAGATCGTTGGCGAACAGGATCGCCGGCAATGGCTGGCTTTTCGCCGCAGACATCATGCATCTCCGTGTGGAGCGGCCGCTCGCCGAACGATGGGGGTTCGGCCGGGCCCTTCCGATGGCGCATGAAGTACGTCCCGAAGCCTCCTGTCTCAATCGGGGCGCCGGAGAAAGACCTGCCAAACATCCGCGCGCGCGGAGATGAATTTTCTCATCCGACAATCGCCGCCGGATTGCGCAAAAGTGTGATTCTGCAGGCAGATGGCTGCTTTTGACGCAGTGCGGCGCCGGCGGTCGCAGCGTTTAGGGACGGCGGCGCCGCGAATGACCTCCGACAGCTTAGGCGGTCAGTAGATCGAGGGCTCCTCGACGGTGGAGCCGAATTTCGTCTCGAGAAAGTCGAAATCGCAGCCCGCGTCCGCCTGCTTGATGTGACGCGAGAACATCCAGCCGTAGCCGCGTTCGTAGCGCGGCTTCGGCGCGGGCAGGGCGGCGCGGCGGCGGGCCATTTCCGCGTCGGATATGTCCAGCGAGATTTTTCGCGCGGGCACGTCCACCGAGATCATGTCGCCGGTCTGCGCCAGCGCCAGCGGGCCGCCAGCGAAGGACTCGGGCGCGACATGCAGGATGCAGGCGCCGTAGCTCGTGCCGCTCATGCGCGCGTCGGAAATGCGCACCATGTCGCGCACGCCCTGTTTCACCAGCTTCTTTGGAATCGGCAGCATCCCCCATTCCGGCATGCCCGGCCCGCCGAGCGGCCCGGCGTTGCGCAGCACGAGCACCGTGTCCGCGGTGACGTCGAGATCGTCGCGATCGATGTTCGCCTTCATCTGCGCATAATCGTCGAACACGAGGGCGGGACCAGTGTGTTTGAGGTAGCGCGGCGCGGCCGCCGACGGCTTGATGACGCAGCCGTCGGGCGCGAGATTGCCGCGCAGAACCGCGAGCGCGCCCTCCTTGTAGATCGGATTGTCGAGGCTGCGGATCACGTCGTCGTTATGGACGGCGGCGCCTTCGAGACTGTCGCGCCACGTCTTGCCGCTCGCGTTGATCTGCGAAAGATCGAGCTTGTCGCGCAGCCGCGTCATCATGCCGAGAAGGCCGCCGGCGTAGTAGAAATCCTCCATCAGATATGTGTCGCCGCTCGGCCTGATGTTGGCGATGACCGGCGTCGTGCGGCTCGCCGCGTCGAAATCGTCGAGCCCGATATCGTGGCCGGCCCGCCGCGCCATGGCGACGATATGGATGACGGCGTTGGTCGAGCAGCCCATCGCCATCGCCACGACGATGGCGTTGAGAAAAGCCTGCCGCGTCTGGATTTTCTCGGGCGTCAGATCTTCCCACACCATGTCGACGATACGGCGCCCCGCCGCCGCGCACATGCGGATGTGGTTCGAATCGGCGGCGGGAATGGACGATGCGCCGGGCAGGGTCATGCCGATCGTGTCGGCCAGCGCCGTCATGGTCGCGGCCGTGCCCATAGTCATGCACACGCCGTAGCTGCGCGCGATGCCGGCCTCCATCTCCGACCAGTCCTTGTCGGAAATATTCCCGGCGCGGCGCTCGTCCCAGTATTTCCACGCGTCGGAGCCGGACCCCAGCGTCTGTCCGCGCCAGTTTCCGCGCAACATCGGGCCCGCGGGAACGAAGATGGCGGGCACGCCCGCGCTGGTCGCGCCGAGCAGCAGGCCGGGCGTGGTCTTGTCGCAACCGCCCATCAGCACCGCGCCGTCGACCGAATGCGAACGGATCAGCTCTTCCGTCTCCATCGCCAGGAAATTGCGATAGAGCATGGTCGTCGGCTTGACGTTGCTCTCCGACAGCGAGATCGCTGGCAATTCGACCGGAAAGCCGCCGCCCTGCAGCACGCCGCGCTTGACGTCCTCCACGCGCGCCTTGAAATGCGCGTGGCACTGGTTGAGGTCCGACCACGTGTTGATGATCGCGATCACCGGCCTGCCGCGATATTCCTCCGCCGCATAGCCCATCTGGGCCATGCGCGAGCGATGGCCGAAGGAGCGTAGGTCGTCGGGCGCGAACCAGCGCGCGGAACGAAGCTGGTCGGGCGTCTTGCGGGTCATGCGTTCCTCCGGCCGCGCGATTGGCCCGCGCGATTTCCGGCGGACGATAGAGCGGTTGCCCGGTCGCGCAAAACGCCAACCCGCACGACGCGCTGCGCCGGCCGCGAAGAATGGACCCGAGTTCCAGGAGAGTGGCTGGGGAACTAGATTCTCACCAGATGCGTCAACGCGATCTAGGTAGCTGATATATCAGATATTTTTTGAGAACGATAACTGAGGGAATGACACTCAGATGTACAGCTTACAAGCGGAGCCGAATGCGCCAAGATAAGGCTTGCGATAAGCCTCAGCATGCGCGACGCACTCCCTCGGGTTAAAACAAATTGAGCGCCGCGTATTGCAGCAGCATGATCGTCTTGGCGTCCTGAATTTTGCCGGAAGCGATCATCCTCATAGCCTCGTCGATGGAAATCTCGAAAGTCTCGATGTCCTCGCCTTCCGCGAGATTGCCGCCTCCCTTGGAGACGCGGTCGGACGGCATATAGCGGCCGACGAAGAAGAACAGCTTTTCCGTAACCGATCCCGGGCTCATGAAGGCCTCGAAGACCTTCGTCACATCGCGAATGCGATAGCCGGTCTCTTCTTCGGTTTCCGCCCGTATCCGATCCTCCGGCGAGGCCGCCTCGAGCAGGCCCGCAGGCGCCTCGATCAAGTCCTCGGCGCAGCCGTTGATGAAGGCGGGATATCGGAACTGCCGCGTCAGGACGACGGTGCACCGTTCGTGGTCGTACAGCAGGATCGTCGCGCCGTTGCCGCGGTCATAGGTCTCGCGGGTCTGCGTCTGCCAAGTCCCGTCGCGGCGGCGCAAATCGAAGGTCGTCTTCTTAAGCACGTACCAGTCGTCGGACAGGGTCTCGACGTTGCGAATGCGAATTCGATCGTGCGGGTCCGGCATGCTCGACCACTTTGCGGAGTTGGGATATTTCGTGCATAATCATGTAAAATAACGCATAGTCAAGAAAATTCAGGCGAAGGCCCTCATGCTGACTGCACAACGCAAAACCCTTATTCTTGCCCGCCTGAAGGCTGACGGGCAGGTGGTGGCGACGGAACTGGCCAGGGAAACGGGCCTGTCCGAAGACACGATCCGGCGCGATCTCCGTGAATTGGCGGCGGAAGGCCTGTTGCAACGCGTCCACGGCGGCGCGCTGCTGTCGTCGCCGGCAGTTGCGGACTTTTCCCGGCGCCAGACGATCGCCGCCACGGGAAAGGTCGCGATCGGGCGCGCCGCCGCGGCGATGGTTCGTCCCGGCCAGTTCGTGTTCCTGGACGGCGGCGCCGCGACCGCCCAGATCGCCCGCTCTCTGTCGCCCGACCTGAAGGCGACGATCGTCACGCACAGCCCGAGCATCGCCGTCGAGCTTGTCGATCATCCCAACGTGACGGTCGAACTCATTGGCGGGCGGCTGTTCAAGCATTCCGTCGTTTCCGTCGGGGTCGCCGCCCTGGAAGCCATTCGGAAAATCCGGCCGGACGTCTATTTCATGGGCGTGACCGGCATTCACGAGGACTACGGGCTCACGACGGGCGACCCCGAGGAAGCCGCGATCAAGCGCGCCATTTGCGAGTTGGCGGCCGAGACCGTCGTGCTCGCGTCCAACGAGAAACTGGGCGCGGTGTCGCCCTGCCTGATCGCGCCGCTGGCCGAAATCGACAGCGTGTTGGCCGAGGGCCAACTCCCCCCGAGGCTCGAAACGCGCCTTCAGGAACTGAACATAGGCGTTATTCGTGTCTGATCGCTATCAGCGCTGCGCATCGTGAAAGATCAGGCCGAGCGTGTGCCGGCGCCCCGATCTGACCCGGCTTACGCCGTGACGCAGGTTGACGCGATAGGTTCCCCGCGCCCCCTGAACGGGACGATTGTGGACGGCGAAAACGACGGCGTCGCCCTGGCCGAGCGGCACGACTTCGGCCCGGCTCTGCATGCGCGGCCGCTGCTCGGTCAGCACGAATTCGCCGCCCGTGAAATCCTCGTCCGGCCGGGAAAGCAGGACGGCGACCTGAAGCGGAAAGGCAAGATCGCCGTAGAGATCCTGATGCAGGCAATTGTAGTCGCCAGCAACATATTGCAGGAGCAGGGGCGTCGGCCGCGTCTGCCCGGCGTCATGGCATTCCTTCAGGAACGCGGCGTGCGTCTCTGGATAGAGGCGGTCGACGCCCATGCGGCGGTTCCAGTCGTTGGCGATCGGCGCCAGATGCGCGTAGAGCGCGGTGCGGAGGTCCTCAATCAGGTTGGGCAGCGGGTATTTGAAATAGCGATACTCGCCCTTGCCGAAGCCATGGCGCGCCATGTGGACATGGCTTCGAAAATGCTTCTCCTGCGGATAGAGCGCGGCGATCGCCGCGCACTCATCCCGCATCAGGACACTTTCCAGCATGCAGCAGCCGTTGGCGCCGAGTTCCGTCGCGGCCGCGCTCCAGTCATATCCGGCCAGTCGAGCCTCCGCCGATCGATGCGCGACGGCGGCGCGCACGCTTTCGGCGGCGGTCATTCCTGCGCTTCCTTCTCGAGCAGGGCGCGCTTGCGCTCTACGCCCCAGCGATAGCCGGAGAGCGCCCCATCGGTCCGAACCACGCGATGGCAGGGAACGGCCACCGCGATCTTGTTGGCGCCGCATGCCTGCGCGACGGCGCGCACGGCTTTTGGCTCGCCTATCCGGCTCGCTATATCCGCGTAGGTCGCCGTCGCGCCGAAGGGGATTTCGCGGAGCGCCCGCCAGACGCGCTGCTGGAATGCCGTGCCGCGCAGGTCGAGGGGCAGGTCGAGGCCGATCTGCGGCCCCTCCACGAAGCCAACCACGCGGGAGACGAGTTGTTCAAACTCGCGATCTGCGCCGATCAGGTTCGCTTTCGGAAAGCGGTCCTGCAGATCGCGCGCAAGCTCTTCCGGATCGTCGCCCAGCGTAATCGCGCATAAGCCCTTGGCGCTGCGCGCCACAAGGATTGCGCCGAGCGAGCATTGCCCGATCGCAAAATGGATGTCCGCGTCTTTCCCGCCCTGCCTGTAGGCCGTCGGCGTCATGCCCAAGACCTTGCTGGCCTGTTCGTAGAACCGGCTGTTGGAATTGAAGCCGGCGTCGAAGATCGCTTCGGTGACGTTCGTATTCTCGTCGGCGAGCGCCGCGCGGATCTTTTTGACCCTATGGGCTGCGCCATATTCTTTCGGGGTCAGGCCAGTAAACAGTTTGAACTGCCTGTGAAAGTGGAACGGGCTCACGCCAATGCGGGTCGCGAGATCGTTGAGCTTCGGGAACTCGTCCGACTGCTCGATCAGCCGACATGCCTCCGCCACCAGCGCCGCGTTCGTCTCGGCGGAGGAGGGCCCCTTCGGATTGCAGCGCCGGCATGGCCGGAAGCCCGCGGCTTCCGCCTCGCAGGGCAGCGCGAAAAACCGGACGTTCTGCGGCTTCGCCGTCCGCGACGGGCAGGATGGGCGGCAATAGACGCGCGTCGTCTTGACCGCATAGACGAAGCTCCCGTCGGCGCTGGCGTCGCGGGTCGCGACGCGGCGCCAGCGCGGGTCATCCTCCGCCGATAGCGCTTGCCGGTTTGAAATAGGCATCGCCGGGCCTCCGTTTTCCCTGTCCATGGAAAACCCTACAGGCGGAGATCGGCGCTTTCACTCCGTTCCTTGCTTTCAAAATACAGCCGCGGCAGGCGCGGCCGCGCACCGATTCAACGGCAAGAAACGGAGTGCGCGCCTCCACGGGAAGCGCGCATCCTCTGCCCTGACGCCTGACAAAGGAGGGGCCCATGCCCGCATTTCGTTGTATCGCAATCCCGACCGCGACCGCCGACTGCTTCCGCTCGGACGGCGTGGACGACTACGGAAACAAGCTCCGGGAGATGCAGGCGACCCCGGACGGTCTCTTTCCTTGCCGTCATTGCCTCAACTACGGCCTTCCCGGCGAGGCCATGCTTCTCGGCTCGTATAAGATGCCGCGACCTCTCGGAATCTACTGGTCGCCGAGCCCCATTTTTGTCCATCGCGACCGCTGTCCGCGGTTCGAGCTGGAAAACGAGATTGCGCCGATCATCCGCCGGGGAGTTTTGGTGTCCGTGCGGGCGTATGACGACGCCGATCAATGCATCTATGACTTGGGGCAGGTGTCGGCAGGCTCGGACGTGGACAAGCCGCTGGCCAACGCGCTCGCCGACTCGCGGACCGCTTTCGTCAACGTTCACACCGCCAGACCTGGCTGCATGCTGGCCCGGGTGGAGCGCGTCTCATAGGGCGGCGCAAGTTGGGCAGCCCATGGCCGTCTTGATCGAACATCAAGATTTCAAATGTGGGTTTCGACAGTTCAAAACCCGACGGCGGCCCCGCGTCCAGCGAAGAACCGATCGAAGGTGGCGAGCGGCAAGATCACATCCGCCTGGCTGGCGTGGTCATGGCCGGAAGGATTGTGAAAACGAACCGCTTCGGGCGTCGCCGCCGTCGCCAGCACAAGGTGGCCGCCTCTGGACGGCGGCTCGCGCTCCGGCCAACGAATGGAATGATGCACGGAAGCGATGAAGAAGGTCCATTTGGAGAGAAGGGCGGGCAGGGCGGCGGCGTCGACATTCGTGACCACTTCGGCGGCCAGTCCGAAGCGTTCGCGGACGAACGCAACAAAAGGCGCGTAAATCAATCCCTTTATGGAGTCGTCGGCACCATTGACGATATAGCCGCCATGGCCTGTGCAAGCTCGGGCCAATTCGAGCGTCGGATGGACATCGCCGCGGGCGGCGAGGATCATCTTCAGACATGCCATGCCGCAGATGTTGGTCGCCCAGCGCACATATTCCTCGATCGTCTCGGCGCCCGAATTGCGCCAGAGCGGATCGCGCCTCAGCGCCGACGCGCCTTCGTCGAGAAGGGAGAGCGTCATGTCGGGCGTTTCCCATTGGCTATAGTAAGGTATTGTGCTCACGGGGAATTTCATTCCGGATCTCGTGCGCGAGATAGAGGCGGCCTACGGGAAATCGTCGCGACGGATCGAACGACCGCCTTAAGGGTGGCGACGACGGCCGTAACATTTTCGCGAATGCGTCGAGCGACCTGACTCCAACTGCTGACGTCCAACATGCTGAGGATTCCGAACACCGATCGGCTTCCCAAGCCAAATTCCTTCCTCTTGTTTCGCAGATGGTCTGTAAGCCTCCATCCGGCAGCGCCATTCCGCATGCAGACGATAGTGTCGGCGTCGGCGCGCGGAGTCCAGCTCGGTGTCGAGACGCTATCTCCTCTCTCCACTTCACCACGCAGCAGAAAGCCGGCATGTTGATAGAGAGCATAGGTCCCCGCAATGAAACTGCCGATCATCAGCGTCAGCCGATCTTCTTGCGCGGCCCGGGCGATTGTCTCGGTTTCGGCGAGAAGAGCAGTCTCAATCCCTTGTCTCTGGGACATTCCTCGGGAAGGCGCCGTTCCTAACGGCGTTAGGGCCAGCGTTTCCGCCAAGTCCCATGCAACTGGCGTCTTACGGTTGGGCTACCTTCGAATTGCACCGTCGACTGATCGACCTGAGACGGGGCAGACCATGGCTCTGTGATGCAAGAACGCATTTTCTACAACTGGCCAACGACCATTGCGCTTATGAGGCCCGGCATTCCCGTGGAACAGTAAGCGTCGCCCTCAATCTGGAAAGCAAGGACAGGACATTGCCTGCGCCGCGTGCGTGGCGATTGCTGGCTGGAGCCGGTGAAATATTGAACGGTGGCGCCGCAAATGCAAAAGTCCGTCTGCCTAAGTTCGGGCGGGCGATCCTGACTACGTGATACAGCTTGCCAAGACGCGCAATCTAGGTGATTGGCTCAAACCTGAGCGCCGCGTAAAGGCAGCCATCGGTGTCGGGCAGCCATGCCAACGCGCTTTGCATGGGTTGACCGACGTGGAGTTCCCGCGAAGCCTGTTCGCGCAGTAGGACTTTTATGACGGGACCATTGTTCAGGCAAATTGTCACTATGACGCGCTCTGAACGCGGCCCTGATATTTCAAAAGACTTGAGGACGCCTCGTCCGGGAATTGCTTCTACCGGAAGTTCGACCGCAGCGGCTCCACAAGTCTCGCAGCGACCTTCCCCGGACGGAACGAAGAGCTGCCCGCAGCGGCATCGGCGGCCCAGCAGGGCCGGATGATCCTGAACCCCGGCGGGCGTTCGCCGAGTAAATACAGGTATCCCTTTGTTGGTCGATATGAGTTCTTGCATCAGCGCCGCCCTCCCGTGAGCTATCCACCATCGACTATGCGCGTCTTCGCCCGCTTGCGAGCTTGCCAAGGAGGGTACGCCGTACAGGCGCGGTCCATGGCAAGGTTGGTCCGGATTGTTGTGGAAGCTTCTGCAAGCCGACGGACCCATCGAAGTGCATAGCCATGCGATCGCGAGACCGGCGTTCAAGGCGTCGCCGGCCTGGCGGCCGGCGACAATCAGGCGCCAATGAATCTCCCCGGCCTCCGTTCGGCGACGGCCTTGACGCCCTCGCGATAGTCGGCGGTCGCGAACAGCCTGGTCTGTTCCGCCAACTCGTGCTCGGTTTGCGCACGAACCAGTTCAGCAAGACCCCGCCGCATCGTCCTGCGCGTCGCCTTTACTGCGAGCGGGGCGCCTTCGGCTATTTCGGCAGCGAGGGCAATGGCGGATGCGCGCAACTGCTCCTGCGGAGCTTGGCGGTCCGCGAGGCCCATCGCAAGAGCTTCGTCTGCTTTGATTCTCTGGCCCGTAAAGAGCATCAGATTGGCGTTCTGCCGGCCTACAACGCGTGGCAGCGTCGCCGTAATGCCGAAGCCGGGATGGATCCCGAGTTTCACGAAATTGACGGCGAACCGAGCTTCGGGCGACACGATGCGGAAATCGGCGACAAGCGCGAGCCCCAACCCCCCGCCGATGGCAGGTCCCTGAACAGCCGCCACGATCGGTTTGTCGCACTCGAATAAGCGTGCCGCGGCGCGATACAGCGCCCCTCCGCCGCCGCCGCGCGGCTGATCCTTTCTCGCCGAGAAATCGGCTCCAGCGCAAAATACCTTGCCGCGCGAGGCCAGAACGATCGCGCGGCATCGCGGATCGCTCGACAAGCGTTCAAATATGCCCGCGAGCGTCTCGATAAGCGTCACATCGAAGAAATTGTTCGGAGGCCGATCAATTTCGATCACGGCGACATGGCCGATCAATTCAATGTGGACGCCGTCCCCGTGCAGTTCGTTCACTCTGTCCTCCGCAAGGCCCGGTATCGAGTTTGACCAACCGTAGCCCCAGACGCTTGCGCCAGATACAATTTCGTATTTTGCTGTGAGCGTTTCTCATATGTGAAATCCGCGGAGACGTCTCTTGACGAAGGCAGCGATCAAATCCGCGCGGCGCGTCTTCGAGGTGATGGAGCTGTTTGAACGCGAACGCCAGCCTCTTGGTCTCAAATTCATATGCGAAACCTTGAAATACCCGGGGTCGAGCGGGGCGGCGATCCTCAAGAGCCTCGTCCTCCTCGGTTACCTCGAATACGACCGGGCCACCCGGACCTATCTGCCCACGATGCGCATCGCCGTCATGGGCCAGTGGGTCGCCAAGCATCTGTTTACCGAAGCCAAGCTGCTCCCGCTCATGAAGACCTTGCGGGACAAGACGCGAGAAACAATCATATTGGGCACGCAGAGCGGCACGAATGCGCAATACGTCCACGTGATGCATTCGCTCGAGGCGATACGCTATATGACTGAACCCGGATCGATCCGGCCGCTCGCGCGATGCGGGATCGGTCTGGCCTTGCTTGCGGGCAAGAGCGACGAAGAAATCGACATGCTCGTATACCGGAGCAATTACGCGGAGCCCAATCGAGCCCGACGCGTCGCCCTGGCCGACGTGATGGCCACGATCCGAACCATCCGGCAGCAGGGTTATTATTTTTCGCGCGGCACATACACGGCGGGCGTCGGAGTGATCGCCATGCTCCTTCCGAGCGCGCCCTTCAATCGCATGTTCGCGGTCGGCATAGGCGGGCCTGTCTACCGCCTGGAACAGAACCTGGATCAAAATCTCGCGGCCATGAGGAAAGAGATCAAGCGTCGCCTAGGAGGTAAACGAGCCTGAGCGACTCGCGGGTTTTCACATATATGGAACAAGTTTCCAGACAGCCGAAGCTGTTGCTTGCGAGAACAACGCGCATATTAATGCTGCGCCATTGAGTGGGCGCACGACGTAATCGGAGACGCCCATCCAGGAATGCCGGGGAGGGCGTATGTTCGCGCGCAGCGAAACCGACGATCTGATCGCCGATACAATCAGGAGATTCGCAGCGGACGAGATTCGTCCGCGCTTGAGAGAGTTCGAGCAGGCAGGGCGCATTGCGGTGGAAACCCGCGCGCGGTTCGTCTCCCTCGGCTTTGACGGCGTCGATGCCCCGGAGCGCTTGGGCGGCGTAGATCTCGGGGCGCGTGCGCGCGTTCAAGTCAACCAATTGCTCGCGGAAGCCGACGCCGGCGCCGCAATCGCGCTCGATCGCCTCGGGGCTGCCCTCTACGCCATAGACGCGGTCCTGTCCGCGCACGAAAACCATCCCATCCTTGAGAAACTCCAACAGCCGGATGCATCATGCGCTCTGGTGTTCGACCCGAGCGCCGGCCTCGGAAGCGGCAAGCACGTAAGCGGCGACATCGCCTGGGCGCCGTGTTCGGACGTGACGTTCCTCGTCGGCATAGGTCCGAAAGGGGCGTGGATTCTCGACACGGGATTCGAGATCGCCCCTGTCCGGGGCGCGGCTCTGCACGCCGCGGGATCGAGCCGGATCCGATATGCGGGCGTCCCGCTATGCGCGACGGACGATGAACGCCTCGCAAGCCGCGCGCTGGCCCGGACGCGTCTCTACTACGCTTCCTTGCTATGGGGCGTGCTCACCGATGCGACGAAATATTCGCGAGAGTACGCCATGGAGCGTGTCGCGTTTGGCAAGCCGATCGCTCATCATCAGGGGTTGGCCTTCCTGATCGTCGACATGTTCATCGCAGTCGAGCGAGTCGGTCAGCTCGTCATGGACGCTGCCGCGCAGATCGACGCCGGCGATGGGCGCGCGGCGGCGGCGTCCGCATTCGTGGATGCGGTTGAGATAGCCAGGTTCGTCGGTCCGAGCGCAGTTCAGATTCTCGGCGGCCACGGTTTCATGCGCGACTTCCCGATGGAGAAGGCGATGCGAGACAGCAGGGCCCTCGGGCTTTTGGCCGGCGGGGTTGACCTCGCGCGCACAGACGCCGGCGAATGGCTCGTGGCGTCGGAAGGCTCGGGAGCTATGGCATGATCGCGTTCAGCAAAGTTCTCCGCGAGCACATCGAGCAGACGCGCGAATGGGCGCGCGCCGAAGTGCGCCCTGCTGGGCTGGAGGCCGACCGGAACGCGGCGCCGCTGCCGGTCGGGCATGCCTATTTCCAGAAATATCTCAAGTTTCGGGCCGATCGCCTCGCCGCGCTGGATGCAGCCCCGATTCCCGAAGGCCCGGCGATGCAACTCGTCGCGCTCAACGAGGAGAATGCGTATTGGGATCGCGGCATGGGCGTGGCGGCGCCTGGGCCGGGTTTGCCGTCCGGCATCGTCGCCGCCTCGGGAACGCGCGAGCAGCGCGAACGCTTCCTGTCTCCTTTCCGCAATATGTCGGAGCCGCGTTGGGCCAGCTTCGCGCTGACGGAGCCGAGCGGCGGGTCCGATACGGCGGCCTTCAAAACCCGTGCGACCCGGACCGATAAAGGTTTCGTTCTCAACGGCGCGAAGTGCTTTATCGGAAATGCGGCGCGATCCGACTGGGTTCTCGTGCAGGCGAACCTCGATCCGGAAAAAGGCAGGGCCGGCCAGCGCGCGTTCTTCGTGGAGCGCGGAACGCCGGGCATGACCGGTATCAAGATCGAGAAGAAGATGGGGTTGCGGGCGTACGAGTCCGTATCTTTCATCCTTGAGGACTGCGAGATACCGGGAGACAACCTCCTCGGCGGCGAGCGGATGGCGACTGTCGCCAAACAATCGGGCGCATACGCCGAGACTATGGGCGCGCTCAACACCACGCGTGTTGGCGTCGCGGCGAGCGCGGTCGGCGTCGCACGCGCGGTATATGACGAAACCCTCGCATTTGCGCGTCAATCTGGCGCGGTGTCGTCCTCGCGTGTGCGCGACAAGCTGGAGCTGATGTCGCGTCAGCTCCGCGCCGCATGGCTGATGACATTGCGAGCGGCGTGGAAGGCGGACGCCAAGATCACGAACATCGTCGACGCTTCGATGGCGAAGGTCTTCGCCGCCGAAACTGCGCAGGATCTGGCGACCCTGGGCATGGAGATCGTGGGTCTGGACGCCGGCGCGGGCGAGCACCTCGTCGAAAAGCTTTTCCGCGACGCGAAGGCCCTCAACATCGTCGAAGGCACCGGACAGATCCAGCGGATTATCATCGGCCGCAGCCTCGTAAATCTGCCGCGCTAAGGACCACATTCAAATGACAGTGGCTGAAGCTGACTTTGCGCACGCCGCGCGACCTCGCGTTACCGTGGAAAGCTTTCTCGCGCCGAAGACGATCGCTGTCGTCGGCGCCGCGCCGTCCGCTCAACGATCGATCCGCGGGGCCCTGGTGCGCATGTTGAAAATCGGCAAGTTCTCAGGCGAGATCCTGCCGGTCAATCCCAGCTATCCGGAGGTGGACGGCTGGAAGTGCTACCCTTCCGTCACGTCGATCATGCGGCCGATCGATCTTGCGATCATCGCTGTCCCGGCCCCCGCAGTGCTGGACGTCGTGCGCGAATGCGCCGACCGCGGCGTGAAATCGGCGATCATCATCTCCTCGGGCTTCGCGGAGGAAAGCGAAGCCGGCGCCGTGTTGCAGAGGCAAGTGCGGGAAGTTGCGCGAATCTCGGGTATGCGCATCTGCGGACCGAATTGCGAGGGCTTCCATAGCGCTGCAAACGAAGTGGCGGCAACCTTCAGTCCCACCGTTTCAGTGGTCTCCAGGCCGGCCCACGTCAGGATCGAGCCGGCCCGATACTCCGTCGTCGCGCAAAGCGGCGGATTGGGGTTCTCGATCTATGAGCGTGGTCACAAGGCGGGCGTCAGTTTCAATCATGTTGTCACGACCGGAAACGAATGCGACCTGACCACGATCGATTTCATTGAACATTTCGTGGACGAGCCCTGCAACGACGGCGTCATCGCCTATCTCGAAGAGGTGCGGGATACGGCTCGCCTACTTGACGCGGCGGAACGAGCTCATCGGATTGGGAAGACGATCATCGCCATCAAGATCGGTCGGACAGAGGCCGGCAGACGGGCGGCCCGCTTTCATACCGCGAGCGACACGGGATCGATCGAGGCGGCCAGGAACTTGTTCTCGACCGCGGGCATCGTCGAGGTCGCGGACGCCGACGAGGCGATCGCGGCCGCTCTGGCCTGCGCGACGAATCCTCCGATTTCCGGGAATCGCGTGGGCATTGTCACGACGGCCGGCGGCGCGGGAACTGTTCTGAGCGACGCGCTCGGCGCTGCCGGTTTTGCCGTTCCGGAGCTGAGCGAAGCGTTGCAGGCGTCTCTTCGCCCGACCTTTCCGTCATACGGATCAGCCGCTAACCCAATCGACGTCACCGCGCAGGGCATTTTCACCGGCGGCGCGCTCAAGACCTTCAAGGAGTTGATCGACGAGAAGGCCGTTGACGCAATCGTCCTGGCTCTCTCTTTGTCTAACGACCGCGCCGTCTCAATCAACATCGAGACCTTACGCAAGCTGAGCGACTTATTCGGCAAGCCCGTTCTCGTCCATAGCTACACGACCGCGTCCGTTTTTGCGCGGGACGCCTTCGCCAGGGCCGGTTTCGTGCTCTTCGAGCAAGTCAGGGACGTCGTTGTCGGCCTGCGCGCGCTCGCCCGCATGCCGCTCGCGACAAGATAATTCAAGACGGAAAGAACGGATGATCAACTTCGCGTTGTCGGAAGAGCAAGAACAGATCAGGGACATGCTGAACGCGTTCGCGCGTAACGAGCTCGGTCCTCGCGCGCGCGCCGCCGACGAAAGCCGAAGCGCGCCGGCGGACCTGCTGGATTCGGCGTGGGGACTCGGCCTGACGGCGCTGAGCATTCCGGAATCGTACGGCGGCGGCGGCGCGCCGCGCAGCGCCATGACGAGCGTCCTGTGTCTGGAGGCGGCGGGCTATGGTTGCTCCGCGCTCGCCGCGAGCTCGTTCGCATCTATGTTGTTCGTCAATCCCTTGGTCGACCTGGGATCGGACGAGCAGAAGGAAAAGCACCTTCCCCTGTTCTGCTCGGATCGTCGTCGCATCGCTACAATAGCGGCGCACGAAAGCGGTTTCTCGTCCGATCTGGTCAACATCAAAACCACTGCCGTCCTGACGGCCGAGGGTTGGCGCATTTCGGGCCGCAAGCGTCTGGCGCCGATGGGCCGCCACGCGAGCGAGGCGCTCGTCCTTGCACGCGTCGGGCCGCTCGCGGGCGCGCAGGGGGTGAAGGCCTTTATCGTTCCTCTCGACATTCCCGGCGTGACCGTTGTCGCCGAAGTCGGCGCGATCGGCCTGAACGCGCTCGAATTCGCGGAGATAAAACTTAACGACGTCGTTCTGCCGCGCACGGCGATTCTCGGTGGCGGCGAGGGCGCGGACATTCGTCCTTTGCTGGCGAGCATGCGCATTGGCGGCGCTGCGCTCGCGGTAGGCGTTGCAAGGTCCGTCACGGACTTCGCCATTCCCTACGCCAAGGAGCGTATCGCTTTCGGATCGCCCATCGCGAAAAAGCAGGCGATCGCGTTCATGCTCGCGGAGATGCGCGTGGAGTGCGACGCCATGCGGTGGATGGTCTGGAAGGCCGCCGCGGAATACGACGGAGGTCGCGATGCAACAAAGGCGGCGGTTCTTGCCCAAAACTACATCAATCGCCGCGCTCTCAAGGTCGCAGACGATGGGCTTCAGATATTCGGCGGGCATGGATACATCCGCGACCTGCCTCTTGAGATGTGGCTGCGGAACGTCCGCGCCCTGACGATTCATGAAGCGCTGGCGGCGGCGTGAAGGAGGCGACATGGTTGACTTTACGCTATCCGATAACGACCAGAAAATTCTCGAAGCGGTCGCGGCCGAAGCATCTGCCGGCGCAAGGCGCGCCAAATATTATGAGGATCACGAAGACGAGGTCCTTCCAAAGGCGTTCCCGGAAGCGGACCAGTTTCCAAGCCTGCTTCGCCTGATGAAGAGCCGTCCGGCGGACGACACGGGCGCCGCCATCATGCAGCTTCTTGTCACGATCGAGCGCTGGGCGAACGGCGGCGTCACTCTGCGCCAGTCTCCGACGGCGCTCGGAAACGCGGCGCTCAACGCCGCGGGCACGCCGGTTCAGAAGGAGCGGTGGGGTCGCTACATGCTGGCCATGTCGATCACCGAACCGGGCGCCGGATCAGACACCAAGGCGATCAGATCGACTGCGGTCAGGGACGGGGACCATTGGATTCTGAACGGCGACAAGATCTTCGTGACGAACGGCATCCGATGCGATGGCGTCGTCGTCTGGGCTACTGTTGACAGTAGGGCCGGTCGGGCGGGGATTCGTTCTTTCATCGTGATGAAGGGAACCCCGGGCTTCGAGATCGTTCGCAAGGAGAAGAAACTCGGTATACGCAGCAGCGACACGGCCGCATACGCTTTCCGTGACTGTCGTATCCCGATCGACCATGTTCTCGGCGACGAGAACGCCGGTTCCGGCGACGGGAACAAGGACGCCGAAGCCTACAAAGGCGTGCTGAAGACGTTCAACATGACCCGACCGGTCGTCGCGGCCGGCGGGATCGGCGCGGCCTTGGGCACCTTCCGGTTCGCGCGCGCCGCGCTCGCGGAAGAGGGCGTCGCCGTGGACTGGGACAGCGCACGCTCGCAAAGGAGCGCGCTCGAACAGTCGCTTATCGAAATCGAGGCCGATATCGAGGCTGCGACGCTCACCGCTCTTTACGCAGGGTGGCTTGCGACGATCGGGCAGCCCAACAATCTCGAGGCTTCCGTGTCCAAGGTCAAAGGTGGCGAGGTTTGCCGCACGGGGCCGCAGCGGGCCATGGATATCCTCGGCGCAATGAGCCTCAGTCACGAATTTCCGGTCGAGCAATTTCTGCGCGATGGCCGGATTACCGACATCTACGAGGGCACCGGCCAAATCCAGCGCCTCGTGATCGCACGGACGATCCTCGAATATTCGACATCCGAACTCAGCTAAGAGCTCGCTCGCGACGATTTCGGCCGAGTACTTCAACATATGAAATAGGATAAATGAAATGCGTGAAGCGGTGATCGTTTCGACCGCGCGTACACCGATCGGGAGAGCCTATCGCGGCGTCTTCAACAACACGACGGTCCCGACGCTTGGCGGTCATGTCATCCGTGCTGTCGTCGAGCGTGCAAAGGTCGATCCGGCGGAGATCGACGACGTCGTCATGGGGGCGGCCCAGCAGCAGGGGACGGCGGGAAACAATTTCGCCCGCCATTGCGCGCTCAAGGGTGGCCTGCCGGCCAGCGTGGCCGCCATGTCGATGGACCGCAAGTGTTCTTCGGGATTGATGGCGATCGCCACGGCCGCGAAATACATCGTCAACGATGGCGCGCCGATCGCGATCGGCGGCGGCCTGGAGTCGATCAGCCTCGTGCAGAACGACAAGGTCAACCGGTATCGCGCGTGGGACGACTGGATTCTCCGCAACGCGACCGGCATGACCGCGACCATGATCGAGACCGCCGAGGTGGTCGCCCAGCGCTATGGCGTAACCCGCGAGGCGCAGGATCTCTATGCGCTTCGTTCCCAGCAGTTGACGGCGCAGGCCCAGAAGGATGGTCGATTCGATAATGAGATCGCGCCACTGACCACGACGATGACGGTCGTGGACAAGGAGACAGGGGAGACGTCCGAGCGCGAGGTCGCCTTGACGCAGGACGAAGGAAACCGCCCTTCGACCACGCTCGAGGACCTGGCGAAACTGCGGCCTGTCTTCAAAGGGGGCAAGTTCGTGAAAGAAGGTCGTTTCGTCACGGCCGGCAATGCTTCCCAGTTGTCCGACGGAGCCGCGGCGGTCCTGCTCATGGAGCGGAAAGAGGCGGAGGGTCGCGGTCTGGATCCCCTGGGCGCGTACCGGGGGATGGCCGTCGCCGGATGCGATCCCGAGGAGATGGGCATCGGGCCGGTGTTCGCGGTGCCGAAGCTCCTGAAGCGAGCGGGCCTTGCCATGGAGGACATCGATCTTTGGGAGCTGAACGAAGCATTCGCGTCCCAGCTCATCTATTGCCGCGATCGCCTCGGCATACCGGAGGAGAGGCTGAACGTCTCGGGCGGCGCCATTTCGATCGGTCATCCATACGGCATGACGGGCGCACGCTGTGTTGGACACCTCATGCACGAAGGAAAGCGACGCGGAGCGAAGTGGGGCGTCGTGACGATGTGTTGCGCGGGCGGCATCGGCGCTGCCGGCTTGTTCGAAATCTTCTGACCCGGGGCGCAAGAAGAATGATTCGCACCGAGAGACACGACGACATCTTGGAGATCGTCGCCAGCAATCCGCCGGTCAACGCTTTGTCGCCGAACATGAGGCAGGAGTTGTTCGACGCTTTCAATGCTGCGAACGCCGACGCCGCAGTTCGCGGAATCGTGCTGCGCTGCGATGGCCCCGGATTCTTCGCGGGCGCGGATATCGGGACGTTGGGACGCGCAAGCGACGCTCCGCCTTTGCCCCATCTGGTTTCGGCGATCGAAGCGAGCGCGAAGCCGGTCGTGGCCGCGATTCATGGGCGCGCCCTGGGCGGTGGACTTGAGATCGCGCTCGGGTGCCACTACCGCGTGGCGGCGGCCGGTGCGAAACTCGGATTGCCAGAAGTCAAGCTCGGCCTTCTCCCGGGCGCGGGCGGAACGCAACGCCTGCCGCGTCTCGTCGGCGTCGCGGCCGCCTTGAATATGATCGTTTTCGGCGACCCGATCGACGGATCCAAGGCGCTCGCGATCCGCCTCGTCGACGAGATTGCGAGCGCGGAGACTTTGATCGAAGCCGCCGTGTCGTTGGCGCGTTCGAAGGTCTCCGAGGTGTCGCTGCCCAAAGCTTCGTCCCGAAACGATCAAATCGGCGACAAGGCCAGCCTCGAAGCGGCGATCCGGCGCCTGCGTCAGGAAAATTCCGGCAGGTGGAAGGGGCTGATCGCGCCTGACGCCTGCATTGCCGCCGTCGCGGCGGCCGTCGAGCTGCCGTTCGATGAAGGCATGGCGAAGGAGCGGACGCTCTTTGGAATGTTGCTGAAGTCCGAACAATCGAAGGCGCTCCGGCACAATTTCTTTGCCGAGCGCACAGCCGCCAGGATTAAAGATCTCCCGGAAGGCACGGCGGTCCTGTCCATCGAACGTGTGGGAATCATCGGCGCGGGAACCATGGGCGGCGGCATCGCCATGAACTTCTTGTCCATCGGGGCGTCGGTCACGATCATTGATCGCGATCAGGCTTCGCTCGACAGGGGCGTCAGCGCGATCCGACGAAACTATATGCGGAGGGCGAGCCGTGGGCGCATCAGCGAAGCCGACGTGGAGCGTGCGATGTCGCTCCTTACCGCGACACTCGATTTCGATGCGCTCGCCGACTGCGATCTCATCATCGAAGCGGCCTTCGAGAACATGGCGGTCAAGAAGGATATCTTCCGGCGGCTCGACGCGGTGGCCAAGTCCGGCGCTATCCTGGCCTCCAACACGAGCCGGTTGGACATTAACGCCATGGCCGCGGAAACGGCGCGGCCGGAATCGGTCCTTGGCCTGCATTTTTTCTCGCCGGCGAACGTGATGCGCCTGCTCGAGGTCGTGCGCGCCAAAGACACCGGCTTCCCTCAACTCGCCACGGCCATGAGCCTTGCGAAGAAGATCGGAAAGGTCGCGGTCGTCTCGGGCGTGTGTCCCGGTTTCATCGGCAATCGGATGCTGGGGCTTCGCCAGAGGCAGGCGCAGCGAATGATTCTCGAAGGCGCGATGCCTTGGGACGTAGACAAGGTTCTGACTGATTTCGGCTTCCCGATGGGGCCGTTTCAGATGAGCGACCTGGCGGGACTCGATCTTGGCTGGAGTCGCCAGACGTCGAAGGGCGACAGCATTCGCGATCTTCTATGCGAGCGTGATCGACGAGGGCAGAAGACCTCGAGGGGATACTACGACTACGATGAGAACCGGATTCCCTCCGCTTCTCCCGAGGTCGTCGAGATCATCTCGGAGTTCGCCAAGGCGAAAGGTTACAAACGGCGCTCCTTTACGCCCAAGCAGATTGAAGAGCGTCTGCTTTATCCCATGATCAACGAAGGGGCGAAGATTATCGAGGAAGGGATCGCGCAGCGCGCCTCCGATATCGACGTAGTATGGATCAACGGCTATGGCTGGCCTGCTTATACCGGCGGCCCCATGCATTGGGCGAGCAACGTCGGCATCGACAAGATCGTCCACAGCCTCAGCGCTATGGGTCCTCAGCTCGGAGCGGATTTCTCATTCTCGTCGCTCCTGCTGGAGAAAGCGGAAGCCAACCAGGCTTTCTGAACGCCGGAAAGGAGGGCGCGCGGCCGCCGCCTTCGCGCTGGCGCCAGCGCCAGTTGGTAAAATTAGCTCGCGTGCGAGAGAACCGATTATACTTGCGTCATAACAATCTGCATTTGCAAACGTTGGCGGCGCGCCCGGGCCGCAAGGCGGCGAAGCGACGCAAACACGCTAATCGCGCTGCAAGCTGACAGTGAGCAAGTAGGCGGCGGCAGGATACGCGGAGTTCTTTTTATCCTGTCATCAGGCATACGGGAGTGCGGTTGTACGCCATGCAGCGATCCATTCTGCAAGCGTCGCGAAATTGGTTCCGAAACGCCGCGACACATTTGGTCGATGCGATCCGCTGGCATGCAAGCGCCGAGATCGAGATCGGCGCAGGCGTGGTCGCCTGTCTTGGATTCGTCGGACCGATCCTGCTTGCCGCCCTGTTCGGTCAGATCTCGCTGGGAATTGCAGCTTCGACGGGAAGCCTTCTCGTAGACGGGTTCGTCGTGGGTCGCACGCTCGGCGCGCAGCTCAAGACCCTTGCGCTTCGTCTTGCGCCTGCTTTTTTAGCGATGATCATTGCGACCGCGCTGGCGGCGAGTCCCACCTACAGCAACGCGGCCGTCGTGCTGGTGAGCGCGTTCGCGGCTACGATCGGCGGTTACAGCCGCGACATGGCGATTGCGACGACCCGGTTCACGCTGTTCGTGATCATTACGTTGAGCGTTGCGACGACGACGTCCCATCATGCCGCGCTCGTCGTTCTGCTGGCCATGGCTGCTCTTTGGACCGCCGCGCTCTGGATCCTGTTCGGCTTCGCGATCCGTCGCGTGCGCCCATTAACGGACGAGGAACCGGAGCTGCCGCAGATTTCCCGCGCCGATCGAAGTCGACGTTGGCTCAATTCGCTGAGAACCATAGCCGGATGGCGCTACACGATGCGACTTTCGGGGTGTCTTGCTGTCGCCGAGGCCATCAACATCGCCTGGCCGCAACACCATTTCCACTGGATTGCCTTGACAGTCGCGATCCTGACCCAGCGGACGGTCAGCTCGGAGGTCAAGCTGATTCAGCGCGTTCTCGGCGCATTCGTCGGCGCCATCGGCGCCGTTGTTTTTCTTGCGGTCAATCCGTCGGCTTGGCTTCTCACGCTCGGCATCGGGTTGATCGCTGCGGCCCGGCCATTACTCAAGTCGCGACACTACCTGTCATACACCGCGCTGATGACGACCTTGATCGTCCTGATGGCGGACGTCGGCGTCCGTTCGACGACCGACCTGCTGGTGGACAGGGTCGTCGCCACCATGATTGGCGCCGCTCTGGTCATCGTGGTCGACACAATAGTTTCGCGCCTGACTCCCAGCCGGCTCCCATGACCGGACAGAGGCGCGACGCAAGCCCGATTGCGGATCGCCGAACCGCGCGCAACTCGGCGCCGCCGCCTATTGCGCCTCGATATTCAGCGAGCCCTCGTCAGCACGGCAGCTTGTTTGCCTCGATAGGGCGTGGCGCGATGCGGATAGCGCCTGACTTTCAAACGCCCATGTGTCTGATCGGTTTTTCATCGTCATGAGGGTCGCCGCCCTCGACGAACAGGAGCATGAACCCGCCAGTCGCCAACAGAAAGACGATCGGGAGCATGCCGGCTGTTTGCGAGTGGAACAGGGTCGTCAGCAGGCTGATCGCCGCCGGAGCCAGCCAGACCGTCGTACTGGAGCTAAGCATGAAAAGACCGAAATAAGACCCGACACGCGCCGGGGGCACGACTTCGATCACCATCGCGCGGCCCGAAGCGGCCGATCCGACCGAGAAGGCGCTGGTCAGACCCGACACCCCTAGAAACACGAGATCCGGCACGGTGCGGAAGATCGGAACGGTCCACAGTGGCGCAAGCGCCGCGGCATCGAACTCCCAAAAGTAGAAAAGCCGCTTCGGGCTGATGCCGAGCATGAGCGCAAGCAACACGACGGCCAGGACGAGTTGCAGGATGATCGCGCGACGGGTGCCGATCCTGGCGTTGACGAAGCCGGCCATGACGCCGCCCAGTCCGGCAAATGCGAT
Organism: Rhodoblastus sp.; assembly: GCA_036796555.1. Taxonomy (GTDB): domain Bacteria; phylum Pseudomonadota; class Alphaproteobacteria; order Rhizobiales; family Beijerinckiaceae; genus JAJXWB01. Next base: position 33,872 of record DAIRCS010000006.1, on the reverse strand, counting down.
CTTGACAACAGCGTAGCCAAGGAGTTCGAGCGCATGCCAACCCATGACGCCGGTCGCATAGACGCCGCCGAAGATGATGAGCGTGTGGAAGCCGTCGCCGTACAAAGTCCTGGCGATCAGAAGGTTCTTCTGTGACGGAAGTCCTCGGATCAGGAGGAAGACGTCCTTTAGGCCGGAGCGGACGGCGGTCACGTGGGATATATTGGACGGCGGCGCATCCAGCGTATAACGCAGGAAAAGAAGACTGATGCATGCCAGGACAGCGACGAGTGGTCCGGTCATGCGCTCCATCTGATGCGCGGCGTGGGTGAAACCGAAGAGCGGTTGGGAGGGTATGCCGAAGGCATGCACCCGACCCGGCAGGGCGAAGCCCCACAACAGGAACAGAAGCAACGAGACGGTGAACAGGTTCGCAATGCCGAGACTGATCCCGGAGTATTTGCCCGCCCTTCTGACGCCGACCGCCATTCCGAGCATCGCAATGTGCAGGATTTCGCTATACGCGAACAGGATGTTCAGGATCATCAATATGATGATCGTCGCATGAACCGTCAGGCCCGAGTGATCTGGGCGCGCCCACCACAGAGGGGCCAGCAGCGGCACGGACAGCAGGATGAATGTAGCGATCAATGGCCTGCGAGGGCCAATGCGATCCAGCGAGGCGCCCAGGAGCGGAACCGTCAGCGCCGCGAAAAGGCCTGCGAACATTCCGTATGCGGCAAGCAGCGCCTGTCCCTTGATGGGATCCCCGATCAGGACCTTCGTCACATAGGGCGCGAAGATGTAGATCTTGATGAGCACCAAGTATGGAATGCGCATTGACTCGTAGCCAATCCACGACCATGTGCTGAGCGCGAGAGTGCGCGCGTCCGGCGCCTGCGAAAATTGCCCCGCAAGGCGCTGTTGATCGGAAGTCATCTCGTTCCCTCGACTATGTCGTTCGATCGCTCGTTCGTCCGGGCTCGAGCGTTCGGGACACATTAGCTTGTCGTGCGACTTGATGAGTGCCTGTCGACGTCGTTCGGGCGTGTTTCATATACGTGGAACGTCGCCCACCGCCGCCGAAGCGACATTGGATGGTTCGGCGCTGCTTGCGAGGCTATTTCGTAAAACTCATATTCCACGAATTTCGCTAGTTAGTCTCTCGCGTTTCCCTAGCCAAAATAATTCGCTCGTCGAGTCCAAGCGTTCTTGGTCGGGATTCTGCCTTTAACCGAACGGCAAGAGAGCGAGTGCGCCTGCTATCGTGTTTCACATAGATGAAAATGTCTGGGCCTGCCTTGCGCTTTGCCTCTCGGCGGCTGGAGCATGCTCTCTTGCAATCCAGAGTCACCGTGACCCCGGCTACACGCAGGGTTTCCTCATCGAGCAACTCTATCGTGATAACCATCTCAAATTGATTCACGAGGGCAGGGGACTTTCTGTCCGAACGGACATACCCCTCGCGCGACCCTGGCCGCGGCTACTGCGATACAGCATGCGTCCGTATCGTGAATGCGCTGGGCGGGGACTTCGGCTCAAGTCCATTGGATGATCCGCCGGCGCCGGCTCGCACGCCATCATAAGCGCCGTATGGATGTTTCAACCGTCATGATCCATGTCGCCATGGGCGGCGCTTCATCCGACGACGCGCCCATCTCTGATTTTTCCAACAAGCTCCTAGTAGTGCTCTGTTGCGATAGAATGCAATTTGCTGTCGTCAATCACGATGAACCGGGAGTAAGTCATTCGGATAATATCTTCTTTCTCAAGCCGCTTCAGCTCGCGATTCACGCTTTGCCTCGACGCGCCGATGATGTCGGCGAATTCGTTTTGGGACAGTTTAAGCGAGATGGAGATACCGTCAGCTCGATGCTGGCCATAGAGCGGAAGCATTGAAAGCAGCGCGCGAGCGCATCTTGCGCGCAGCGGCAACAGCGTCACGTCCGCAAGCCTGTCGTAGAAGATGCGCGAGCGAAGGCATAGAAGCCGGAGGACCGCGCGTGACAATCCCGGATCGGATTCCACCGCCCGCGTGAATACCGGTTTCGGAATTAGAAAGACGATGCACTCATTGTGAGCGCATATGTCATGTATGGCAGGCCGCTCGTCGAGCAGGGGAATTAGGTTGGTTATCTGGCCGGCTTCGAGATAGCCCGCGACATGACGACGGCCGTCGATATCGGTGATGCTCATCTCGAGATTTCCGTGAATGATCAGGAGAAGCGCGTCGACGGGTTCGCCTCGACGTGAAATGACTTCGCGGGCGCCCAGATTTTTCGTGGTCCCTCCTTTTATGAAGTCGTCACGTGTCTGTGCGTGACTCGCGCCGAGCCATGGCGCGTTGTCGAGCACTTCTCGGGTCAAAGGCAAAAGAGAACGGTCGATAGCCATATCCCAGCGATCCTGTAGGCGCATCCTGCTTGTGTTGTTTGTCGAGATTGAAATCCGATCATTGTTGTTTGCAGTCGTGAACGCATGAAGGTCCTTGCCGCCGACCTGAAGGCGGCCGCTTCACGAAACTCCGGAAAGAGCCTCGATATAAAACGACGCCGCCCGCGCGTTCTGTCGCCTATCCGACAGATTTTCGGCTCACCATGTGAACTAACTTCCCTCCGAAAAACAATGTGGGAGGAGAACTGACGTGAGCGAGAGACTTTTCAATATTCCCGCTTCCGAATACGTGGGCGCGCTCGCACGTTGCAATGTCAGTCATTTCGTGACCGTGCCCGATTGGGTGCAGCTCGGATTGCACGAACGCGTGGAAAAAGGCGTCGAAGGTCTGGCGCTGGTGCGCTGCTGCAACGAGGACCAGGCCGTCTGCGTCTCGGCGGGATTGCGGATTGCTGGAAAGCGTCCAGTCACCGTCGTTCAGAACCAGGGCCTATACGCCTGCGTAAACACGATCCGCGCAATTTGCCTCGATGCGAAGCTGCCGATCGTCTTTCTTGTCGGGCAGTTCGGTCGGGAATTCAACAATTTTGGGAACGATCCCGCTCTGTCTGGACGCAATACCGTCCGGTTGCTCGAGCCTGTCTTGACGGCGCTCGGCGTCCGCTTCTGGCGTCTGGAGGATGCGGCCGACCTTTCAAAAATCGACGAAGCTTTCGCTTATGCCGACAGCGAGAGCCGGTCGGCCGTATTGATCGTGGGCGCGCCCACCGGCTGGAACTAGGAGGGCGCGATGGACCTGATATCTGCTTGCAAAATTATCGAAGCGACGCGCAGAAAGAGCGTCCTGGTTTCGACAATGGGGGCCATGTTCGCCTTCGATCTCCTGGGCGCGGCGCAACCTCGCATGAGCTCCGTTCCTTTGATGGGCGGCGCTGCGAGCCTTGGACTGGGAATAGCAATCGCCGCGCCGTCGCACAGGGTCGTCGTGGTCGACGGCGACGCCAGTTTGCTCATGCAGCTCGGCGGACTTGTGACCGTTGCGGACAGGCGGCCGACCAATTTCTTCCATTTCGTAATTCGAAACGGCACCCAGTTCACCGGCGTTTCCAATCTCTCCGTTCCGGCGGAAGCGTCGGTAGATTTCGCGGCAATGGCTGCGGCCGCCGGATACCGTGCGACATTCCGCTTCGACGACTTGGACCAATTCGCAGCAGAAGCTGAAAAGCTGTTTGCCCGCGAGGGGCCGGTGTTCGTCGAACTGCGGGTGCCTCCTTTGCCTGGAACGCCCGGCCGTCCGGTCGACTTCGAACTGCCGGATCAACAATTCCAGCGCATGGGATTGGAGGCGCGGGCCCTGTCTTCCTGGTTGAAAGACAATCCCCATGGCTGAGCTTCACGCCGACTATATCGTCGTTGGAGCCGGCTCTTCCGGCGCCACCGTCGCCACACGTCTCGCTCGACGAGCAACGAACAGAGTGCTGCTGCTGGAAGCAGGCCAGCGGCGGCAAAAGGACTTTTGGGTGCGCGTGCCTGTCGGCGTAGCCAAAATCCTGATGAACCCGAATTATGTGTGGCGCTCGAATACGATTCCGCAAAGCACGTTGCACGATCAGGAAATCTATTTGCCGATGGGCAAATTGCCCGGCGGATCGAGCTCAGTGAACGGGATGATATTTGTCCGCGGCGATCCGCTTGAATACGACCACTGGCGGGACCTTGGATGCGCTGGTTGGGGTTACCGCGATGTGCTCCCCTATTTTCGACGCCTCGAAAGCTACGACGGCGGCGACCAGACGTTGCGCGGGCGCGATGGCCCCATCAGCGTGACGTCTCTGGCAAACGACCGCAATCCATTGGCGGATGCATTCATCGCCGCATGCCAACAAGCGGGCATTCCTCCGACAGACGATTATAACGGCGAGAAATACGAGGGCATCAGCTATCTCCAGCTCTCGACCCGTCGCGGGGAACGGTGCAGCACCTCGAGAGGCTATCTCGACGGAAGGCCGCGGCTTCAGAATCTCGATCTGCAAACCGAGAGTCACGTGCAGCGCATTCTTTTCGAGGGGAAGCGCGCTGTCGGCGTCGAATACAGGCAAGGCGATCAGCTACGGCGCGCGTTCGCTCGCAAAGAGGTCATACTCTCGGCGGGTCCCATTCGGTCGCCGAAGCTGCTCGAGTTGTCGGGCGTGGGCGATGCGTCCCGATTGCAGCCCCTCGGAATTCGTGTGGCGCATCATCTGCCGGGCGTCGGCGAGAATTTTCTGGATCACTTGCAGTCGCGCATAACGTTCGAATGCGCGAGGTCGATAACGCTCAACGACATAATGGGCAGCCCCATCAGAACGCTCATGATGGGCGTCCAGTATATGGCGACCAAGAGGGGATTCATGGCGACCCCTGGGGCGACGGCCCACGCGACGGTCCGCACCCGGTATGAACAACGCCCCGGCGTGAAGATCCAGATTCATCACGTCAGCGGCGCCGATCGCTACGTCAGGGCGAAGGGCTACGGACTGGATCCATTCCCCGGCTTTTCCGTCGGATTCTTCCAGTTGCGGCCGGAGTCGCGGGGATATGTGCATGTGCATTCGGTGAATCCCGACGAGGACCCGCACATCCATCCCAACTATCTTGCGGCGGAGACCGACCGCAATTTCATGATCGAAGCCTTGCGGATCGCCCGCAACGTGATGTCGCAAAGCGCCATTCGTCCATTCGTGGTCAAGGAAACGCGCCCTGGCCCTGAAATCACGGATGATGCGGGATTGCTTGAATACATCAAGCAATCCGGTCAGACGTCATGGCACCCGATCGGCACGTGCAAGATGGGCGTCGACCCGATGTCGGTCGTCGACCCAGATCTCAAGGTCCATGGAATTGAAGCGCTGCGCGTCGTCGATTCTTCGATCATGCCCACGATGCCATCATCCAACACAAACGCGGCCTCCATCATGATCGGCGAGAAGGCTGCGGATCTCATTGCTGGGGCAGCCTGAAGCCGAACAGGCGACGTTCGGGAGGACGACGTGAGCAATACTGACTTTCAAAAAGGAGCGTCGTGGCGCATGACGATCCTTCTCGCCTTTTTCATGCTCATCAACTTTCTTGACAAGATCGTCATGGGATTGGTGGCGGTTCCCATGATGAACGAGCTCAAAATAACGCCGACGGAATTCGGCATGATCGGCGGGAGTTTTTTCTGGCTTTTTGCGATCGCCGGCATCTTGGGTGGATTTTTAGCGGATCGCATAAATGCAAAATGGATGATTGCCGCGATGGCGGCGGCGTGGGCGCTCATTCAATTGCCGATTGTCTTCACGACATCGATCGCGACGATCATGGCCGTTCGCGTTGTATTGGGCGCCGCGGAGGGGCCGGCCTGGCCGGTGGCGGTTCATGCCTTGTATAAATGGTTTCCCAATGAGAAGCGGACGCTCCCGATCTCGATTCTTGGCCAGGGGTCGGGCATCGGGTTGTTGCTCGCCGGCATCATTATTCCATTCGTGACGGCGACATGGGGTTGGCGTGCAAATTTCCTCGTGCTGGGGCTGGTCGGCTTGATTTGGCTATTGCTGTGGACGGCCTTCGGCAAGGAAGGCAATCTTTCGGAATCAGCGACGCAAACGGCAAAAAAGAATGTGAGCTATGGAAGGCTCTTCTCTGACAAGACTCTCCTAGCCTGCATGTTTGCGCATTTCGCATCCTATTGGTCCCTTGCGATAACGCTGACGTGGATCCCGGCTTATATGGAGAAGGGCTTGGGATTCGATTCTCTATCTGCAGGCCACATATTTTCGGCATGCGTGGCGATCAACCTCGTATTCGGATTGGGCACAGGCTGGCTCTCGCAGCGCCTGATGTTGGCCCGGCTTCCAAGTCGAACCGCGCGAGGCGTTCTTACAGCCGGAGCTTTGTTGATCTCGGCAGTCTGTTACGTGAGCATGCTGACGCCCGACATGAGTCCATTCGTTCGCATTGTTCTGCTCGGGATCGGCGCCGGGCTTTCACAAGCCATATACTACACTGGCCCGGCTATTATCGGAGAGATCACGCCGACGACGCAACGTGGAGCGATTCTGGCGATCGACAATTCGGTCGCATCGATTGCCGGTATCATAGCGCCGGTCGTGATGGGATATCTTATCCAATATTCGGCAGGAGGCGCCGCCGCGGGGTATCAGAACGGCTTTGCAGTGACCGGCGCATTCCTGGCCATCGCCGGTGTGATAGCCTGGGCCTTTCTGGATCCCGGGACGTCCGCACGTCGCAATTTGGGCGCGGCCGTTCCGGCGGCCGAATAAAGAATTGCAGGCCCCTGCGTTCACCCTGCGATACAGGCGGCCTGCCTGCCGCCTGTATCGCTTGAGTGTCGCAAGACGCTGCGCCCGATAATCATCTAAGACGCTGCGCGGTCTGGGAACGATGGGATAGGTTTCGCCAATGTATGCAGTCGTTCATAACCGATAGGCGCAGCGATTGAATCTACCATCGCCTTCAAATTCTTGACATAGATCTGCTTGTCGTTCACGGATTGGCTGAAATTCTTGTTCTTGTTGTCGTTCGAAAGTTCGGAAAATAATTGGGCGTCGGCGGCCAGGTTTTCCAGCAAGTGACCGAAGCCGATGTCGAGTATCTTTTGGTGGACCGGGATCAGGCGGCGCGCGTTGTCGTTTTTCAGGGCCAGATTGGGGTCGGACCTGAGGTCGAAGTAGTGAATGCCGCTGAGCGATACGATGTGACGTCCACGCACTCGTCGAGACGAATGCCGTGATGCGCGCACAACGGGGGAAGCCAGTAGAGGGAGTCGCGAATGACGACCTTGCCCGGGGCGACCAGACGGAAGGCCGATTGCCGGCCTGTCCATATCGGTCGGTTGAAGAGGCGTTGAACTGTTTCCTCTTCGGGCGCCTTCCTCTCATTGCGTGGAACGGTCTTCGACTTCTTGATGTTCTTATGCCAGCCCTTGGTGATGTTCGGCAGACCCGCGAAGAGCAGCGCCTCCTTGAGAGCGCCGTCTTCGCGTTGAAAGATTTTGCGCTGAGCGGCTTCAGCCGGGCTTCCATCGCGCGTCGATCTTGAGCGTCCTCAATCGAGGCAGGGGGCGCAAGTTCTATGCGGGCGAGACGGCTCCTGGTCAAATGCTCGGACAGATCATCGATGCCGACGACATCTTCGCCATGCCGCCGTTCGTAATCGCCGAGCGCCTTCCCGCGCGCTTTCAGGAAATGCCGCCAAAGGATATCGATGTTCTCTGACGTCGGCTCGGCGCCGACGTTGGTCAGGGCGGTCTTCATATATTCGAGGGGCGGTCCGAAGCCATCGACTCCAGCCTGCGTCATGGTAGGCAGCCAGACCTTCAGGTATCCCAGATATTCCAGTGAGTTAGCTTTGGCGTGGCTGGGGGACCTGGATTCGAACCAAGATTAACGGAGTCAGAGTCCGCTGTTCTACCGTTGAACTATCCCCCAACGGACGCGGCAAATCGCGGCGCGTCGGAACGGGGGTCGAGATAAAGGCCAGCGCCGCCTCTGTCAACGCTGCGGCGGCGACTGCAGGCTTCGCGGCGCTGCCGGCCCGCCGCGCGCCCTGCGGGCGGCTCATACCGGCTCCCTTTCAAAAGCCGGGCTTGCTGATATTCTCGGGATCGAAATCGACCGGGGCCGCAGGCCGGGTCGCAGGAGTGGAACGTTGTCGTCGCTTGGGGGAGGTCCGCGCCAGGAGGTGGCGCAGAACTGTGCCCGGGACGGGGGGATTGCAGGCCGCGCCGGCGGGGCGCCGCTGTATGCCGCTCTCGATCTCGGCACGAACAATTGCCGCCTTCTGGTGGCCCGTCCGGCTGGCTATCTGGCGCCGACCGGCGCTGAAGGCCTGCGCGTCGTCGACGCCTATTCCCGCATCGTGCGGCTGGGCGAGGGCCTGTCGCAGACCGGGCGACTCGGCGAGGCCGCGATCCGGCGCACGCTGGAAGCCCTTGAAATCTGCCGCGACAAGATGGACCGCCGGGGCGTCACGAAGGCCCGCCTGATCGCGACCGAAGCCTGCCGCGCGGCGGCCAACGGCGCGGAATTCGTCGCGCGCGTGGCCGAGCGCACGGGCCTGCGCCTCGAGATCATCGACCGCGAGACCGAGGCGCGGCTGGCCGCGCTCGGCTGCGGCTCGCTGGCCGATCCCCAGGCGCAAGGCGTGCTGCTGTTCGACATCGGCGGCGGCTCGACCGAAATCGTCTGGCTCGCGCCGGACGCCGCGCGCCAGCAGGGCGCGCGCAGCGTCACCATCTGGACGTCGATCGAACTCGGCGTCGTCTCGCTCGCCGAGCGCTTCGGCGGCCATCACGTCGACGACAACACGTTCGAGGACATGGTCGCGGCCTTCGACGAAAAATTGCGGCCGTTCACGCAAAAGGCGATGGAGCAGCGCGCCTGCGGGCGCTTCCACCTGCTCGGCACGTCCGGCACGGTCACGACCGTCGCCGGCATCCATCTCGACCTGCCGCGCTACGATCGCCGTCGCGTGGATGGCCTGTGGATGTCGGCGGACCAGGCCGACGACGCTATCGACCGGCTGCGCGCCATGGACTACGCCCAGCGCGCGGCCAACGGCTGCATCGGCCACGAGCGCGCCGATCTCGTGCTGGCCGGCTGCGCCATCCTCGAGGCGATCCGCCGCGCCTTTCCGGCGCCGCGCATCCGCATCGCCGACCGCGGTCTTCGCGAAGGCATTCTTCTGGAACTGATGCGCGCCGACCGCGCCGGGGAGACGCGGGTTTGACGGCAGGCAGGCAGGGACCGGGCGGCAAGGACGAGAAGGCGCGCGGCGGATCGCTGAAAACGCGCGTGAAGACGGCGCGCAAGCGCACGCTGTCCTCGACGCTCTGGCTCGAGCGCCAGCTCAACGATCCCTATGTCGCGCGCGCGAAACGCGAGGGCTGGCGCTCGCGCGCCGCCTACAAGCTGATCGAGATCGACGAGCGCTATCATCTGCTCAAGCCCGGCATGCGCGTGCTCGACCTCGGCGCGGCGCCCGGCGGCTGGTCGCAGGTGGCGGCGAAGAAGGTGAAGTCGGAAGAGGGGAAAGGCCGCGTGATCGGCATCGACCTGCTCGAGGTTGAGCACATCCCCGGCGTCGAATTCACGGTGATGGATTTTCTCGACGCGGACGCGCCCGAACGTCTGCGCGAAATGCTGGGCGGGCAGGCGGACGCCGTCATTTCCGACATGGCCGCCAATGCGACGGGCCATCGCCAGACCGATCACCTGCGCATCGTCGCGCTCGCCGAAATGGCGGCCGAATTCGCCTGCGAAATTCTCGCGCCCGGAGGTTTCTTCCTCGCGAAAGTGCTGCAGGGCGGCACGGAGAACGAGCTGCTCGCGAAACTGAAGCGCGATTTTGCGACCGTGCGGCATGTCAAACCAGAAGCGAGCCGCAAGGATTCGGCGGAGCTCTACGTGCTGGCGACAGGTTTCCGCGGCGCGCGCGAGACGGACTGAACGCAACCCGGCGCCGCGCGGACGACGCGTTGCGCCGGCTTTCGGGACGCCGGCCGACCATCTACTCTCCCTGCAACGCGGCGCGCGAACGCCGCGACGGGAGGACGGCATGACCAATGTTCCGGCGATGGTGACGACAGATCCGTTGCAGGCGCAGCCGAAGTTCAGCGGGCCGGCGGAGGAAGTCGCGCCCGGCGTCTTCATGCATTCGCTGTTCGTCAACACCTATGCGCTGAAGACGCCGGAAGGCCTGCTGCTGATCGATCCCGGCACGTCGCGCGGCGCGCCGGCCGTCCATGCGGCGATCCGCGGCTGGACGGCCGAGCCGGTCCACACGATCGTCTATACGCACGGCCATCTCGATCACGCCTTCGGCGGCAAGCCGTTTCTCGCCGAAGGTTCGGTGCGCAATATCGTCGCGCAGGAAAATTGCGTCGGCCGCTTCAGGCGCTACGCGCTGACGCACGGCTTCAACGAACTCATCAACCAGCGCCAGTTCGGCTCGGACAAGCTGCGCTTTCCTAACGAATACGACTGGCCGACGCTCACGTTCCGCGACGGCCTCGTGCAGCGCATGGGCGATCTCGAAATCCGCTACCGCGCCGCAAAGGGCGAGACGGACGATCATTGCTATGTCTGGGTTCCCGAAAAGTCGTATCTGTTCACGGGCGATCTCATCGTCTGGCGTTCGCCGAATTGCGGCAATCCGCAGAAGGTTCAGCGTTACCCGATCGAATGGGCGGAGGCGCTGGAGGAAATGGCCGCGCTCGACGCCGAATGGCTGTTTCCGGGCCACGGCCTCGTCGTGCGCGGCCGCGCCGAAGTGCGGCGCGTGCTGACGGAGACGGCGCGCTATCTGCGTCACATCATCGACCAAGTCGTGCCGCTGCTGAACGCCGGCAGGAGCCCCGAGGAGATCGTCGCCGCGGTCGAATCCGATCCGGAACTCGCGCAGCGGCCCTATCTTCTCGAGCTCTACGACCATCCGAAATTCATCGTGCGCAATCTCATCCGTCGCTGGGGCGGCTGGTGGAACGGCGTCGCGGCCGATCTGTTTCCCGCCAGCTCAGCGCGACAGGCGGCGGAAATCGCCGCGCTCGCCGGCGGCGTTCCCGCGCTTGTCGCGCGCGGACGCGCGCTCCTGGCCGCAGGCGATCTCGAACTCGCCTGCCATGTCGCCGAATGGGCGAACCGCGCCGCGCCGGACAATGTCGCGGCGCTCGAGCTCAAGCGCGACGCCTACGAGAAACGCGGCGCCGCCACCGGCAACCTCATGGCGCAGGGCATCTATCGCGGCGCGATGAACGAGGCTCTGGTCGCGCTCGGACAGGAGAAGGCGCAGAAGGCCGGCGGCTATTCCCTGTGAGGTCGGGGCCTGACGCGCGTTCCGCAGCGCCTGCGCCCGTCTGGAGGTCCCAGGCGCCTTTTCCTTGGGCGCCCCCCGTCTTGTGCGCGCCTCGAACGCTGCGTTAGGCTGCCCAAGTGTCCGCCGGCATTTTACGGCGCGGAAGGGGCGTTTCATGAAGAAATACATGATCCACATCATCCTCGCCGCCATGGCGCTGGGCATTCTCGTCGGCTATGCGATCTACAATGTGGCGGACGCCAAGACGGCAAAGGACATCGCCTCCTATTTCGAATTGATCTCCACGCTGTTCCTGCGTCTTATCAAGATGATCATCGCCCCGCTGGTCTTCTCGACGCTCGTCGTCGGCATCGCGCATATGGGCGACAATTCGTCGATCGGCCGCATCTTCCTGAAGACGATGGGCTGGTTCATCTCCGCCTCGCTCGCCTCCCTGCTGCTCGGCCTGGTGATGGTGCACTTGCTGCAGCCCGGCGTGAATCTCAACATGCCGCTGCCCGACACCAGCGCGGCGACGGGCCTGAAGACCTCGGCCATGTCGCTGCAGAATTTTGTCGAGCATCTCGTGCCGAAATCCATCATCGAGGCGATGGCGGCGAACGAAATTCTGCAGATCGTCGTGTTCTCCGTCTTCTTCGGCATCGCCGTCTCGGCGATGGGCGAGAAGGGCAAGATCATCGCGCAGGGCATCGACGAAGCCGCGCACGCCATGCTGACGGTGACCGGCTATGTGATGAACTTCGCGCCGCTGGCGGTGTTCGCGGCCGTCGCCGCGACGGTCGCGAAACAGGGCCTCGCCATCCTTCTGGTCTTCGCCAAGTTCATGGGCGGCTTCTATGTCTCGCTGCTCGTGCTGTGGGCCTTGCTCGTTCTCGCGGGCTTCGCGGTCCTGGGGCCGCGCATCTTCCAGCTGCTGAAGCTGATCCGCGAACCGATCCTGCTCGCCTTCTCGACGGCCTCATCCGAGGCCGCCTATCCCAAGACGCTGGAGGGCCTCGAGAAATTCGGCGCGCCGAACCGCATCGCGAGCTTCGTCCTGCCGATGGGCTATTCGTTCAACCTCGACGGCTCGATGATGTATTGCACCTTCGCGACGCTGTTCATCGCGCAGGCCTACAACATCAACCTCAGCCTCGGCACGCAGATCACCATGCTGCTGATCCTCATGCTGACCTCGAAGGGCATGGCCGGCGTGCCGCGCGCCTCGCTCGTCGTCATCGCCGCCACGCTCAACCAGTTCGGCATTCCCGAGGCCGGCCTGCTGCTCATCATGGGCATCGACCAGTTTCTCGACATGGGGCGCTCGGCGACCAACGTGATCGGCAATTCCATCGCGACCGCCGTCGTCTCCAAGTGGGAAGGCGCGCTCGGACCGGAAAAGCCCGGCGAGGAGGACGACGCCTTCATCGACGAGCCCATTGCGGCGACGACCTGAAGGAGGCCGCCATGATGGCGCGTCGTCTGCCGATCATCGCCGCGGCGCTCTGCTTTCTGTCCGCCGCGCCCGCGGCGGCGCAGAAGGCGGGCGTCGTTCTTCCGCAAGCGGGCCTGACGGGATCGCTCGCCCGCATTTCCCGCACGGGAACCGTCACGCTCGCCTATCGCGAAGCCTCCGTCCCCTTCTCCTTTCTCGACCGGGCCGGGCGGCCCATCGGCTATTCGATCGACCTGTGCAACGCCGTCGTCGAGGAGATCGGCCGCACGCTCGGCCGCGACGATCTCAGAATCGCCTACGTGAAAGTCACGTCGGACACGCGTCTGCAGACGATCGTCGACGGCAAGGCGGATCTCGAGTGCGGATCGACGACCGCCAACCTCGAACGTTCGAAGATCGTGTCGTTCTCGCCGCTGATCTTCGTCGCGGGCACGAAGGTCATGGTCCCCAAGGGAACGCCGTGGAAAGACTTTCGCAGCCTGAAGGGCAAGTCGGTGGCCGTCACCGCCGGCACGACGAATATCGCCGCGCTGAAGAAGCTCGACGAGAAGTTCGGCCTCGGGATCAGGCTGGTCGAGGCGCCCGACCATGAACAGAGCTACGAACTGCTCGCCGACGGCAAGGTCGACGCCTTCGCCACCGACGACATTCTGCTCGCCGGACTGATCGCGCAGCACAAGGCGCAGGACAGGTTCGCGGTCGTCGGCGAACTCCTGTCCTACGATCCCTACGGCATCGTCTATGCGCACAACGACCGGCCAATGAAGCAGGCGATCGAGCGCGCCTTCCGCACGATGGTCGTGACCAACGACATCGATCCGACCTACAACAAATGGTTTGGCAAGCGATTGCCGAACGGCGAACAGTTCAACGTGCCGATGAGCCCGCAACTCGAGGAATCCTTCGCGACCTTCAAGACGGAGATCGAGCCGGATTCGAACTAGAGCGGTTCATTCACTAGATGGAAACGATGCCGTCATTGCGAGCCCGACAGAAGTCGCCTGTTGGCGACTTCGTCTGAGAGCGAAGCAATCCATCCACCGGGATTTGATCCAGTTCGGGGGATGGATTGCTTCGTCGCTACGCTCCTCGCAATGACGACCAAATGATTCTGCTTCACCGTGAAACGCTCTAGCGGCAGGCGCGGCCCGTCACTCCGCCGTGCCTGTCAGCTGCACCGACACCTGGTCGCCGCTCGCCGTCCCCAGCCGGTCGCACGCCCATCCACCGCTGCCGACGATCGTGCCGGCGATCGTCTTGTTGGTCGTGACGTTCTTGCAGTCCACGGCGGTGATGTTGATGCTGGACGTGCCGGTGCTCGCACGCGTGCGCGTGAAGGTTATGCCGCCGAGCGTGAACTGGTTGGCCGACTTGATGACCGGCGCGCCGCCGCAATCCGTCGTGCCGCTGTTGGGCGCGCTGGTCGAGCCCGTGATGAGCTTGCAGATCTTCGCGCCGGACCATGTGCCGAAGAACGTGACTGCGCCCGTGGTCACGCAGGCGTCGCCGCGCAGCTTCGTGCCGACGAACGCCCGTCCGTCGTCGGAGATGGCCACGAGCTCCACGGCATGCGCCGCGCCGCATGTGTAGCCGTTGGCCGACCACGTCCCGGTCAGGTCCGTCGCCGACGCGGCGCCGGCGGAGACGATGGCCCCTGCAAACACGAACGAAGATACGATTGATATGCGCGCTGCCATGGCGTTTCCCCCTTCGCGCGTCCTGGACAGTCGCCGGCTTGCGTCGGGCGGAGATTCCGCGCGTGCGATGGCGGCTGCAATGACCCGGAAGGGCAGGTTAGAAATTCGTCCGGCGCCCGCCAATCTACCGGTTACGGTGGGTCGGCGGGGGTTGCGAGCGCGGCGCGCAGGCGGATCGGCTGCACCGGCTTGCGCAGCAGCGGCAGGCCCGCCTCGCGCGCCGCCTGGGCGATCGCGGGATCCGTATCGCCCGTCATGAGCGTGATCCGCACCCGGTCGCCGAAGGTTTCGCGCAGCCGGATGGCGACGTCGAGGCCCGTCTCGCCGGCCAGGCGCCAGTCGATCAGCGCGCGCCAGGCGATCGCCTCGGCCTCGCGCGCGATGGCGTCGAGCGCCGCCGGTCCGTTGGCGCAGGCGCGGCAGACGTGGCCCCAGCTCGTCAGCAGGCGGCTCAAGGAGTCGCACACCAGCGGATCATCGTCGACGACCAGCACATGCGTCGCGTCCGGAGCGTCGGGGACGTCTGCGGCGCGCGGATCGGCGCCGGCGAGGGTCGTGTCGCCGCTGCGCGGCAGCGTCACCGCGAACGACGTGCCGCGGCCGGGCTCGGACCGGACATCGAGTCTCCAGCCCATCGCGTCGCAGATGCGTTTGACCACGCCGAGGCCGATGCCCAGTCCTTTGCGCAGATCGCGTTCGGGATTTCCGATCTGGAAATAATCGTCGAAGATCGCCGCGAGCTGGCCGCGCGCGACGCCGACGCCGGTATCGACCACCTGCACGGCGACCCCTTCGCCGCGACGCCGCGCGCCGATCAGCACCGAGCCCCGCGACGTATATTTCACCGCATTGCCCGCGATGTTGATCAGGACGCGATAGACAAGATCGGGATCGGCGCGCGCGACGAGGCGTGTCGGCGCGATCCGCAGCCGCACCCCTTTTCGCGCGGCGTCGGGGCCGAGCGTCACCGCGACGCGGTCGAACAGCTTTTGCAGATCCACATCGACGTCGGCCGCGCGCATGATCGCGCTGTCGGCCTCGGACACGCCCATGATGGAATCGAACTGCCGCCGCAGGCTGTCGGCGCATTCCTGCAGCCGCGCGACGATTTCGTTGCGCGCGGACGCCGTCTCGGCGCGTTCGAGCAGCGCGAAATAATAGCCCATCGCGCTCAGGGGCTGCCGCAGGTCGTGGCTCGCCGCGCTGAAGAAGCGCGTGCGATCCGCAAACAGCGCGCCGATCTGGTCGGCCTGCGCTTGTTTCGTCGCCAGCAATTCCGCCACGTCGATCCGCCCGAGCATGGCCTCGCGCGCCTTCTGCATCGACAACGACCCGATCCCCATCATGTAGGGCACGGTCAGCGCGATGCAGACGCCGACGGTCGTTTCCAGCGGGCCGCCGAGAAAGATCAGGGCGGCGGCGGCGGGGGCGCCCACCGCGAACATCATCGAATACATCGCCGGCGGAAAGCTCGCCGCGACGAACACCGTCGCCGCCATGAAGCCGAACACGCCCCATGTCGGCGCGATCACGGCGGCGGCGCCGCCGGGGACATGCAGCAGCACGACGCCGAGGCTCCAGGCGAGCGCATTGTAGATGCTGAGCGCGGTCTTGAGCGCCGCCCAGCGCGGCAGCGCCGCGTCGTCGGGCCGCCGCGCCGCATAGGCGCGGTTGAGCGCCGTGATCAGCGTCTCACCGACGAAGATGATCGCGCACCACGCGACGATGCGCGAGACCGGCAGGTCGGCCGTCGCGCGCACGACCGCGCCGATCAGCGCCGCGGCGGTCACGGCCATGACGTGCAGCGGCCGGATCAGGGCCGTTTCGGCGACGCCGTTCTGCTCGAACAGCAGGCGCATGCCTTCGGTTCGCACAAGGGCGCGGCGCGCTTCTTCCATGCCTCAGATCATTCCCCGGCGGATGGCCTTGCCGACCGCTTCGGTGCGGCTGTTCACGGAAAGCTGCTCGAAAATATACTTCCAGTGATTGCGGATCGTGTTTTCGGAAACGCCCAGCCGGGCGCCGATCACCTTGTCGGGATGGCCCCGGCTCGCCAGCGCGAGAATCTCGCGGCGCCGCGATGACATGCGGTTCGCCTCGCAATCCCCGGACGTCCGCTCGAACGCTTGGCCGCCCTGGAAGACGTCGCGCACCGCCGCGACGATGTCGGCCGGCGCGCGCGCCTTGGAGAGGCAGAGGATCGCGCCGAGCGCCCGCGCTTCCCGCAGCAGCGCCGGCGAGAGGTCGCCGCACAGCAGTCCCGCGCCCACGGTCGGAAAGGAGCGCCGCGCATCGGCGAGCAGGGCGAGGCCATCCCTGTCCGGCAGGCGATAGTCGGTCAGGAGGAGATCGACGTCCCGGCCGCTTTCGAGAAGGTTCAGCGCGGACGCGGCGTCGCCCACCGTGACGACGTCGAGATCGGCGATGTCGGCCTCGAGCGTGCGCCGCAGGCCGTCGCGAAAGACCGGGTGGTCGTCGACAAACAGGATCGTTCGCACGGCGCCCCCCGGCGCGGCGGTGGCGGATGATCGCGGCGCCCCGCCGACTGCGGCGAAGGCTCACGCCCTCGCGATTAAAACGCAACCTACCGGAATTGGCCATATGCCGCCGGCGATCAGCCGAGCCAGCGCCCTTCCTGCGCGATGAAGCTGACGATGCGCGCCGCCTGCGCGCCGCCGCGCAGATAGACCAGCGTGATCTCCGTTTCGCCGGTCCTGCGTCGCTTGGCGTCGAGACGGTCGATCGTCGCGTGCTCGTCCGTTTCCAGCCGGCGCAGCGCGTCCGACGGTTCGCAATGGACGCCGACGACGCCGTCGAAGATCAGAGTCGCGATCTCTCCGGCCTCGGCGTCGGCAGGCCGGAACCGCAGCGTCAGCCGGCGCGCCATCGCATTGTAGTCGAGCAGCGCGAGCGCGCTGTCGCGCAATTCGACGCCCGCGACGAGATCGTCCAGCGCCGGCCGGCTCATGACAGATCCATTCCGGCGTCGATCAGGCGACGATACTCGTTGAGCGCGTAGCGGTCGGTCATGCCGGCGATATAATCCGCGACGACGCGCGCGCGCCCCGCTTCGTCGCGCGCGCCGCGAAAGGCGCCGTCCCATTCGAGCGGCATGGCCCTGGGGTCGTCGATGAAAAGCGGGAACAGGCCGTCGACGATCGCCGCCGCCTTCTCGCGCACGCGCATGACCTCCGGATGGCGATACATGGCGGAAAACAGGAAGGTCTTGATCGAGCGGTCGGCTTCCGTCATCGCCTGGGAGAACGCGACGACCGGTCGGCCGGCGGCGCGAATTTCGGCGACGCTTTCCGCGCCTGTTTCGGCGATGCGCCGCGCGCTCTCCGCCAGCGCATCCTCGATGAAGCGCGTGATGATGCGACGTCCGAGTTCATGGATGACGCGCGCGCGCTCCAGCGCGCCATGGCTGACCTCGATCTCGCGGAGGAGACCGTCCACGAAGGACGAGGCGGCGCGAAGATCGCCGAGCTCGAACAGGCCGGCGCGAAGTCCGTCGTCGATGTCGTGCGCGTCATAGGCGATATCGTCGGCGAGCGCCGCCGCCTGCGCCTCGGCGCTGGCGTAGGAGGCGAGCGCGAGCGAGCCGATCGAGGCGGCGCATTCGGCGTCGAAGTCGAGGATCGGCCGTGGCGCGCCATGCGCCGAAAACTTCTTCGTCGGCTGGCCATCCGGCGTCAGCAGCGGGCCGTTGTGCTTGACGAGGCCTTCCAGCGTCTCCCACGTCAGGTTCAGCCCGTCGAAGCGCGCATAGCGGCGCTCGAGCCGCGTGACGAGCCGCAGCGCCTGCGCATTGTGGTCGAACCCGCCATAAGGGCGCATCAACGCGTCCAGCGCGTCCTCGCCCACATGGCCGAAGGGCGTGTGGCCGAGATCGTGGGCGAGCGCCAGAGCCTCGGCGAGGTCGTCGTCGAGGCCAAGGCCGCGCGACAGGGCGCGCGCGATCTGGGCGACCTCGATCGTATGGGTCAGGCGCGTGCGGAAATGGTCGCCGCCCAGCGGCACGAACACCTGCGTCTTGTGGGCGAGGCGCCGGAAGGCGGTGGAATGGACGATCCGGTCGCGGTCGCGCTGGAATTCGGTGCGGGTGGGGGAGGGGGACTCGGCCACGAGGCGTCCCCGGCTGCGCGCCGCGTCGCTGGCGTAGGGGGCAAGAACGGGACTCGCGGCGGGCATGGGATGAAGGCGCTCCGGCCGGCGACGTTGAAAGCCCGGCTCCTGCGGCTTATCTTGTGGGGGCCTTTCGAGGCAAGCCGGACCTTGAACCCGAGCTGGATGGACATATGGACACCGCGACCGAAGAGACGACGCAGGACGTCGTCGTGACCGAGCGCGCCGCGCGGCGCGTGGCGAAAATTCTTCAAACCGAACAGCCCGGCTCGGCGCTGCGCATCTCCGTCAACGGCGGCGGCTGCTCGGGCTTTCAATACGCTTTCGACGTCGTGCAGGACCGCGCCGTCGACGACCTGACGCTGGAGCGCGACGGCGCGACAGTGCTGATCGACCCGATCAGCCTCGAATACATGAAGGGTTGCCGTATCGATTTCGTCGACGACCTCATCGGCCAGTCCTTCAAGATCGACAATCCGAACGCTACGGCGTCGTGCGGCTGCGGAACGAGCTTCTCGATTTGATCGACCGCCGGCTCTTCGTCGGCGGCGCGCTGGCGGTCGGCGCAATGTCCGCGCGGACGGCCCGGGCGCATGATGCGGCGGAAGCGCTCGCCGATCTGGAGAAAAGTCTCGGCGCGCGGCTGGGTGTCGCCATGCGCGATACCGGCGGCGGCGCGCGAATCGAATATCGCGCCGACGAGCGCTTTCCCCTCGCCAGCACCTTCAAGTTTCTCGCCGCAGGCGCCGTGCTGGCGAAGGTCGATTCCGGGCGCGACGGCCTCGACCGTCGCGTCCGCTACGGCAAATCCGATCTCGTGACCTATTCGCCGGAGACCGAAAAGCACACAGGCGAAGGCATGACGCTCGCCGGACTCTGCGAGGCCGCGATCACGCTCAGCGACAATACGGCAGGCAATCTCATGCTCGCCGCCATCGGCGGGCCCGTAGGGCCGCAGGGTTTCTTCCTGTCCCCCCGGGGCGGCGCCGCCCCGCTCGACAACAGCCCAACCGAACCAACACCACCCCCCCCCCGCCAATCGCCCGGCACGGGACTGGCC
>DAIRCS010000006.1:0-14316 GCA_036796555.1 Rhodoblastus sp. | reverse complement strand
CCGGGGGGGCTGCGGGGTTCCGCCCGCTCGCTCGGCGACGGCGTCACGCGGCTCGACCGCATCGAGACCGAACTCAACGAAGCCCGCCCCGGCGATCCGCGCGATACGACCTCGCCCGCCGCCATGCTCGGGGATCTCGAAAAGCTGCTGCTCGGCGACGCGCTGTCGGCGGCTTCGCGGGAGCGGCTGATGGGATGGCTGATCGCCAACAGGACCGGCGACGCGCGCCTGCGCGCCGGCCTGCCGAAAGACTGGCGGGTCGGCGACAAGACCGGCTCCGGCGGCCATGGCGCGGCCAATGACATCGCCATCGCCTGGCCGCCCGGCCGCAAGCCGGTCCTGATCGCGGCCTATCTCGCGGAATGCGACCGCAACCCGGAACAGCGCAGCGAAGCGCTCGCCGAAGTCGCGCGCATCCTCACCGCGCATCCGCATTAACCAAGAGCCCGCAAGTCGCAACTCGGCCGCAAAGCGAACATGGCGCCGCCATGGCGCGCGGCGAGCCTTTCATGGTCGCGTCGTGCGGCGATCTCACCGAGGGTTCTCATGCGCCATCTTGTTCGAGGCTTCGTGCCGGTCGTGTTTCTCCTCGCCGTCGCCGGCTGTTCGAGCGATCGCTTCGCCGAACGCGGCTATGAACCGGCGGCTGAAGAAAATTATCCCGCGCCGCCGCCCCGGCGGGCCGACGCCAAGACCTATCTCGAAAGCGGGCGCATGTATGATCGCCTAGATCGCCGCTAGCACGCGCACGGCGAAGATCGCCCACATCGCCAGAAGCGCCGCCATGCCCGCCGCAAACAGATAGAAGCGCGTCGGCACGTAATTCGAGGTGACGTGCACGAAGGCGTGCGCGTAGCGCAAGGCGACGAACAGCCAGGACATGACGACGAAAAGAAGGTCGGTCTTCTTCGTCAGCAGCGCGAACGCGACGAGCGCGTAAAACAACAAGGGCAATTGCATGTTGTTGGCGTAGGCGTTGCTCACCTGCTCGATCTTCGTCGGCCAGGCGTGCTGTCCGAGCGCTATGTCCTGCATCCGCACCTTGCCAGCCTTGATCGCCGCGACGCGCGTCGCCGCCGTGCAGGCGAGAAGAACGAACAGCAGCGCGACCAGCGCGAAGACGGGAAGCAGAACGGCCTGAATGGACATGGCGAATCCCTGTTGGCTGCGGCCGCATGATAGCGCCCGCGCTCCGGCGGGCTAGCCGCCGTCGATCCGTCGCGCCGGGCTGCCCGCCACCGTTGCGCCCGCCGGCACGTCGTGCGTGACGACGGCGCCCGCGCCGATGATCGCGTCGTCGCCGATCGTCACGCCCGGCCGGATGATCGCGCCGCCGCCGATCCAGACATTGGCGCCGATCCGCACCGGTCGCCCGAACTCCAGACCGGCGCGCCGCTGCGCCGGCTCGCGCGGATGATCCGCGCCGTATATCTGAACCGCCGGGCCGATCTGCGTTCCCGGGCCGATCTCGATCAGGATGCTGTCGAGAAGCACGCAGTTGAAATTCAGAAACACGCCGTCGCCGAGGCGGATGTTGTAGCCGTAGTCGCAATAGAACGGCGGCCGCGCCACGACGCGGGCGCCGACATGGCCGATGCCTTCGCGGAGCAGCGCATGGCGCTCGTTGTCCGAAAGACCGCCTGCGTTGTAGCGGTCCATCCAGGCGCGCGCGGCGGCGTGGTCGCGGACGAGTTCGGGATCGTCGGCGCGATACAATTCGCCCGCGAGCATCTTTTCCTTTTCGCTGCGCATGTCGTCCGCATGTCCCTCGCTTGTCTCCGCCGCGCCGGGCCGGGATAATGGCGCGAAGTCCGGAGGAGGGAAACATGAGCCCGCGTGACCGTCTCGACCAGATGCATGCCGAAATGACCGAATGGCGACGCGATTTTCACGCGCATCCCGAGATCGGCTTCGAGGAAATGCGCACCAGCGAGATCGTCGCGCAAAAGCTGGGCGAATGGGGCATCGAGGTCCACCGCGGCCTCGGCGGCACGGGCGTCGTCGGCGTCATCCGGGGGCAGGGCCAGGCGAGCGGCGGCAACCGCGCCATCGGCCTGCGCGCCGACATGGACGCGCTGCCGATGGAGGAGGGCAATGGTTTCGCCCATCGCTCGAAAAATCCCGGCCGCATGCATGCCTGCGGCCACGACGGCCACACGACCATGCTGCTCGGCGCGGCGAAATATCTCGCGGAGACGCGCAAGTTCGCCGGCACGGTGCATCTCATCTTCCAGCCGGCGGAGGAGGGGCTGGCCGGCGCCAAGGCCATGCTCGACGACGGCCTGTTCGAGCGCTTTCCCTGCGACGCCGTCTACGGCATCCACAACAGCCCGGACATGCCGCTCGGCACGGTGAAGGCGCTGTCCGGCACGGCCATGGCGGCCATCGACTATTTCAGCGTGATCCTGCGCGGAAAATCCGCGCATGGCGCGCATCCGCAGCAGGGGATCGACACGGTCTCGATCGCCGCGCAGGTGGTGAGTGTGCTCAACGCGCTGCCCTCGCGCCATGTCGACGCGCTGGAATCGGCCATCGTCAGCATCGGCCAGATCCACGGCGGCACGTCCGACATCGTCATTCCCGAGACGATCGAATTGCGCGGCTCCGTGCGCACGCTGAAGCCGGAAATCCGCGATCTCATGGAAGGCCTGTTCAAGCGCGCGGTCGAGCATACAGCGGCGGCGCAGGGCGGAACGGCCGAAATCTCCTACCGTCGCGCCTATCCCGCGACGATCAATTCCGCGCATGAGACCGACCGCGCCTCGCTGTGCGCGGGCGCCACGCCGGGCATCAACAATGTCATCCGCGACGGCAAGCCGCTGCTCGCCGGCGAGGATTTCGCCTTCATGCTGGAGCGCGCGCCCGGCGCCTATCTCTTCTTCGGTCAGCGCGCCGGCGACAAGGGCGGCGTGCCCGTCCACAATCCGGGTTACGATTTCAACGACGATCTCCTGCCGATCGGCGCGAGCTATCTCGCGGGCCTCGTCGAGCAGGAACTGGGGTGAGGAAAACGATGCAGCGTTCGGACTTCCGCTTCTTCTTTCCCTTCCGCGTGCGCTATTCCGAGGTCGACGGCCAGAGCGTCGTCTTCAACGCGCATTACCTAACCTATTACGATACGGCGATCACCGAGCTCTTCCGCTGGCTCGGCTACGATTACGCGGCGGAGGTGAAGGCGTCAGGCGCCGATTTCCACACGGTGAAGTCGCTCGTGGAATACAAGGCGCCGATCCGCTTCGACGAGGAGATCGAGGTCGGCGTGCGCGTCGGCCATATCGGCAATTCGAGCCTGCGCTTCGATCTCGCGATCTTCGCGAAGGGGTCGGACGACCTGCGCACGACCGGCGAGATTGTCTGGGTCTATACCGATCAGACGACGCACAGGACCGTGCGCGTGCCGGATGCGATGCGCGAGATGCTTGGCGTCGCAGAGGCGCCGGCGCTCTGAACTCCTGTCTTCGTCCTTCGCGGGCGAGATCATGTCGACGCCGCCGCCTACCTCCCCGCTCGCGGGGAGGTCGCGATGCGCAGCATCGCGGGTGGGGCCGGCCGGGCATTGTCAGCGCCGTAGCCAACGCCGGGCAGTCCCCACCCGTCGCCTTCGGCGACACCCTCCCCGTATCAGACCGAAGTCGGCAACAGCCGACTTCGTGTCGCGGGGAGGGAAAGCGCGGCTGACTTTCGAGTCAGGCTCTCCCGAGTGAGCCTTACATCCCGCCTGTCGGATAATTCGGGCTCTCGCGGGTGATCGCCACGTCGTGCACGTGGCTTTCGCGCAGGCCCGCGCCGGTGATGCGCACGAAGCTCGCGCGCTTCTGGAATTCCTCGATCGTGGGCGCGCCGACATAGCCCATGGCGGCGCGAAGACCGCCGGCGAGCTGGTGCAGGATCGGGCCGACAGGCCCGCGATAGGGCACCTGGCCCTCGATACCCTCGGGCACGAGCTTCATCTCGTCCTTGATGTCCTGCTGGAAGTAGCGGTCGGCCGAGCCGCGCGCCATCGCGCCGACCGAGCCCATGCCGCGATAGGCCTTGAACGAGCGGCCCTGGTAAAGGAACACCTCGCCGGGGCTCTCGTCCGTGCCGGCGAGCAGCGAGCCAATCATCACGCAATTGGCGCCGGCCGCGATCGCCTTGGCGAGATCGCCGGAATATTTGATGCCGCCGTCGGCGATGACCGGCACGTCGGCCTTCCGCGCGACCTCCGCCGCATCCATGATCGCGGTGAGCTGCGGCACGCCGACGCCCGCCACGATGCGCGTCGTGCAGATCGAGCCCGGCCCGATGCCGATCTTGATCGCGTCCGCGCCCGCGTCGATCAGCGCCTTCGCGCCCTCGCTGGTCGCGACATTGCCCGCCAGCACCGACACCTTGTTCGACACGCGCTTGATGCGCGCGACCTGGTCGAGCACGCTCTGCGAATGGCCGTGCGCCGTGTCGACGACGACGCAATCGACGCCGGCGTCGATCAGCATGAGCGCGCGCTCGTAGCCCTTGTCGCCGACCGTGGAGGCGGCCGCCACGCGCAGGCGCCCATCCGCGTCCTTGCAGGCGTTGGGGTGCAGCGTCGCCTTCTCGATGTCCTTCACCGTGATGAGGCCGACGCACTTGTAGTCCTCGTCGACCACCAGCAGCTTTTCGATGCGGTTCTGGTGCAGCAGGCGGCGCGCCTCGTCCTTGCCGACGCCCTCGCGGACGGTGATGAGCTTGCGCGTCATCAGCTCGGAGACGGGCTGCGCCTGGTTGTCGGCGAAACGCACGTCGCGATTGGTGAGAATGCCGCAGAGCTTGCCGGGCTTGTCGCCTGCGCCGCGCTCGACCACCGGAATGCCGGAGATGGAATAGCGCGCCATGAGGCCGAGCGCGTCCGCCAGCGTCTGGTCCGGGAAGATGGTGATCGGATTGACCACCATGCCGCTCTCGTAGCGCTTCACCTTGCGCACTTCCTCGGCCTGCTCGTCCGGCTCGAGATTGCGGTGGATGACGCCGATGCCGCCGGCCTGCGCCATGGCGATGGCGAGGCGGGCTTCCGTCACCGTGTCCATGGCGGAAGAGATGATCGGCAGGTTGAGCGCGATCTCGCGGGTCAGCCGCGAGCGGATGTCGACGCCGCTCGGCATGATCTCGGAATGGCCGGGACGCAGCAGGACGTCGTCGAAGGTGAGGGCCTCGACGAGCAGGGGACGGACGATCTCGGACATGGCCAACTCCGGAAAAGGCGAAAAGCGGCGGAATCGGTCCCGCCGCTCAGGGTTGGCGCGTGCTCATAGCATTATTGTCGCCGGGCGCAAACAAATCCGGCGGATCAGGCGAGAACCTTGTCGCCCGGCATGACCGCGGTCAGGAAGCGGTAGCTCCGGTTGACCTTGTAGCGGGCGTCGTCCTTCGCCAGCGACATGAACTGCCGGTGGCCGGCCCGCGTGCGCCCGACCAGGCATCCCGCGCTGGTGCGCCCCAGGTCGCCTTTCGGCGCGTCGTAGCCCCAGTGCTGGTTGATCGCGAACAGGCCGGTGTCGAGCGCGTCGCCGTCGCGCTTGAAATCCTTGTTCAGATCGCGAAAGACGCTGATCGGCTCCGCCTGGACCAGCGCCTCGTGCGCTCCGGCCGTGCCGGGATGATGCACGCCGACCACCCAGGCCTTGTACTGGTTGAACGCGATCCTGGCCGCTCCCTTCGGGTTCATCGGATGGATCGTCCAGAAGTCGCCCGGCTCGGTCGTTCCCTCCCAGATCGCATTGTCGAAATTCGGCCTGCCGTCGCCGCCGATCGTGAACACGATTCTCAGGTCGTTGAAGACATTGTGCCGATCGTCGTTCAGCGTTCCGTCCGCGTTCGCGCCTTCCAGATAGACGATGTTCTTGCAGTCGGGGTGACGGCAGACGAAATATTTCTGCGCCTTCATGTAGCTCATGACCTTGTCGAACCAGCTTCCCGTCGGCGCGATGTCCGGCAGCGTCTTGGCCGGGGACAGCAGCTTCCGGGCGACGTCCTGCGTGAATCTGGAGCCGAGCGCGATCCCGTTCAGATCGCAGAATTCGCTCAGAGCCCAGGCGGACACCGGGCCGAAGAACCCGTCCGCGGGCGGATCGAGATAGCCCAGTTCCGACAGGCGCCACTGGATCGCCTTGGCGAGCTCGGTCCTGCTCGACAGTTCCGTGATCAGCACCGGCGCGCCCGAAAACTGCGCCAGCGCGGCCGAGCCGGTCCCGCCCGCGACGGCCGGCCCGGACTTCCTGAATTTCGACGGCTGGATATGCTTGTCGACATAGCCGTCGAGCCAGTTGTGATAGGCCTTGGTCGTATCGCCGCCGGCGGCGTCGATGAACGTCTGCGCGGCGGCGCCGCCGACCTGTTTGGCGAGATCGCTGAACGTGTAGGTCTTTGTGCCCTTGAGGAAGCCTTCCGCGCCGCCGAGGCCTTCGTGATGGGCGATGTAGATGAACCGCGCCTTCTCGTCGTCGCCGACCTCTTCGTCGACCAGGCCGTCCTTCATCAGCGCGTTCAGATTGAGGAGACCGTAGTCCGCCGCCGCCAGGATCGACTGCTCGGGATCGAACCGCAGGTCGAGCAGCGGCTTCGTCATGCCGCTCGCGACTTGGTTGCCGGCGGTGATCAATCCTTTCGCCTTGCCGGCCTGATTGAGCTGTGTCGTCTTGGTCGTGGCGACAGAGATCCACGTGCTGTCGAGAAACTGCGTCAGGCCGGCGGCGCTGCTGGTCGTGGCCTGCGAATTGGGGTTCCATTGCCCGCTCGGCAGCTTGGCGGCCTCCGCGTCGATCAGCGCGGCGATGGCCGCGGCGTCGATGTCGGTCACGTCTTCCGCCTTCAGCAGGGAAGCGCGGAAAAGCTCGTTCGGCCCCAGGGCGAGCTCGCCCCCGTCGCCATGCGCGGGATTGTCCTCGCCAGATGCGCCTCCCTGCGCGCCTCCTTGCGCCCCTTCCTGCGCGCCGCCGTCCGTCGGGCCTCCGGCCGGCGCGGCGGCGGTGTCGATCCAGCCGTCCACGATGCTGCCGTCCGCCTGCCGGACGCGGACCTTCTTCCATGTGAGAAGCTGGACCTTCTCGCCGACGATTTCGCCCAGCACGACCTTCGACGTTCCGAACGGCTCGTCGAACAGCGTGATCTGGGTCGCCGTGATCTCCTTCAGCACGTCGGCGTGAAGCCAGCCGAGCGTGAGCGATCCGTTCTGATAGGAGACTTTCGCCCAGGTTCCGAGATCGTGCAGCCGCGCGACCCGGCTGTTGACGTCGAGGCTGGCGACCTCGGGAGACCCGTCGTCCGGATCGGGACGCAGGGACGTTTTCGCGGTGACGAGAAAATCGCTCATGGTGGTCCTCCCCCAAGGACTTGAGCTCCTGACGCCCGCCCCGAGGGACGCGACGCCGACATAAATTGCACGCGTTTGTCGCGATGGAATGTGATCCAGATCGCAGAGCTGACGATTTTGCAGGAAGCGGCGCGTCGGACGGCGCGCCTTCTTCCGTCCGCCGTCAGTCCCTAAAATGCGGACATATTGTTCGAATCATATGGAGCGGGTCGCGTTGGATCCTCGATCGAAATCCGCGCCCGACGGGCGCGAGACGCGGCCGGCGGCGACGGATGCTGGCGCGCGACGCGGCTTGATGATCACGCCGCTGGTCGTCGCGACCGCGCTTTTCATGGAGAATCTCGATTCCACGGTCATCTCGACCTCCTTGCCGGCGATCGCCGCCGACCTCAACGAGGACCCGGTCGCGCTGAAACTGGCGCTGACCGCCTACCTGCTCGCGCTCGCCATCTTCATCCCGGCGTCGGGCTGGACCGCCGACCGTTTCGGCGCGCGAAAAGTGTTCCGGGCGGCCATCCTCGTGTTCGCCGCGGGCTCGATCCTCTGCGGCCTGTCCTCCACGCTGCCGCAATTCGTCGGCGCCCGCATGATCCAGGGGATGGGCGGCGCGATGATGACGCCCGTCGGCCGGCTCGTGCTGATGCGCTCGGTGCCGCGCTCGGAGATCGTGCGCGCGCTGGCCTGGCTGACGGTGCCGGCGCTCATCGGGCCGGTGATCGGCCCGCCGCTCGGCGGATTCATCACCACCTACTTTCACTGGCGCTGGATATTCTGGATCAACATTCCGATCAGCGTTCTCGGCGTCGTGCTGGCCACGGTCTTCATTCCCGCCGTGCGCGAGGAGGATACGCCGCCGCTCGATCTCGGCGGCTTCGTGCTGATCGGGGTCGCGCTCTCCTGCCTGATCTTCGGCTTTTCGGCGCTCGGCCGCGGCGTGGTCGCGGGCCCCGTCGACGCGGCGCTGATCGGCGTCGGTTTCCTCAGCCTCGCGCTCTATGTGCGCCATGCGCTGACGACGCCGCATCCGATCCTCGACCTGCGCCTGCTTGCGCTGCCGACCTTTCGCGCCAGCGTCGGCGGCGGCTTCCTGTTCCGGCTTGGCCTCGGCGCCACGCCGTTCCTTCTGCCGCTCCTGTTCCAGATGGGCTTCGGCCTCACGCCCTTTCAATCCGGCGCGCTCACCTTCGTCTCGACGGTCGGCGCGATGGCGATGAAGCCGACGGCGGGCCCGATCCTCAAGCAATTGGGCTTTCGCACCGTGCTCGTGGGGAACGCGCTGATCTCGACCGCCTTCTTCCTCTCCAACACGCTGTTCACGGCGCAGACGCCGCACATGATCATCATGGCCGTGCTGCTGGCCGGCGGCTTCTTCCGCTCGCTGCAATTCACCGCCATCAACGCCGTCGCCTATGCCGAGGTCGACGACCGCCGCATGAGCCATGCGACGAGCCTCGCCGCTGTGGGCCAGCAATTGTCGCTGTCGGTCGGCGTCACGCTCGGCGCCGGCGTTCTGGAGTTGACGCGCTCGCGTCACGGCGTCGGCTCGCCGCTCGAGGTCGGCGATTTCACGCCGGCCTTTCTCATCGTCGGCCTCATCTCCGCCGCCTCGGTCCTGTTGTTCGCGCGCCTCGCGCCGGATGCGGGCGCGGAAATCTCCGGGCGACGCTGAGCCTTATGTGTCCGTGGGTTTAGCTCGCGCGCCCTCCCTTTGTCGTAGCCGCCCGCTCTTGCCGCCGTGCGCCATTCATGGCTTGCTTTCGCGAACGGAGACGAGCGCGGGGAGAGAGATGGTCGGGGCAGGAGCGGAAGTCGCCGGCGAATCGGGCCAGGCGCGCGGCGCACGCCTCGAAATTCGCGAACTCAGGCGCGACGATCTGATCGAATGCCTGCTGCAGGGCTGGCGCGATTTCGCCGCCGCGCCGCTCTATGGCCTGTTCTTCGGCGGCATCTATGCGCTCGGCGGCCTGGCGCTCGTCGCCCTGTTTCTGGCGCTGCATCTGCCTTGGATCGGTTATCCGCTCACCATGGGCTTTGCGCTGATCGTGCCTTTCGTCGCGGCCGGCACATACGAAGTGTCGCGCGCGCTCGAGCGCGGCGAGCCGTTGAGCTGGGGCAAGGTGCTCGGCTCCGTCTGGTCGCGCTCGGGCAAGGATCTCGGCTGGATGGCGCTGGTCACTGTCTTTGCGCTCATCATCTGGGTCGATTTCGCGATCTTCATCTTCCTCATGTTCTACGGCCTGCACATTCCGACGGTGCACGAGCTCGTCGTCGCGGTTCTCTCCACGGGCAAGGGGGTTCTGTTCGCCCTCATCGGCAATCTGCTCGGCGCGGTCATCGCCATGTTCGTCTTTTCGATCACGGTGGTGTCGTTTCCGCTGCTCGTCGACCGCGACGTGGATTTCGTCACCGCCATGCTGACGAGCATGCGCAGCGTGCTGAAAAATCCCGTGCAGATGATCGCTTGGGCGCTGCTGATCGCGCTCTTCCTCGGCGCGTCCATCCTGTCCGGCTTCATCGGCCTGTTCGTCACGCTGCCGGTGCTCGGGCATGCGAGTTGGCGTCTCTACCGCAAGCTGGTCGTCTGATGGCTTGCGCGCGGAGCGCAGGCGGCGACAACCGGCTCCGGACTTGATATATTCGCGTTACTGCATATGTATCGGGTTGGCGCAACGGGGCCGCCGGAGGGATTGAACAATGTCCGAATTCGCGGATCGCGTTGATCTGACGGTCAAGCCCGAGGTGACGGCCTTTTTCGACGAGCGCACCAACACGATCAGCTATGTCGTGCGCGATCCCGGCTCCAGGGCCTGTGCGATCATCGATTCCGTCATGGATTTCGACTATGCGGCGGGCCGCATCTTCTACGAATCCGCCGATCGCATGATCGCTTTCGTCGAGAAGGAGGGGCTCGACCTGCAATGGCTGATCGAGACCCATGTCCACGCCGATCATCTTTCGGCCGCGCCCTACATTCAGCGCAAGCTCGGCGGCAGGATCGGCATCGGCGAAAAGATCGTCGTCGTGCAGGACACGTTCGGCAAGGTCTTCAACGAGGGCACGGAATTCCAGCGCGACGGCAGCCAGTTCGACCGTCTCTTCGCCGACGGCGACGCCTACGAGATCGGCGGCATGAAAGCCTTTGCGATCCATACGCCGGGCCACACGCCCGCCTGCATGACGCACGTCATCGGCGACGCAGCCTTTGTCGGCGATACCCTGTTCATGCCGGACGGCGGCTCGGCCCGCGCCGATTTCCCCGGCGGCGACGCCCGCACGCTCTATCGTTCCATCCGTCGCGTTCTCTCGCTGCCCGGGCAAATGCGTCTGTTCATGTGCCACGACTACGGGCCGAACAATCGCGAAATCCGCTGGGAGACGACGGTCGCCGACGAGCGCGCGCACAACATCCACGTGCGCGACGGCGTCGGCGAGGACGAATTCGTCGCCATGCGCGAGGCGCGCGACGCCACGCTCGGCATGCCCAAGCTCATCCTGCCGTCGCTGCAGATCAACATGCGCGCCGGCGAACTGCCGCCGCCCGACGGGGACGGCAAGCGCTTTCTGAAGCTGCCGATCAACGGGTTCTGAAATCGCGGCGGCGGCGATTCGTCAGGAGCCGCGCTCCACCGCCGCACGGAATGCGTTGGCGAGGCTTTGCACTTCCGCCGCGCTCGCATCCGACGTCGCGACATAGCTCGCCCCGCCTGCGCTCCAGCGGGCCAGCGCGTGCCCGTCGATCGACGCAGGGAACGAGGCGGCGGAAGCGACGCCGTCCGGCAGCCGCGTTATGCTGAATGTATGTTTGCCGGCGCGATAGACCAGCGTCGGCGAAGGCTCGCCGCCGATGATGTCGATGCGGCCGCCCTCGAGCGTGAAGCCCTGTGCGGCGAGGTCCGGCGTCGGCGGCGAGACGGCGATCTTGCCTGCAAACCATGGCTTGACCGTGTGCTGGTCGCTCGAAACCACGTCGACCGGATGCGTCGAGATCATGCCGCGCAGATGGCCTGCGAGAACCTCGCGGCCGATGTCCGCGCGCGGCGCCGACGTGTAGCCGACGCCCAAGCCTATGCCGAGCGCAGCCAGCGTCGCGGCGATGGCGCCCCAGTTTGCGAAGCCTCGACCGGCCCGGGCCGCCGGCTGTCGGCCGGTCGGCGTCTCCTGCGCATTCGGCGCCGGCGCGGCCATCGCCATGGCCCTAGCGCGCAAGGCGTCGGGCGCGCGCGGCGCCGGCATGGCGCGTAGCGCCCCGCGCAACGCCTTCATCTGCGCATAGGCGCGCGCGAGCTCGGGTTCGCCCGCCAGTCTCTGCTCGAAGGACGCGAGCGAGGGCGCGTCCATTTCGCCGTCGAGCGCAGCCTGCATCAGCAGCGTGTCCGCCTCGTTCATCCCGCCTCCTTCAGCGCCGTGACCAGCAAGGCGCGCGCCCGTGCGAGACGCGACATGATCGTGCCGATCGGCGCGCCGGTCGCATCCGCGATCTCGCGATAGCTGAGTTCGTTGAATTCCCGCATCACCAGGGTCTCGCGAAAGACGAGCGGCAGCGCGTCGATCGCGCGTTCCAGCGTCGCAGCGTCGGCTCTTGCGATCAGCGCGGCCTCAGCCGACGGCGCATCGTCGGGCGCATCCGCCTGCGGCTCGACGACCACGGCCTTCGGCCGGTTGCGCGCCAACCACGTGTAGGCGGCGTTGCGCACGACCGTCATGAACCACGCGCGCGCATTCGCCGCCTGCGCGCGCTCGATGGCGGCGAGCGCGCGCAGGCAGGCGTCCTGCACCACGTCCTGCGCGTCGGCCGTATTGCCGGTCAGCCAGCGCGCCAGACCGTAGGCGTCGTCGAGGTGCGGAATGATCCGCTCAGCGAACAAACGTCGCGCGATCTCGCTCGTCACGTCCAGGGTCCAGGTTTCGGGGCGCCGCGACGATCCCGTGTCCGGAGCGCGCGCGCAAGCCGCCGCGAATTCGGCTCAACGCGCGCGCTCCTTCAGATATTCGATCAGGTCGGCCCTGTCGTCGGGCTTCGTCAGGCGAAAGAACATTTTGGCGCCGGGTATCAGCTTCTGTGGATTGGTCAGCCACTGATCGAGCGTCTCTTCGTTCCAGATCACGTCCGACTTCCGGAGCGCGGCGGAATAATTGTAGTCCGGCACGGCGCCGGCCTTGCGTCCGAAAACGCCGCGATGCTTCGGACCGACCTCGTTGACGTCGAGCGAGTGGCAGTCCTGGCAGCTTCGGTAGATCTGTTCGCCGCGTGCGGCGTCGCCTTGCGCGTTGGCTGCGCCGCACGCGATCGCTGTCGCCGCCAGTCCGGCGGCGACCGTCTTGAACACGTTCATGTCGCGTGGCTTTCGAACTAGGAGGCGAGGGCGGTGTCGGTGATCGCCAGCGCGTGTTCGCCTGGTTTCACGACGACGCTCGTGACGCCGAGCGCGGTGCGCAGCTTGCCTTCGGGCATCAGCATCGGGCCGGGCGCGGGCGCCTTGCCCGGCGTGCCCTGCGGAAAGGCCGTGGAGCGCGCTGTATGGAAGGCGACATTGCCTTCCACCTTCTGGAAAATCTGATGGATATGGCCGTTGAGAACGGTCACGGAGCCGAAGCGCTTCAGCATTTCGAGCGCCTGCACGCCGTCGTCGGTTGTCCAGCCCCAGTCGGCATACACGGCCCACAGCGGAATATGCGCGAAGACGACGATCGGCGTCGACGCCGACTTTCCTTTCAGATCGGCCTGAAGCCAGGCGAGCTGTTCAGGGCCGAGATGCCCCATGCCGTCGACGACTTCGGAGACGTTGACCAGGCCGATGAAGTGAACGCCCTGCTGGTCGAACGAATACCAGCCCTTGCCCTGGGTCTTCTTGCCGTAGCGCGCGAGATAAGCCTTGCCCACGCCCTCGTCGATCATGTCGTGCTCGCCCGGCACATAGTGCACGTCGATCTTCGCGCCGCGGATGATCTTTTCGGCGTCGTCGAATTCCTGCGGCTTGGCCAGATGCGTGATGTCGCCGGTGTGGATCAGGAAAGCGGGCCTCTCCTTCATGGCGGAGACGCGATCCATGGCCTCGGCGAGGGTCGCGCGCGTGTCCGGGTTCGCGGGCTTGGAGAAGCCGATATGGCTGTCGGAAATCTGCGCGAAGCTGAAGCCGCTTTCCGCCGCCTTCGCCTGACCGATCAGCTTGGAGGTCGGCACGCCGCCGGCGACGGTCCACAACAGGCCGGTTCCCGCCCAGGTCATGCATTCCAGCGCGAAACGCCTGCTGACGCCCTTGTCATGTCGATCGTCCATACCCGCCTCCATCGGCCGCCTGCATGCGGCTGCGATGGGAAGACCCGGCCCGGCCGGCTTTTATTCCCGGGGGCTCGAACTTTTTTGCACGCATGTGGCGCACGCGGCCGGAGCGGCGGTTTTGACCTGCCCGCGCCAATCCTCTAATCCGGCGCTCCATGAACATTTTCGCCGATTTTCACGCCCGGGTCGCCGCGATCCTGCAAGGCTTCGCGCGGGACGGCCGCCTGCCCGCCGACCTCGATCTCGCCCGTTTCGTGGTCGAGTCGCCGCGCGAGGCCGCGCTCGGCGATCTCGCGGTCAACGCCGCCATGGTTTTCGCCCGCGAGGCCAAGGCGGGATTCGGCAATCCGCGCCAGCTCGCCACCGAAATCGCCTTCGCGCTGGCCGAGGACGCCGACGTCTCGCAGGCCGAGGTCGCCGGCCCCGGCTTCATCAACATCCGCCTGCAGCCGCATGTCTTCGCCGCGGTGCTGCGCGCCGCCCTCTCGCAAGGCGGCGGCTACGGCCGCGCGCCGCAGGGCAGGGTGGGCGCGGCGCAGAAGATCAACGTCGAATATGTCTCGGCCAATCCGACCGGCCCCATGCACGTCGGCCACGGGCGCGGCGCGGTGTTCGGCGACGCGCTGGCGAGCCTGCTCGAATTTGCGGGCCACGCGGTCACGCGCGAATATTACATCAACGACGCCGGCGCGCAGGTCGACGTGCTCGC
>DAIRCS010000005.1:10587-60581 GCA_036796555.1 Rhodoblastus sp. | reverse complement strand
CCGATGGTCTATACGCTGCACGACTACAAGCTGATCTGCCCGGCCTATCATTTCTACACGGAGCGCACGGGCGTCTGCGAGCAATGCCGCGGCGGACGGCAGTGGCGCTGCCTCGTCAACCGGTGCACGCACGGCTCGCTCGCCATGGACGCGCTCTATGCGCTCGACGGCTTCGTGCAATGGCGCGTCGGCGCGCTGCGCGATACGGTTGCGCGCTTCATCGGCCCGGCGCGCTTCATCGTCGACAAATTCGCCGAGCACGGCTTCGCGCGGGACAAGCTGCGCTACATCCCGAATTTTTTCGAGAGCGCGGACGATGCGCCCGTCGATCCCGCCGCCGTCGCCGCGCTGCGCGAGAAACACGGCCGTCACGTCCTGTTCTTCGGCCGCCTGTCGGCAGAAAAAGGCGTCGATTTCCTGATCGACGCCTGCGCGCAGGCGGGCGTTCCGCTGGTCGTCGTCGGCGACGGGCCGAAACGCGCGGAACTCGAGGCGCGCGCGCAGGTGCGCGGCGGCGATTGCGTCTTCGTCGGCCATCTCAAGGGCGCCGCGCTCTGGGCGCATGTCGAGGCCGCGAGCCTCGTCGCCCTGCCCTCGGTCTGGTACGAGATCGCGCCGAAAAGCATTCTCGAGGCGCAGGCGCGCGGCAAGCCAGCGCTGGTCACGGCCATCGGCGGCCTGCCGGAAATGGTCGAGGATGGCGCGACCGGCTTTCTGGCCGCGCCCTCCGATACATCCTCCCTGACGGCCGCGCTGCGCCGCGCCTTCGCGCTGGACGACGCCGCGCTTGCCGCAATGGGCGCGCTGGCGCGGGCGCGCGCGACCACGACGTTCACGCGCGAGCGCTACTGGCGTGAAATGACGGCGCTCTACGCGGACGTGTCGCCAACGATCGCCGCTCATCTCGCGCGCGAGGCGCAACCGGCATGATCCGCGATTTCGCCGCGACCGCACACGACATGCGATGCGAAACCTGCATCGTCGGGTCGGGTCCGGCCGGCATTACGCTCGCGCTCGAACTCGCCGCGCGCGGGCTGCCGTCGCTGGTTCTGGAATCGGGCGGCGAGAGCGCCGGCGGGGCGCAGGACCTGTCCGACGCCGAGATCGTCGATCCCTCCGCGCACGACGACATGAGCATCGCGGTCGCGCGGCGCCTCGGCGGCGCCTCCAAC
Organism: Rhodoblastus sp.; assembly: GCA_036796555.1. Lineage (GTDB taxonomy): Bacteria > Pseudomonadota > Alphaproteobacteria > Rhizobiales > Beijerinckiaceae > JAJXWB01. The sequence continues at coordinate 59,409 of DAIRCS010000005.1, read as the reverse complement.
CTGTGGGGCGGGCGCTGCATGCCGCTCGATCCCTGCGATTTCGAGCCGCGCCCGTTCGCGCAGGGCGCGCGTTGGCCGATCGGCTACGACGACATCGCGCCCTATTACGCGCAGGCCTGCCCCTACGCGACTTGCGGCGAGCCCGTTTTCGACGCGCCCATGCCCGGCGTCGACGCCATCAGCGACGACTTCGCCTTCGAGACGATCGAGCGGGCCAGCAATATTCCGAAGATGCAGAAGGCGCACGCGCGCGCGCTGGCCGCGTCGCCGCTCGTCGACATCAGGCTCGACGCGACCGTCGTCGATTTCGACATCGCCGAGAGCGGCGCGATCCAGGCCGCGATCGTCGCGAGCCGCGACGGGCGGCGCCGGCGCGTCGTCGCCGACCGTTTCGTCATCGCCGCCGGCGGCCTCGAATCCACGCGCCTGCTGATGATCGCGCAGCGCCGGCGGCCGGGAATGTTCGGCGGCGCCGACGGTCCGCTCGGCCGCTACTACATGGGCCATATCATCGGCGAGATCGCCGACATCTTCTTCCGCGACGAAAGATTCGACGTCGCCTTCGATTTGCTGCGCGACGGACACGGCTCCTACACGCGCCGCCGTTTCACGCCGAGCCTCGCGCTTCAGAAGGCGCAGGGCCTGCCGAACATCTGCTTCTGGCCGGTCGTGCCGCCGATCGCCGATCCGCGCCACCGCTCGGGCGCGCTGTCGGCGGTGGCGCTCGCCCTGTCGACGCCCGGCCTCAAGGACCTGCTGCTGCCCGAGGCGATCCGCATCCGCCATGTCGGCCCGCGCGTCGACTGGGCACCGCATCTGCGCAACGTGATGTCGGACGCGCCGCGCATGGCGGCGTTCCTGCTGCGTTTCGCCTGGCGCCGCTACGTCGCGTCCGAGCGCATTCCCGCCTATTTCATCCGCAATCGCTCGATGCGCTACGGCCTGTCCTATCATTGCGAGCAGAGCCCGCGCGCCGACAGCCGCGTCACATTGTCGGAGACGGCGGACCGGCTCGGCGCGCCGCGCCTGCGCATCGATCTTCGTTTCGCCCGCGAGGACGCCGAGGGCGTCGTGCGCGCGCATGAACGCCTCGCCGACTGGCTGCGGGGCTCGCATATCGCGGAGGCGCACTACCGCCAGCCGGAGGCGGAGAATGTCGACGCCGTCGTCGCGCGCATGTCGCACGGCACGCACCAGATCGGCACGGCGCGCATGGGCGCGACGCGGGCCGACGGGGTGGTCGACCGCAACCTGCGCTGCTTCGACGCGCCCAATCTGTTCGTAGCGAGTTCGGCTGTCTTCCACACGTCGGGACAGGCCAACCCGACGCTGTCGATCATCGCCTTCGCCGTGCGCCTCGCCGAACATCTGGCGGCGGAGAGCGCGATGGCGCCCGAAGTCAGGCGGGAGAGCGCGCATGCGACATGACGCGCGCGATCAGGTCTTCGTAACGCTCGAGCGCGGCGTCGAGCGAAAATTCGCGCGCCCGCGCCTGGCGCGGCGCGGGATCGCCGGGCGAAGCCAGCGCCGCGTCGAGCGCGCGCGCGAGCGCGGCGGGATCGCTTACCGGAACGATGGATCCGAGCGACGGCGCGTTGACGATTTCGCCCGGTCCGCCGGAATCCGTCGTCACGCACGGCAGTCCGTGCGCGAGCGCCTCGACGCACACGAGACCGAAGCTTTCGCGGGGCGAGGCCAGCGCGACGCATCGCGCGCGGCGAAGTTCGGATCCGACATCGGCGGCGAAGCCGGGCAGTTCGACGCGGCCGTCGAGGCCAAGGCTGCTGCGGAGCGCAAGCAATTCGCCGCGCAGGGGCCCCTCGCCGAGAATGACGAGCCGGGCGCCCGGCGTGCGGGTCTGCGCGAAGGCGTCGAGCAAATCCCGAAAGCCCTTGTCCGGCACGAGGCGTCCGATCGCCATGACGAGCGGTTCGCGCGCCGCGAGGTCCGCGGGCGCGACCGGCGCGGGAAAGGGCGCGGGCGCCGCCGGATTGAACAGGGTGACGACGCGCCCGGGCGCGACGCCGAAGCGTGCGACGAGATCGGCGCGCAGGCTTTCGGAGACGGCGATCGTCGCCGCGGTCGTGCCGGAGAGCGGCCGAGTCAGGCGGTAGCCGATGTTGCTCAGCCGCTCGCGCTCGCTTTCGTAGAAGCCGTGATAGCTGAGGATCGCGCGGTCGCGACGGCCGGCGAGCGTCGCGGCGAGCGTATGCTTGAGATTGGACACGGCGAGCGCCGAGAGGCTGGCGTGCGGCCGGCGCCGCCGCAGATGGCGCGCGAGCGCCAGCGTCGCCGCGCCGTGGCCCTTCGGCAGAACGACCAGGCGGGCCTTGTCGCCGAGAAAGGCCAGGTTCTCCTTCGCCTCGAAATCGACGACGAAATCGACGTCGTCGCCACGCTCCGCAAAGCCCGCCGCCAGGCGCGCCCATACGCGCTCGGCGCCGCCGCCGACGAGCGCATGCGTGTAGAACAGCAATCTGCGGGGCGTCATCGCTCGAATCGCGCACTGGTCCGGGACGCGAGCGTTTTAGGCGATCGGCGCGGCCTTGGGAAACGGGCGGCATGACGGCGGTCCGGCTCCTTCTGCCGCAGGGCGACCTGCGCCGCTGGCATCTCGCGCTGATCGCGCGGCTGGAAAACGCGGGCGCGCGCGTCGGCGTCGCGATGGCGCCGGGTCCCGCCACGCCGCTCGCGCTGCAATTGTGCGACGATCTCGAGGCGCTGCTCTACGGCGCGCGCGCCGCCGCCAATTGCGAAAAAATCGACGCCGCCCCGATCGGCGAGACCGCGTGCGGCGACGACGCGATCACGTTCGACCTGATCGGCGCCGACACGCCGCGCAACGGCGCGCTCACGCTGCTCTACGACGGCGCGCCGGGCGCGGGCGCGCGCGATTGCGCGCTGCTCGACGGACGCACGCCGCGCCTCGCGGTCGCGCGCGTGCGCGAGGCGGGATTCGACATCCTCGCCGAAGGCCTGCCGGCCAACGAGCGGCCGTGGTCGCTGCGCGCCGGCCGCGCGGCGATCGCCGCGCGCATTCCCGCCCTCGCGGCGATGGCGCTGCGCAATGCGTCGGACGGCGCGATGCGGACGGCGGAACCCTGCGTGGCCCGGCGCGGGCCCGCCGCATTTCTCGCCGCTTCTCTCGCCGGTCGCGCGAAGGCGCGGCTCGCGCGGCTCGTCGCGCACGACGAGCACTGGCGCGTCTGCTGGCGGCCGCTGGGCGCGGACGGCGGCGCGATGGCGCGCGCGGCCGCCGGCGACGGCGGTTGGGGCGACGGCGGCTGGCGACAACTCGCCGACGACCGCCGGCGCTATTACGCCGACCCCTTTCCCTTCGAGCACGAGGGCCGGCTCTACCTGTTCTGCGAGGAATATCCCTATGCGACGGGCAAGGCGGTCATCAGCGTCGCCGCGATCGACGGGCCCGGCCGCATCGAACAGCCGCGCGTCGTGCTCGAGGCCGACTGCCATCTCTCCTATCCCCTCGTCTTCCGCCACGCCGGGGAAATCTGGATGATGCCCGAATCGTCCGCCGGCGGCCGGCTCGACCTCTACCGGGCCGAGCGCTTTCCGGATCGCTGGGTCCGCGACCGCACGCTGATCGCGGGACTGTCGATTTCCGACGCGACGCCCTTCGTGGCGGACGGCGCGTGGCGGATGACCGCGACGGTGGCCGAGGACGGCGGCTCGAGCTGGGATTGCCTCTCCCTCTTCGCCGCGCCCGATCCGCTCGGCCCCTGGCGCCGCTGCGGCGACGAACCCGTGCTCATCGACGCTTCCTGCGCGCGCCCTGCCGGGGCGGTGCAATCGATCGGCGGCGCGCTGTGGCGCCCCGCGCAGGATTGCGTCGGCGGCTACGGCAGGGGCCTCGCGCTTTGCCGGATCGACCATGTCGGCGCGGCCGGCTTGCGCCAGACGGTCGCCGCGCGTCTGGGACCGCCGCCGTCGGCGGCGCCCGGCGGCGTCCATACGCTCAACATCGGCGGCGGCTTCGAATTCATCGACGCCGTGGGGCCGCGGGGCAAATATGCTCTTTCAATCCCGGAGGACAGGGGATGATTTCACGCCGCGACATTCTGGCCGGCGCCGCCGCCAGCGCCTTTTCGCCGGCCGCGGCCGCCGAAGCCGAGACCCTGGCGTCGGCCGCCGCGCGCGCGGGGCTGATCTATGGCGCCTCCATCGACGCATCGGCCTCCAGCCACCCCGCCTATCTCGCGCTCTACAAGCGCGAAACGCAGGTCTACGTCACCGACGTCGCGCTGAAGTTCGACTGGCTGCGGCCCGCGCAGGATGTCTGGAATTTCGGCCCGGCCGACCAGATCGTCGCGGCCGCTCGGGCGAGCAACAAGCTGGCGCGCGGCCATACGCTGATCTGGAACGACAATGCGCCCGCCTGGCTCAAGACCCTGTCGCTGCGGGAGATCGAGCGCGTCTTCGACGAGCATATCGAACGCGTCGTGTCGCGCTATGCTGGGGCGCTGCACTCCTGGGACGTCGTCAACGAGCCGTTCTGGCCGATGGACCACAAGCCCGGCGGCTGGCGCGACGGCCCCTGGTATGCGGCCATGGGTCCATCCTATCTCTATCGCGCCTTCCGGCGCGTCGCCGCGATCGATCCTCATGTCAAGCTCACGCTGAACGAGGCGCAGTGCGACAACGACGGCGCCTGGGGCCAGTCCATACGGCCCCTGCTGAGCCGACTGGTGGACCGCATGCGCGACACCGGCACGCCGCTGCATGCGGTCGGGCTGCAGTCGCATCTGCAATCGCAACTCCCGCACAATTATGTGCAATACGCCGATTTCGTCGCGGGTCTCGGCGGAAAGGGGCTCGAAATCTACCTGAGTGAATTCGACGTCAACGACTCCGCCCTTCCCGCCAATCCGCAGGAACGCGACGTGGCCGTGGCCGCGCTGGCGCGGGACTACCTCACGCGGACGCTGGCCATTCCCGCCGTCAAGATGGTCGTGACCTGGCAATTGGCCGACCCCTACAGCTGGTATCGCGACCTCGCCGTGAAGGCAGGCGTCAAGCGCATGCCGCGCCCGCTTCCATTCGACAACACGCTGAAGCCGAAACCGATGCGGGCGGCGATGATCGACACGTTTCTCGCCCGCCCACGCCATTGATTTCCCGCGAATCCCGCTTGCCCGCGCGGCCTCGTTCCTAAGCAATTCGTAACCATAAACATTTAGATTTTGGAGGATTGGTTGGCCGCTTGATCGGCCGCCCGGCGACGATCGAGCGAAAGCGTCACATTCGTATGGCCTCGCGGGCTGAAGGTTATGGAGCGTTCGACCGGCCGCCGCCCGCGGCCGGCGACGTCGGCGCGCCTTCGCTCGATATCGGCGAGATGTCGCGCGCCGTCTTTTCGCGCCTGCGCCTGCTGCTGCCGTGCCTGGCGTTGACGCTCGGCCTAGCGGTCGCCTATGCGCTGCTCGCGCCCACGACCTATACCGCGACCATGTCGCTCCTGATCGATCCGCGCGAGCGCGTGCCGGCGGGCGTCGATGCGCCGCCCATGCCGCAAAATCCCGATGCGGCGCTGGTCGAAAGCCAGATGCGGCTCATGACGTCGTTGCCCGTCCTGCTCAAGGTGGTGGACGAACAGGGCCTCGCCAGCGAGCCGCCCGGCGTCCTCGGCGCGATCCTCGAGGCCGTGCGCGGCAAGACCGGCGGCGCGGCGGCCGGAGTCGACATGCAGCGACAATTGGCCGCCGAGCGCCTCGAAAAGGCGATCGCGATGAAGCGCAGCGAGCGCAATTACGTGATCGACATCGAGGTGAAGGGCCGCACCCGCCAGCAGGCGATCGCCATCGCCCAGTCGCTCGCCGACGCCTATCTCGCCGCCAAGAACCGCCTGGTCGACGACGTCTCCGACCGCGAGCGGGAGGCGATCGACCGCAAGCTGAAGGAATTGCGGGCGCGCCTGGAAGCCGCCGAACGCGCGGCGCAGGAGTATCGTGAGAAGAACGAGCTCGTCGTCTCCGACGGCCGCACCTCGCCGGAACAGCGCCTGAAGGACGCCAACACCGCGCTCGTGGCCGCGCAGGGCAAGCGCGCCGACGTGGAAGCGCGCTACGCGCAGATCAAGGCGGCGCTCGCCGCCGGCGTCGACGCACAATCGGTCAACGAGAACCTGCGCTCCACGGTGATCGACAAGCTGCGCTCCGACTATGCGTCGCTTGCGCGCGACGAGGCCTATGCGCAATCGGTCCTCGGCCCGCGCCACCCGAGCTTCCTGACGATCCAGAAGCAGATGGAATCGACGCGCGCCCAAATCCGCGCCGAGCAGCAGCGCATCGCGCTGGCGACGGAGCGCGAGCTGAAGAGCGCGCGCGAAACCGAGCGGGCGGCCGCCAAACTCGTCAGCTCGCTCGAGGTTTCGACCAACAAGGTCGGCGACAAGCGCGTCGAACTGAACGATCTCGACCGCGCCGCGGTCGCGCTGCGCGCCTCCTACGAGAAGGCGCTGGCCGCGCGCGAGACCGTGCGGCGCGACCCGATTTCCGCGCCGCTCGCCATGCTGATCAGCCCGCCGTCGGCGCCCATGTCGCCGTCGAGCCCCAAGACGCTGCCCGCCCTGCTCATCGCCTTCGTCGCGGGCGTCAATCTCTGGATCGTCTGCGCGCTCGTCGCCGAATACCGGCAGCGGCGGCGCGGAGGCGCCGCGCCCGCGCGCATCCGCGACGCCACGCGTCCCGTATCGCTGGGCGCGGCCGCGGCGCGCGAAAAGCTCTGGGCGCAGGCGCGGGCCGAGCATGAAATCCCCGAGATGCCGCGCGCGCGCCGCGCGTTCGCGCGGGCGGGGCCCGCAGCCGTCGCGCCGGCGATGCGGGCCGCCGGCCCCTATCGCGCCGAGATCGACGCGCTCTACGACAGCCTGCTCGATGCGCTCGGCGGATCGGGCAGGACGCCGTTCGTCGTGGTGGGCGGCGCGGCTTCGGGCAGCGGCGCCTCCACGATCGCGCTGTCGCTGGCGCACGCCGCCTGCAACCGGGGGCTGCGAGTCCTCGTTCTCGATCGCAACGAACGCGCGCCGGCGCTGTCCGATTTCGCCGAAGATTTCGAGCCGGCGCGTCCGCATCGCGCCGGCGCCGATGTCCGCGTCCTCCGCCGGGACCGCGGCGGCGAGATTCTGTTGCAGCCGATCGCGGACGCGCGGCGACCGGACGAGGACGGAACAGACGACGGCGCCTTCGATCTCGTGCTGATCGACGCCGGGCAGTTCCGCTCGGCCGCGCGCATCGCGCGCGACACGCGCGCGGTCGACGCCATGGTGGCGGTCGCCCGCAACGGCAGCGATGTCGCCCGCATCGAGGACGAGCTCGATCGTCTCGGCCTCGCCGACCTCTGCGTCGCTCTCGCCTTCAATTCGGCCCGCGGCAGGAGCGCGCGATGATCGCGGCTGATGGCGCCCGCTCGCCGCTCGACAGGGCGGCCGACGCGCTGACGCTGCTGACCGTGTTCCTGCTCTTCGGCGTGTCGGCCATGACGCTCGCGGCGTTCGGCGTCGCCTACGATCAGGCCGGCGGCTCGTTCCTGCAGAAATTCCACCCCTCGACCTATACGGCCTGCCTCGCGCTCGCGATCCGCTTTCTGGCGCGGCGCAACCCGCTCGGCTGGCTCGCCGCGCAAACGTCGCGGTTTCCGGGCGCGACCTATTTCGTGGCGACATGGGTCGCGATGATCCTGTTCGCCTCGCTCGTCCAGCGCATCCCGATATCGCCGATCATCGATTCCTTTCTGTGCAGCGTCGCTCTGCTCGTGCTCTACGCCGACGCCGACGAGAAGACGCGCGCGATCCTGCGGCTGGCGCTGCACGCCTTCATGTTCGTGAACGCCTGCATCGGCATCGGCGAATTCGTTACAAAGACGCGGCTCACGCCCTTTGTCGCGGGCGGCAAGGTCATCCTGCACGACTATCGTTCGACCGCGCTGCTCGGCCATCCGCTCATCAACGCGGGCACGGCGGCCGCCTACGCGCTCTTGCTGATCTGGGGCGCTGACCGGGCCGTGGGCTGGATGACGCGGCTCCTGCTCATCGGCGTGCAGGGCGCGGCGCTCGTCACCTTCGGCGGGCGCACCGCCATCGTGCTCTGCGCCGCGCTCGGCGGCCTTCGCCTGATCGGGCCGGCCTTGCAGATATTGGGCGGACGGCGCTTCGACATGCGCGGCGCGTTGCTGGCCGCGCTGGCCTGCCCGCTGCTGCTGCTGGCCGTCGTCCTTCTCGTTCAGCGCGGGAGCTTCGACGGCCTTGCCGAGCGTTTCGCCGACGACAAGGGCTCCGCCGACGCGCGGCTCCTGATCTTCCAGCTCTTCGATTATTTCAGCCTCGACGAATTGCTGTTCGGTCCGGACCAGCAGCGGCTGAACGCGATCCAGAACACGCTCGGCATCGAATACGGCATCGAGAGCTCGTGGTTCGGCTTCTTGTTCGGCTACGGCGTCTTCATGGCCCTTTTCTTCGGGGTCGCTTTCGCCGCGCTGATGTGGGAATACTGGCGCCGCTGCCGACCGGGCGCATGGGCTCTCTTCGTCTATCTCCTCGTGCAGTTGACGTCCTCCGTCGGCGTTTCCGCCAAGACGCTCATGCTCAGCCAGTTCGCCGTCCTGCTGCTTGCCTTTTTCTGCGACGATCGCGCCCCGGCGCCCCGGCCGCAACGCGCGCGCGACGCCTTGCGGCTCGAACCGGGACGCGCCTGATGGCGCGCTCGCTTTTTCGCAACACGCTGCTCTATCTGCCCGCGCAAGTGCTCGGGCCCTTCGTGCAATTCGCCGTCGTCGTCGCCTGGACGCACCTGCTCGACCCCGCGGCCTTCGGCATCGTGACCTTCGTCGTCGCCGCGCAGGAGCTCACCGCGCTCTTCGGCCTGTTCTGGTGGTCGATCTACGTGCTGCGCTTCCGCCAGCGTTACGAGGGCGCGGATGACGATCGCTTCCGCGCCATGGACGCGCGCATGGCGCTCTGCGGCTCGGCGACGCAGATCGCCGCGGCGCCGCTCTGCCTGCTCGCGGTCGGCGCCGCCGCCGACGTCGCGACCGTGCTCGCGGCCGCCGCCTATCTCGTCACGCGCCTGCTCGTCGCGCACTACAGCGAATGGGCGCGCTCGCAGCATCGCATCCGCGCCTATACGGCCGCGCAATTCGCCGGCCCGATTTTCGGCTCCGGCCTGTCGATCCTCGCGGTCCTGATCTTCGGCGGAAAGCCCGCGGTCGTCCTCGCCAGCATGGCGCTCGGCCAGGCCGCGGGCGCGATCGCCGTCATGGCGGCGCTCGGCGTGCGGCTGCGGCCGGGAGCGTTCGATCGCGAGATATTTCTCGAGGCGCGGCGCTACGGCGCGCCGCTGATCCTCGGCGGCCTGTTCGGCTGGGCGGCGATCAACGGCATCCGCGTGCTCGTGCAGGCCGGCACAGGCGTCGTCGGCCTCGGCCTTTTGTCGGCAGGCTGGGGGCTCGGCCAGCGCGTCGCCAATTTCATCGCCATGGTCTGCACGGCCGCCGCCTTTCCGATCGCGGTCGACCGGATCGAATCCGGCGACCGGAAGGGGGCGCTCGAACAGGTGTCGCTGAACGGCACGCTCATGCTCGCGCTGCTCGCGCCGGCGACCGTGGGCGTCGCCGTTCTCGCCGCGCCGGTCGTCAACCTCCTGATCGCGACAGACTACAGAAGCGTCACGATATTCGTCCTGCCGATCGCGACCGCCGCCGGCGCCGTGCGCACCTACAAGACGCACACGGCCGATCAGGCAGGCCTGCTGCTCGAACGCACGCGCGCGCTCACCGTTTCCAATTTCGCCGACGCCGTGACGACGCTGGTCGGCGCGGCCATCGGCCTTGCCTGGGGCGGCATCGAAGGCGCGGCGGTGGGCTGCCTCGCCGGCACGCTGCTCGCCACGCTCGGCGCGCTCGTCTATGCGACGCGCTGGCTCGAACTGCCGATCCATCTCGGCGCGTGCCTGCGCATTCTCGCCGGCGTCGGCGTCATGTCCGCCGCCCTGATCCTCACGCCCGTCCCGGAGACCGCGCTGGCGATCGCGCTGAAAATCCTGCTCGGCGCCGTGTGCTACGGCGTCGCGCTGCTCGCGCTGTTTCCCGCCGCGCGGCGGACGCTGACAGCGCGCCTGTCGTCATAAACCTTAATCGCGGCATCGGCTCGCGCAGCGTGCACAAAACGTTAAAGTCGGGTCGTTCAGCGCGTCCCGCAATGCGACGACGCGCGCCCATCCGCAAGCGTCCGGGGCCGCGCACCGATGAATGCGAACTGGCGTCCGCCCGATCCGCCGCCCGCGCTCCTGCGCGGCGGCGTGCGCAAGCTGGAGCGCGCCGATCTCGCGCGCGTCGGCGCCATGTTCCTCGCGAAATTCCGCGGGCGCGCCCATGCGCGCTCCGAGCGGCTCGAGAGCCATCTCGCCCGTTTCTTTCTCGACCATCCTCACTACGACGACGCGACCGCGAGCCTCGTCTACGAGACGCCGGACGGACGGATCGCGGGCTTCGTCGGCGTCGCGCCGATTCGCATGCGCTTCGACGACAAGCCCTGCGCGGGATCCGTCATCAGCGCCTGGATGGTCGACGACCCGCTGCGGGATTCGCGCGCGGCGGTGGCGCTCGCGCGCGCGCATCTGGGACGCCGGCACGGTCTGACGCTGTCGGATACCGCCAGCCGCATGTCGGTCGGCTTCCAGGCCTATCTGCACACCGAATTCGCCGCCACGCACAGCCTGCGCTGGCTCAAGCCGCTCAATTTCGCGGCGAGCGGGCTCATCAGCGCCGCGGACGCCGTCGGCATCGCGGCGCCTTCGGCGGCGATCGCGGCCGCCCGCGTCTGCGAACAGGCGGCGCGGCGCATCGCCAGGCGCGACGGCGCATCGCGCATCGAGGGATGGCGCCTGGATGCGGCGCCCGCGGACCGTTTCGCACAAGGCCTGAAGGAGCTCACGGCGCGGCTCCGGCTCGCGCCCGAATGGAGCGCCGCAGACCTCGCCTGGCTGCTCGATTTCGCGCGCGAGCGGGAGACGACCCGGGCCGTGAAACTCTATGAGGCGCGCGATCCCGCGGGCGCGCTCGGCGGGGTCTGCGCCCTGTCGCTGGACAATCGTCGTCGCGCCGAGGTGTTGCAGATCGCGCTGCGGCCCCGCGCCGAAGAAGCGGTCCTGCGGCTGCTGATGAGCGAAGCGCGCAGCGAGGGGCTGGTGAGCGTCGGCGGCCGGATCGACCCGTCCGTCAGCCGCGGCCTGTTCGCGATCCCGCGCGTTCTCTACCTGCACGGGTCGGGGATGGTGGTGAAGACGTCGTCGCCCGACGCGTTCCGGGCGATCACGAGCGGCGAAGGACTGGTCGGGGGACTCGTGGGCGACGCCTGGACGCCGCTGGCGCACGATCGCTACGGTTGAGGCGCGGCGCGGGTCAGGTCGCGTTGGCGGCTACGCCGGTCATGACGACGTTGAGCGCGGTGCCCACGAGCCTGGAGGCGGCGAAAATCGCGGCGGTCATGCCGGTGGCCAGAAGGGCGTATTCGACTGCTGTGGTGCCGGAACGGCAGCGCAGGAACCGGGCGATCGCAGCCTTCATCCGAAGTCCTCTGCCAACGGTCCAGGCCGACGGCGCTCAATTCGATGGCGCCAGCCTAGGAGAGAAACCCTGCGACTTCGTTACAGGGTCCTGCCAAATATCATATGAGGCCCGCTCATTTATCAGGCGCGCGGCTCAGGCGTCCTCGTCGCCGCGGTCCTGCCAGTCGGCGATCCGCGCCCCGATCGCGGCGGCAAGCTTGCCCTCGGGAGAATCGGCGCGCTCGGCGAAGGTGAGATGCGCGATGGAGGCGTTGAGCTTCGCTTCGCGCCGGCGAAAATCGACCACATCGGCGTCCCTTCCGATCGGCGGCGTATGCGCATCGTTCCATCCGAGACTGTCGAACCAGTCGAGGTCCTTCTGATCGGCGCCAGCCGCCAGCAGGCGGGCGCGCGCCTGGTCGATCGAATGCGTATCGCTCATGACTTCCTCCGCCGGCCGGCGCCGATACGAAGTCAGGTCCGCGGCGGATTGTAAATGGATTTCGCCTCGCTCAACCCGACCACGATCGGCTTTCCGCCGATAAACTGCGGCGGCGCGCCGTCGGTTCCAGCGCCCCGGATCGCGCCGCGCGTTTTCGTGCGGCTATCTGCGTTTTCGATGGACGCCGGGCGCATGCCCAATCGGGCGCCGCACGCCGATCGGCCGAAGCCCCGCAATTCGATGGCGATAGGCGCGATGACCGCCGCGCCAATGGCCGCCGCCATAACGCATGCTTTCGACTTCCGGCGCGACGCCTTCTTCGATCATGGCGGGCTGCGGATCTACGGCGGCGATGCCGACGACCACCGGCGCAAGCTGCGGCGCGCCGGGGCACGGAACCGCTTTGGTCTGCGCGCCATCCGAAAACGTACACGGTCGATTGTAGATTACGCCGCTGCGGGGCAAATTCTGCGCGCCCCGACCTCCGAAGACGGCGCAGGCCCCCGGCGGGAGCGGGACTGCCGTTTCGCCGGTCATCGGAACCACAACTGGCGATGGCGCGGGCGTCGCACGCCCCAGGTTCCAAATTCCTTCCGCGATCAGATCGCTGCCCACATCCTGTAGCGTGTCAGCCAAATTGGTTCGGACATCTCTCCAAAAGCCAGCATGCGCCTGCGAGCACACAAGCGACATGGCGAACGCCGCAAGAGTGATTTTCGTTTTCATCGTCGCCCCGGATTTCCAATCGAGGAAATTTGGAGCAATCGCTTTTCTCGAGTCTTAAGCGACCCGATCTTTCACGCTTCGCCAACCATCGACGCCCCGATGTGGTTAAGCCCCTCTTGATCCGCGCTACTACGGCGTCGCCGGCCGCCGCAAATCCAGCGTTAGCGGAAATTCTCCCGTCGCCTCCGCCGGCGGCGGCGCGCTCTGGCCCGGCGTGTGGCCGAAGTCCTGGAAACGCGCGAGACGCCTGGCCTCGGCCTCGTAGGAATTGACCGGGAAGGTTTCGTAATTGCGACCGCCGGGATGGGCGACGTGATAGACGAAGCCGCCGAGCGAGCGGCCGTTCCAGAGATCGTAGATGTCGAAGGTGAGCGGCGCCTGCGCGGGGATGGTGGGATGCAGGCCTTCCGCCGGCTGCCACGCCTTGAAGCGCACGCCGGCGACCGCCTCGCCCGACACGCCCGTGCCGGTCATCGGCAGGCGGCGGCCGTTGCAGACGATGGCGTGGCGGCCGGGAACGAAGCCCGACGCCTTGAGCTGCATGCGCTCGACCGAGGAATCGACGTAGCGCACCGTGCCGCCGGCCGCGCCCATTTCGCCGAGCACGTGCCATGGCTCCAGCGCCTGCCGCAATTCGAGCCGCACGCCGCCGTGATCGACCGCGCCATAGACGGGGAAGCGGAACTCGCGCTGCGCCTCGTACCAGACGGGATCGAAATCGTAGCCGGCCGCGCGAAGATCGGCGAGCACGGAGAGGAAGTCCTCCCATACGTAATGCGGCAGCATGAAGCGGTCGTGCAGCGCGGTTCCCCAGCGCACGAGGCCGCCCTGCTGCGGCTCGCGCCAGAACATCGAGATGAGCGCGCGGATGAGAAGCTGCTGGGCGAGCGACATGCGCGCGTCCGGCGGCATTTCGAAGGCGCGGAATTCGATGAGGCCGAGCCGACCGGACGAGGAATCCGGCGAATAGAGCTTATCGATGCAGATTTCGGCGCGATGGGTATTGCCGGTCACGTCGGTCATCAGGTTGCGATAGAGCCGGTCGACCAGCCATGGCGGGGGCGACGCGCCCTGCCCCGGCGCGGGCGTCGCGCCGAGGGCGATCTCGAGTTCGTAGAGCGTGTCGTGGCGCGCTTCATCCACGCGCGGCGCCTGGCTGGTCGGGCCTATGAAGAGCCCCGAGAACAGGTAGGACAGCGCGGGATGGCGCTGCCAGTAGAGGATCACGCTCTTCAGCAGGTCCGGCCGGCGCAGGAAAGGCGAGTCGCCCGGCGAGGAGCCGCCGAGAACGACATGCGCGCCTCCGCCCGTGCCGGTGTGGCGGCCATCGATCATGAATTTGTCGGCGCCGAGGCGACATTCCCGCGCCTCGTTGTAGAGCGTGACCGTGGTGTCCACCGCCTCGCGCCAGCTCCGGGCAGGATGGATGTTGACCTCGATGACGCCAGGATCGGGCGTCGCCTTGATGACGTCGATGCGCGGATCGAAAGGCGGCGGATAGCCTTCGATATGCACCCTGGCGCCGAGCGCGCGCGCGCTCTGCTCGACGGTTTCGACGAGTTCGAGATAATCCTCGATCGTCTCGACCGGCGGCATGAAGACGCAGAGCGCGCCGTCGCGCGGCTCGATGGTGAGCGCCGTGCGCACGGCGCCTTCGACCGCGACCTGCTCGATCTGGTCCTGCTGCGCGGCGCCCGGCGCCTGCGCGGCCGGCGCCTGCACGGCCTGGAAGCTGACGGGCAGCTCGTCGCGCGGCTCCAGCGGGTCCTGCGCGTGGATGTAGGGGTAGGCCGACGGCGGCACCCAGGGCAGCGAAGAGAGCGGCAGGCGGAAGCCGACCGGCGAGTCGCCCGGCGCCAGATAGAACTTGTCCTTGCGCAGCTTCCACTTTTCCGAGCGCCAGCGCCGGCCCTGCGCACGCGCGTTCCAGCGCTGGATCGGCAGCACGAAGCCGGACGGCGCGTCGAGCCCGCGCTGATAGGTGCGCTTCATGCGCTCGCGCGCCTCGATGTCCTCGAGCTTGGAATCGTCGGTCGTGACATTGGCCGGCAGCTCGGCGAGCTTCTTCGCCCAATAGTCCTCGTCCTCGTAAGCCGGCACGACGAAATCGGCGCCGACGCCGAGTTCGTCCGCCACCTTGCAGGCGACGACGCCGGCCATTTCGACAGTGGCGGGCGGCGGATCGTCGACCGGCGCGATGAGATCGGCGTCGCGCCAGATCGGCTGGCCGTCCTTGCGCCAGTAGAGCGCCAGCGCCCAGCGCGGCAGGCTTTCGCCCGGATACCATTTGCCCTGCCCGTAATGCAGCAGGCCGCCCGGCGCGAATTTTTCGCGCAACCTGCGGATCAATTTGTCGGCGAGGCCTTTTTTCGTCGGCCCGACCGCGCCGGTATTCCATTCGTCGGACTGGAAATCGTCGATGGAGACGAAGGTCGGCTCGCCGCCCATGGTGAGCCGCACGTCGTTGGCCGCGAGGTCGGCGTCCACGCGGTCGCCGAGCGCATCGAGGCGCGCCCAGTCGGCGTCGTCGAAGGGCCGCGTGATGCGCGGCGCCTCGTCGATGCGGTCGACGTGCATTTCGAAATGGAAGGTGGTCTGCGCGAAATCGACCATGCCCTCGATCGGCGCGGCCGAGCGATAGTGCGGGGTGGCCGCGAGCGGCAGATGGCCCTCGGCGCACAGCAGGCCGGACGTCGCGTCGAGCCCGATCCAGCCGGCGCCGGGCACGTAGACTTCGGCCCAGGCGTGCAGGTCGGTGAAATCGTGGTCGGCGCCCTGCGGCCCCTCGATGGTGGTGAGATCGGGCTTGAGCTGGATGAGGTAGCCCGAGACGAAACGCGCGGCGAGGCCGAGGCGGCGGAAAATCTGGACCAGCAGCCAGGCGGAATCGCGGCAGGAGCCCGAGCGCAAGGTCAGCGTCTCGTCGGGCGTCTGCACGCCCGGCTCCATGCGGATGACGTAGTGGATGTCCTTGTGGAGCTGGAGGTTCAGGTCGACGAGGAAATTGGTGAGCTGCTTCTCGGCGCGGGGAACGCCGGCGACATAGGCGTCGAGCGCCGGCCCGCAGGGTTCGAGCTCGAGATAGGGAGCAAGCTCGGCCGCGAGATTGGGCTCATATTGGAACGGAAAGGTCTCGGCGTAGGGCTCGATGAAGAAATCGAAGGGATTCCAGGTCGCCATTTCGGCGACCAGATCGACCTCGATGCGCAGGTGATCGGCCTTGTCCGGAAAGACGCAGCGCGCCTGCCAGTTGCCGTGCGGATCCTGCTGCCAGTTCTCGAAATGGCCTTCCGGCGAGACCTTGAGCGAATAGCTCGTCACGCGGGTCCGGCAATGCGGCGCGGGACGCAGCCGGATGACCTGAGGCCCGATCGCGACGTCGCGATCGTAGGAATAGGAGGTGAGATGGCGCAGCGCGACTTTGATAGCCAATGACCGGTCCCCGGCGTGGATTTTCCCGCAAAATGCCGCAAGCGCCCGCGAGACGCCATCGCCTTGGCGCCTGCTTTTTGGGCGCTGGCTTCAAATCCGGCCTTTCGCGGCGGCGCCCGCGTCAAAAAATGCGCTGCGGCAAACTTTTCGCCGCGAAATGCGTTGTCCGGCTTTCCGATGCTATGGTCCAGCCATGCGCCATCTTTCCTGCCCGGCCTGCGGAAACCGCGTCTTCTTCGAAAATTACGCCTGCCTCGCCTGCGGCGCGCAGATCGCCTTTTCGCCGGGCTCGGGCCAGATGGCGCCCATGTTCGGCGACGGGGCCGTTCCCGCCTGTGAAAATCGCGGCCAGTTCGCCTGCAACTGGGCGACGACCGACGGCGAGCGATTGTGCCGGTCGTGCCGTCTCGACAGCGTCATCCCGAACCTCTCCTTTGCGGGCAATCTCGACCGCTGGCGGCGGATCGAACAGGCCAAGCGGCGGGTGATCTATGATTTCGTGCGGCTCGGGCTTCCGATCGAGCCGCGGGGGCCGGAAAATCCGAGCGGCCTGACCTTCCACTTCCTCTCCGCCGATCTCGCCGCCGCGCCGGTCATGACCGGGCACGATTCCGGCCTCGTCACGCTCGACATCGCCGAAGCCGACGACGGCGTGCGCGAGCAGCGACGCACGGAAATGCGCGAGCCCTATCGCACGCTGGTCGGCCATTTCCGGCACGAGCTCGCCCATTATTATTTCGAGCGGCTGGTGCTGAATTCGAGCGACATCCAGGCCTGCCGCTTCGTGTTCGGCGACGAGCGCGCCGATTATCAGCAGGCGCTGCAGATTCATTACCGGAACGGCGCGCCGCCGGATTGGCAGCAGCGCTTCATCAGCGCCTACGCCTCCGCGCACCCCTACGAGGACTGGGCGGAGACCTTCGCGCATTTCGTCCATATCGTCGCGACGATGGATACGGCGCTCGATCTCGGCTTCGGCGGCAAGCTGTCGGAAAAGATCGCCGATCCCTACACGACCGAGGATTTCGACGCGCTGATCGAGGCCTTCCTGCCGATCACCGGGAAGGTCAACGAGATCAATCGCTCGATGGGCCAGCCGGACATGTATCCTTTCGTGCTGAGCGACGAGGTGAAGGGCAAGCTGCACTTCATCCACATGATCGTCGCCAAGAATTCGCGCGCGCATATGGAGGCGACGCCGACGCCCGAAGTCGTCGATTGAGCGCTGCGCCGCGGATTATCCGCGCACGGATGGCGGCATCCCGCGCGTCGGCCAGCAGCGCGGATGTTTCGACGTCGTGCCGAAGGCGACATCATGCATGATGCGTCCCGGAAGAAAGGTAAAGGCGCCGGCGACGACGAGAGCGGCCACATAGAGCAACGTCATCAATCGCGCATGCCGCGCGATCAGATGACGACGCGCCGCCAGAACGGCCATCGGCAGGACGACGATCGTCACGAGGGTCAGCAGATGGATCGCGCTGAACGGGCCGAACGTGCAGGTCGTGTTCACGAACAGCGAGCTGACGGCGACCAGCGCCATGAGCGCGACCCAGACCCAGCCGCGCGCGCGATGGGCCGCCGTTCCCTTGCCGCCGACGAACTGGACGAATCCCAGAAGCAAGGCGGCGATGGCGGCGAACGCGTGCAGCCGAATTTCGACGGCGGCCTGAAGCAGCGGATCGAGCGACACGTTTGAAGCTTGTCGCACACGGGCCCGCAAGGCAAATCGCGCTGCGGGTTCAGGCGCCGAGTTTCTGAATCCTGTGCGCGCCGGTCGCCAGCGAAACCATCTTCGTCTCCATATAGAAATCGAAGGAATAATCGCCGCCGTCGCGACCGATGCCCGACGCCTTCATGCCGCCGAACGGCGTCGGCAGGTGGCGGACGTTTTCCGAATTGACCCAGACCATGCCGGCTTCCAGCGCATCGGCGACGCGCAGCGCGCGGCCGATCTCGCCGGACCAGATATAACCGGCCAACCCATATTGCACGTTGTTGGCGAGTTCGATGGCTTCCTGCTCGCTCTCGAAGGTCAGCGCCGTGAGGAACGGTCCGAAGATTTCCTCCTGCGCCAAACGCGAATCCGGTTTCGCCCGCACCAGCGTCGGTTGCACGAAATGGCCCGCGCCTTCCGCGCGCGCCCCACCGGCCAGAATCTCGCCGCCGCCCTGCTTCGCGACATCGAAATAGGAGCAGACTTTCGCCAGATGCCGCTCGTGGATCAGCGGCCCGACCTCGGTCGCGGGATCGAGCGGATGGCCGACCTTCAGCTTTTTCACGCGCTGCGCGAGCTTCGCCATGAACGTGTCCGCGATCGAGGCCTGCACGAGCAGGCGACTCGACGAGGTGCAGCGCTCGCCGTTGAGCGAATAGATCATGAAGACGACCGCATCGAGCGCGCGGTCGAGATCGGCGTCGTCGAAGACGATGACGGGATTCTTGCCGCCGAGTTCGAAATGCACGCGCTTCAGCGTCTGCGAGCCCTGCCGCATGATGGCCGAGCCGGTGGACGATTCCCCGACGAAGCCGATCGCCTTGATGGCGGGATATTCGGTCAGCGCGCGGCCGGCGTCCTCGCCGAAACCGTGAACGGTATTGAGCACGCCCGCGGGCAGCCCGGCCTCGGCGCAGATGCGCGCCAGCAGGTCGGCGGTCACCGGCGACCATTCGGCGGGCTTGTGCACCACCGTGCAGCCCGCCGCCAGCGCCGGCGCGATCTTCCACGTCGAGAGCATGAACGGCGTATTCCACGGCGTGATGACGCCGACGGGGCCGATGGGCGTGCGGGTCGAGACGTTCCAGTGCTCGGCCGAAGGCAGGTTCAGCCCGTCGCGGGCGGACTGGCAGCGGTCGGCGAAGAAACGGAAATTCTCCGCCCCGCGCAGCGCCGCCTTGGACATGAAGCGCCAGGCCTGGCCGGTGTCCCAGCATTCGAGCGTGGCGATCTCGTCGGCGTGCTTCTCGATCGCGTCGGCGATCCGGTGCAGCAGCTTCTGGCGGGCGGGCGCGGCCATGTCGCGCCAGGCGGGAAAGGCGGCCCTGGCGGCCTCGGCGGCGGCGGCGATGTCGGCGGCGTCGCCGCGGGCGACCTTGCCGATGAGGGAGCCGTCGACCGGCGAGCGCGTCTCGAAAGTCGCGCCGGACAGGCTCTCCACCCGCTTCCCGCCGATCCAGTGGCCGACGCCGTCTGCGGCCAGCCGCTGCAACAGGGGTTGCAGTCGCGCCTTGTTTTCCTCGAACATGGGGCAGCTCCGTAATGGGAACGGCGAATGTTTAACGCGTTAAATGTCTGCCGGCAAGCTTCGGAGCGGCCGGCCGGACCGCCGGCCATTTGTTCGGGATCAATAGACAGGCGGACCGAAACAATTTAACATGTGAATAAATTGCGATGCTCGCCAAGGGAGGCGTCAATGGGCAAGATCGTCATGGCCGCGAAGATCGCGCATGTTCCCTCGATCCTGATCTCGGAACGTCCGGGACCCCTGTTCGGCAAGCGGCAGGCCGCCATCGACGGGCTGAAGGAGATCGGCCGCCGGGCGCGCGACCGGGGGGCCGACACGTTCCTCGTCTTCGACGTCCACTGGCTCTCGAACTTCGGCTGCCACATGAACGCCAATGCGCGGCACAAGGGCGTCTACACCAGCCACGAAGCGCCGCACATGATCCAGAACATGGAATACGACTATCTCGGCAATCCCGAGCTCGCCGACGTCATCTCGGCCGAAGCGAAGAAGGAGAAGCTCGAGGTGCTCGCCCACCGGGTCGAGACCCTGCCGCTCGAATACGGCACGATCGTTCCCATGCACTACATGAACCAGGACCGCTGGGCGAAGGTCGTCTCGGTGGCCGCGCCGCTGTTCGCCTCCTGGCAGGAAAACCGGGCCTTCGGCGCCGCCGTGCGCCGCGCGATCGAGGCTTCGCCCTTCAATGTGGCCGTGCTGGCGTCCGGCTCGCTGTCGCACAAGCTCGTGCCCAATGACCAGGTCGGCGACAACCAGTGGGAGCAGGTCGGCAGCGAGTTCAACCGACAGGTGGACCTGCGCGTCGTCGATCTCTGGCGGGAGCGCCGCTACAAGGAATTCTGCGCCATGCTCCCGGAATATTCGACCAAGTGCAACGGCGAAGGGCTGATGTGCGACACGCACATGCTGTTCGGCATGCTGGGCTGGGGCGATTTTGCGGGAGAAATGGAAGAGCTGACTCCCTACTTCCCGTCGAGCGGCTCCGGCCAGATCAATGTCGAATTCCATCTGACGAAATAGCGCGGGCGACGTGCGGAACGCCGGCTTGCGCGCCGGCGCCATGCTGGCGTATCTGGACCGCGAGCCTGCAGGCTCGCCCCCTTTCCTTGCGAGCCCGAAGGCTCGCGGTCCAGCCATCGCCGAGCGCCGAAATGATCGAACGCAGCATCTTCAACGAAGACCACGTCCTCTTCCGCGACATGGTCCGCCGCTTCCTCGACGAGCACGCCAAGCCGTTCCATGAAAAATGGGAAGCGCAGGGCTATGTCGACCGCGACGTCTGGCTGAAGGCCGGCGAACAGGGCCTGCTGCTGCCCACGGTTTCCACCGAATACGGCGGCGCCGGCGCGACGGAGGCGATGAGCTCGGTGCTGATCGAGGAAGTGGCGCGCGCCAATACGAGCGGCCTCGGCTTCGGCCTGCACAACGACATCGTCGCCCCCTACATCGAGACCTACGGGTCCGAGGCGCAGAAGAAGAAATACCTTCCCGCCATGGCGCGCGGCGAGAAGATCGGCGCCATCGCCATGACCGAGCCGGGCACGGGCTCCGATCTTCAGGGCGTGCGCACGACCGCGCGGCGCGACGGCGACCATTACGTCATCAACGGTTCCAAGACCTTCATCACCAACGGCTGGCACGCCGATCTCGTGATCGTCGTGACCAAGACCGACGTGAACGCCGGCGCGAAGGGCGTGAGCCTCATCATCGTGGAGGAAGGCGCGCCCGGCTTCCGCAAGGGCAAGCGCCTCAAGAAGATGGGCCTGAAGGCGCAGGACACGTCGGAGCTGTTCTTCGACGACGTGCGCGTGCCCGCCGAGAACCTGCTCGGCAAGGAGGGCGAGGGCTTCATCTATCTCATGCAGAAGCTGCCGTGGGAGCGCCTGCAGATCGCCATCACCGCGCATGCTTCCGCGCAGGCGGCGATCGACAACACCGTGCAATACGTGCAGGACCGCAAGGCCTTCGGCCAGCCGATCGGCGAATTCCAGAACACGCGCTACAAGCTCGCGGAATGCCAGACGGAAGTCGAGGTCGGCCGCGTCTTCGTCGACAAGTGCCTGGAGATGCAGATCGCGGGAACGCTGGATTCGGCGACCGCATCGATGGCGAAGCTGTGGCTGTCGGAAATGCAGGGCCGCGTGCTCGACGCCTGCGTGCAATTGCACGGCGGCTACGGCTTCATGTGGGAATATGCGGTGACGCAGGCCTATGCGGACGCGCGCGTGCAACGCATCTACGGCGGCACCAGCGAGATCATGAAGGAATTGATTTCGCGCCAGATGGGGCTCGGCGCGGGCAAGAAGAAGCCGGCGTAGTCCCGGCCGGACGGAACGAGGGCGCGAACACCGGGTTCGCGCCCCCAGCGGCTACAGGCCGACCGTCTCGGTTCAGGCCGGCGTCGCCAGCAATTCCTTGAGATTGGCGTCGAGTTGCCCGAGCAGGTCCGGGTCCACGCCGAACAGCCCGAGGTGTCCGCAGACGCTTTTCAGCGGCCGGAACTGACTGCCCGGAATCAGGCGCTGCTCCGCTTCGCAATCGGCGGGCGGGAAGAACATGTCGTGGCTGATCGGCATCACGAACGTCTTCGCCTTGATGCGCCCCAACGCCGCCGCAAGGTCGCCGCCGGCGTTGCGGCTGACGTCGCCGCGCTGCCATTTCCAGGCCATCGCCAACAGATTGTTGGGGTCCATCGGCGCGAAATAGCCGGTCATGAATGTATCGACGAACGCCTGCATGGACTCGAAGCCGAGCGCCTTGTGACGGTTCTCACGGAAAAAGTCCGTGCTCCACCCCATCACCGTCCATAGCTTGGCATGGCGCTTGAGGCCGGCTGCGACGTCGGCGGGCGAGCCATACTTGCCGCCGTTGAACTCCGGATCCGACGTGATCGCTTCGCAGAGCGTATCGGCGAAGACGAAATCGTGCTCGGTGTTCTTCGCCGTGCCGGCGATCGGCGCGGCGCGCTTGACGAAATCGGGATAGCGCACCGCCCATTCGTAGGTTTGCTGCGCGCCCATCGAGCCGCCGACGACCAACGCGAGGCTCTTCAGGCCATATTTCTCCGTCACCAGCTTGTGCTGGGCGCGCACATCGTCGCCGATGCGCACCTTCGGAAAGTGCAGCCCGCTGGTATTGTGCGGCGAGGTCGACAGTCCGCTGCCGATCTGGTTGACGACGATGATGAAATATTTCGAGGGATCGAGCGCGCGGCCTTCGCCGATGTAGACCTGCTCCATGATCTTGCTCGTTCCCGAATACCACGTCGGAACGAGGATCGCGTTGTCCTTCGCCGCGTTCAGCGCGCCGTGGGTCGCCACTGCGAGCTGCACGCCCGGAAGGCTGCCGCCCTCTTCGAGATCGAGCGCGCCGATATCGATCAGATCGTAGGGACCGTGGTTTTCCTGGGAGTAATACGGATTGGCGGTCATTGGTCGTTTCCTTCCATCGTTCTTGTGATCAGGACAGCGCGAAGCCCGGATAGCCGTTCGCGGCCAGCTCGTCGCACTGCTGATTGTAGTTTCCGACCCCGCCAATGTATGACAACAGGCGTCGCGGTTTTCCCTCGACGTTCGAGCCCATGTACCAGGAGTCTGTTTTCACGACGAGCGTCGCGGCCGCAGTCTCGTCGTGGTGCTTCACCCAATTGTCTTCGAACTCCCTGGTCGCTTCGACGACGTTCTTGCCGTTCTTCCGCGCGTAGGAAATGCAATCGGTGATCCAGTCCACCTGCTGTTGCAGGCACGTCGTCATGTTGCAGAGCGCGGCGGACGGCGCGAGCGGGGCGCCGGTCGTGAACAGGTTCGGATAGCCGTGCACCTGCAAGCCCATGGCAGTGCGGATTTCATCCTTCCACCGCTCCTTGAGCGAACGGCCGTCGCGGCCGCGAATGTCGATGCGGCTGAGCGCGCCAGAACCGGCGTCGAAGCCGACCGCCAGAACGATCACGTCGACTTCATGCACCTTGCCGTCCGACGTCCGGATGCCTTCGGGAACGATGCGCTCGATCGGAGTCTCACGGCAGTTCACCGCCTCGACATTGTCCTGCAGATAGACTTCCAGATATTTGTTCTCCAGCGGCACCCGATGCGTGCCGAACCCGTAATCCTTCTTCGTCGGGATCAGGATGTCGCACAGCTTCGGATCGTTGTTCAGGCGCGCTTTCATCTTGCCGCGCACGAATTCCGACACGACATCGCTGACCGCTTCGTCGAAGAACATTTCCGGGAACGTCGCCAGCCACATCGAAAGCGAGCCGTCGTTCCAGTATTTTTCCAGAACCTCGGTGCGCTCGTCGGGCGTCAGCTCGGCCCACGGCTTGTTCTCGAAATCGTAGTCGAACCCGGCGAAGGTGGAGCGCACGCGCGTCTTGAGCTCCTGGAACCGGGCGCCGTAGCGATCCCAGTCCGCCTGCGAATATTTGGGGTTCTTCATCGGCACGACATATTGTGGCGTGCGCACGAACACTTTCATCGAACCGACGTCCGGCGCGATGGTCTGAATAACCTGGATGCCCGTGGCGCCGGTGCCGACCACCGCGACCCGCTTGCCTTTCAGGTCAACGCCCCCCTTGGGCCAGAGGCCCGTGTGGGTGATGACGCCCTTGAAACTCGACTGCCCCGGAAAGCGATCGTCCAGCGGCGCCGACAGCATGCCGCAGCACGCCAACAGATATTGCGTGTCGATATGTTCGCCGTCGGACGTCACAACGTCCCACCGGCCGTCCTTCTCGCGATAGGTCGCGGATTCGATCCGCGTGTCGAACTGGATGTCCTTCCTGAGGTCGCAGCGATCAGCGACGAAATTCAACCATTTTTCGGTTTCGGGTTGCGCGGGAAAGCGCTCGCTGGGCGTCCACGCCTTGTAGAGGTCTTCCGAGAACCAGTATTGATAAACCTCGACCTGCGAGTCGAACCGCGCGCCGGGATAGCGGTTCCAGTACCAGGTTCCGCCGACGCCGGACCCCGCCTCGTAGCATCGGACTTTCAGCCCGAGCTCCCGCATCCGGTGCAATTGATACAATCCGGCGATTCCGGCGCCGATCACGACCGCGTCGAGCCTGGTCGCGCTCTTGTCGTTCGCGGCCTCGGGGTTGATGTGCGCTTGGGCCATGTTCCTCTCCAACTTGCTGTTTTGGCTGCTGCCGCGCGATCCGCGCCTGCCCCGCGCGGGCCGGAGTTCGCAAGCAGGCGCAACCTAAGCGCCTCGGACCGCCGCGGGCTTGAACGAAACGGACATTGCTTTGGACGAAAATCGATCGCGGCGCGGAAAATGAACCGGACCGGCGATCTCGTACCTAAGAACAGTGGGCAGAGCCGGAAAGCGCGCTAACCTGTGCGACCGAGGTGAACGGATCGGGAAAGAGCCATCCAATTGGCCGCCCACCATCGGGAGGCTGCGTTATGACTCGCTTCATAACAGTCGACGAATTGCCGCAATATGCGCCGGGCGAACTCAGGCTCGACAGCACGCCGGTCGGCCGTCCGGATTTCCGCACGCGGGTGTTTCGCTACCAGCCTTCCGACATCTGCGTTCCACCGACGGACAATTTCCTGGTCGTCGTCTACCGGCAGGGCGCCACGGCGATGAACCGCCGCGTCACCGGCGCATGGAAGCAGGAGAATGTCGGCCACGGCGTCACGACGCTTCTGACCCGCGCCGAGCCGTCGCACTGGCGCTGGGGGCACGATATCGAAGTCAGCCATTTCTACATTTCGCCGGACTTCATGCTGAGGACCGCCTGCGAGACGTTCGACAGCAATATCCGCAGGGTCGAGCTCCACGACCTGCTCGGCGCCCACGATCCCGTCCTGAACTGGATCAACGACCAGATCGTCGGCGAGGTCGCATCGGGCTCGCCCGGCGGCCGGCTCTGCTACGACGCGCTTTCGCTTCAGGCGACCGTGCACATCCTGCGGAAATACGCATGCGTGCAATTTCGGACGCCGTCCGCGCACGGCCGTTTCCGGCCGGTCCACGCCCGGCTGATCGAAGACTACATCGCCCAGAACATCGCACGCAGCATCACGATGGACGAACTCGCGACGCTGTGCTGCTGCACGCCGGTTCAGTTCGCCCGCAAATTCAACGCGCACTACGGGATGCGCCCGCACGCTTTCATCATCAAGCGGAAGATCGAACGGGCATGCGGGTATTTGCGGAAGGGCGACCTGGCGCTCAAGGAGATCGCGCTGGCCAGCGGCTTCGCTGACCAAAGCCACCTCAACCGGGTCTTCCGCCGTCAGCTCGATTGCACGCCAGCGGAATATCGCAGACGCGCCAGTTAGGGCGCCGGCTGGAAGCCCGATATCTCGTCTGCGAGACGATGTTCGGTCTAGAATGAGCGCATCGAGGGGCAAGGCCGCCACAGGGCCCCGCCCCGCCCTCTTCGCGCAAGCGGAGCGAGGAGAGAAAGCGCCGCGTGTCCGATCTCGACGACATCACGAACTTCCTGCGCGCGCGCCTTGGCGAAGCGAAAATCATCGACACGCATATCTCGCGCGTCGTGATCGGCGCTGCGCGCGCTTTCAAGATCAAGAAGCCGGTTTCCTTCTCCTATCTCGATTTCTCCACGCGCGAAAAACGCGCCGCGGCGGCGGAGACGGAGGTCGCGATCAACCGGCGCACTGCGCCACAGATCTATCTTGGAACGCGCCGCATCACGCGCGCGCCGAACGGATCGCTCGCGCTCGACGGCGCGGGCGAAACGGTCGAAACCGTCGTCGAGATGCGCAGCTTCGATCAGGCCGATCTCTTCGACCAGATGGCGCAGCGCGGGGCGCTGTCGGCGCAGCACATGGCGCAACTCACGGAAAAACTGGCCGCCTTCCATCGCGACGCCGCGCCGCGCCGTGATTTCGGCGGGGCCGCCGGCATGGCGCAAATCCTCGCGATCGACGAAGGCGCGCTCGAAAGCTCCGGGCTCGCGACGCCGGAGCGCATCGTTGCGTTCGATCGCGCCCTGCGCGACCGGCTGAGCGAACTTGCGCCGTTGCTCGACGCGCGGCGCGAAGCCGGCAAGGTGCGCCGTTGCCACGGCGATCTGACGCTCCGCAACATCTGCCTGTTCGCGGGCGAGCCGACGCCCTTCGACGCGATCGAGTTCGACGAGCGGCTGGCGACGATCGACGTGCTCTACGACCTCGCCTTCCTGCTGATGGACCTGATTCATCGCGATCTCGCCGCACACGCGAACCTCGTCTTCAACCGCTATCTCGACGCCGCCGACGAGACGGACGGCCTGCCCGCCCTGCCCTTCTTCATGGCGGTGCGCGCATCCATCCGCGCGCATGTGACCGCGGCCCAGGCGAAAGGCGCGACGGGCGACGCCGCCGGCAAATTGCGCGCGGAAGCGGAAAGCTATTTCGAGCTCGCCGAACGCCTGATCGCGCCGTGCGGCAGGATGCTCGTCGCCATCGGCGGTTTCTCGGGCTCTGGCAAATCGACGCTCGCCGCCGCGCTCGCGCCGCGTCTCGGGCCGGCGCCCGGCGCGCGCATCCTGTCGAGCGACCGTATCCGCAAGGCGCTGCATGGCGTGGCGCCGGCCGAACGGCTGCCGGCGGAGGCATACGCGCCCGCCGTGTCGGAGCGGGTCTACGCCCGGATGCGAAGCGAGGCGGCGCGCGCGCTCGCGCTCGGCGGCGCGGTCGTCGCGGACGCGGTGTTCGACCGGCCGGAGCTGGCGGCGGCGATCGAGGAGGTCGCCCGCGACAACGGCGCGCGCTTCACGGGCTTCTGGCTCCAGGCGCCGCGCGAAAAAATGGCGGGGCGGATCGAGGCGCGGCGCGGCGATCCCTCGGACGCGACGGCGGAGGTGCTGGACATGCAGTTGGAAAAGGGCGCCGCGCCCCCGAGCTGGCGCACGCTCGACGCCGCGCGCGACAGGGCCGAAGTGACGGCGCAGGCGATGGCCTGCCTCGGCTAGCTAGAACTTGAGGCCCGTTCCGAGATTGCCGTTCTTGTCGAAGCCGACCGGCGCATAATCGTTGGGATCGGTGCGATTGCTCGGCAGGGGAATGCCGCCGCTCTCGGATTTTTCGGCCGGTTTCTCGGCCTTGGCTGCTTTTCCGGCGGCCGCGTGCTTCTTGTCCTTCTTAGCTTCCTTGGCCTGAGGCTTGGGCGTGTCGCTCCAGCCCTCGAGTTCGCCGGGCCGGCGGTCGCTCGGCTTGGGAATGGGCTTCAGGCCGGACTGCGCCGCCGCGAGCGACGCGGAAAGAACGAAAGCCGAAGCGGCGAGCACAAGCGAGGCGGTGCGGAATTTCATAAGCGTCCCTGTCGATTGCGCGGCAGATTGGCCGGGCGCATTTTCGATTGCAAGACGCCACCGGATTGCGGCGCGGGCATGGCCGCGCCGCCGGGACTCAGAGTCGCGAAATCCTGGGCTTGGGGGCCTTCGCGTCGGTCTTCGCGGGATGGGCCTGCCAGCCGCCGGCGGGCGGGACGACGTCGTTGGCGGCGGGCTCCGGCGTCTTCGGCCGGTAGCTGGCGGCAAGCGCCTTGGCGCGCTCGAAGGTCTTGGCGTCGAACCGCCCCGCGACTTCGTCGCGCTTCCTGGCCGCATCCGCGTCGCCCTGATCGGCGGCGGCGGAGAACCAGGCGTAGGACTGCACGAGATCCTGCGGTCCGCCCAGGCCGCGGGCGTAGAGGATCGCGAGATTGTACTGGCTGTCGCGCACGCCGTATTCGGACGCCTTGCGGAACCAGCGCGCGGCGGCCGCGTAGTCGGGCTTGCCGCCGCCGTCGGCGAGCAGCACGGCGAGGTTGTGCATGGCGCGGACATTGCCGCCGGTGGCGGCGCGCTCGTACCACGTGCGCGCGGTCGCCAGATCGCGGTCGACGCCGAGACCGCGCTCGAACAGGACGCCCAGGCGATATTGCGCGGGCGCGAGGCCCCCGGCCGCGCTCTTCTCGAACCAGCGCGCGGCGAGCTTGAGATCGCGCGGCGCGTTGTTCCCGTCAGCGTAGCGGGCGCCGAGCTCGAATTGCGCGCCGGCGTCGCCCTGGGCGGCGATTTTCTCGAGCGTGGCGACGGGAACGGCGATCCTGGCCGGCTGCTGGATCGCGCCGACCGGCGCGGTGTCGACCGGGCCGGCGTCGGCGCGCGGCTGGCGGGCCATGGTCGGCAGGTTCGCGGGCGCATCGACGCGGCGCGGCGCGGCGGCGGGCCCGGGTTCGGCCGGCGTATCGGCCTCCGCTTTCGCGCCGACAGACGGGGCGGCCTCGTCTTTCTGCAGGGCGGCGCCCTTGTCCTGCGCGGCGGGAGCGGCGTCGTCCCTGGCGGGCGGCGTCTTCGCGGCGGGCGCCGGATCGGCCGGCCGCACGATCGGCGGCGGCTCCGCCAGCCCCGGCGAACGGGCGGTGTAGACGCGGGCGATCTGCAAGGCGCCCAGCAGGCCGATGAGCGCGGCGAGCGACAGGAGGATCGGTTTGCGGCGGCGTTCGTAGAGGGCGCGAACCTGCGTCAGGCGGCCTTCGCCCTCGGACTTTTCGGCGGCGTCGACCGCCTCGCCCTCGTCCGCGGCGGCGCTGGCGGCCTGCGCGGCCTGCGCGGCGCGGCGCGCGGCGGCGATGAAGCCCGCTTGCGGCGAACGATCGTCGGCCTCGAGGGCCGGCGCGCGCGCGCTGCGGCCCGCGCCCGGCTCGATCAGGATGTCGTGGTCGAACGCGGGCGCCGGCGCGGCGGCGCGCTGCGGCGGCCGGGCCTCGACCCGCGGTTCCGCCATTTCGCCCTTGAGTCGCGCGAGCGCGGCCGCGGCGCTGATGGTCGAGCCTTGCGACACGGCGGGCGCGGCCGCTTCGGCGGCCGTTGCGGCGGGACGGACGAGCGGTTGCGGCGGCGGAGCCTGAACGACCGGCGCGCCGCGTCGCGCATCGCCAATGTCGCCCTCGAGCGTGGCGAGGCGGTCGACGACGCGTTCGAGCGTCGCGTGCACCGCCTTGAGCGTCGCATGCGTGCGCTGGTCGGACGCGTCCTGCACGGCGCGGAGATCGGCGATCTCGCGGCCGATCTCGCCCTGGCCGACGGCGCCGGCGCCCGCCAGGGCCTCGCGCACGGATTCGCGGGCGGCGGCGCGAGCGGCTTCCTCCGCGGCCTCGAAGGCGGCGGAGCGCGTTTCGTTCAACTGCGAAAACAGGTCCGCGATCATGCGCTCGAGCGAAGCGACGGATTCGTCGCGGCCGCCGGAGCGTTCGATCTTGCGGGAAAGAAGTTCGATCTGCGTCTGCAGGGCGGCGAGGTCTTCGCGCCCGGCGCTGGGCGCGGCGGCGCGATCGACCTTGTCGGCGAGCTCGCGCACGAGCTTCTCGAGATGCTGCGTCTCGGCGACGGGCGCATGGCGCGGCGCGGCGAGGCTCTGCGCGACGGCGCGGTGCAGCTTGTCGAGCCGGTCGCCGAAGTCGGCCATCTGCTCCTGCGCCGGGCCCGCGGCGAGCGCGGCGTCGATGCGCTGCGACAGGCCTTCGACGCGGCTTTCCAGCGCGCGCAGGCTTTCGCCGCCCATGCCTTCGGCGACGGCTTCGCGAATGTCGGAGACGATGCGGGCGACTTCCGCCGGCGCGACGCCGCCGCCGCCGGAGCGCTCGAGTTTGGCGGCGAGTTCGTCGAGTTCGCGGTGCGCCCGTTCGCCGCTGTGCGATGCGACGGCGGCGCGCGAGAGAAGGTCGCGCACTTCGCGCGTCTGGTCGAAGATGGCGCGGATGGTCTGCGGATCGACGCCGCCGCGCGTCTCGAGATTCTCGATCTTTTCGGCGATGACGCGCATGTCCTGTTCGAGCGAGCCGATCGCTTCGCGCGGGTCGAGCTCGCGCAGGCTCGTCCGCAGTTCGCGGGCCAGTTGCTCGATCGGCGTCGCGACCGCGTCGCGCACGCCCTCGATCCGCGCGACGTGCAGGCGGTCGGAGATGTCGCGCACCGCCGTCTCGAGCGAGGAGACGGAGGCCCGGGGGGCGAGTTCGCTCAAGCCTCGCGAGACGGCCGCCACTTCGCGGCGCAACTGGTCGATCGAATGTTCCGCGCCGTCGCGCGCGACGCCCTTGACCGAGAATTCCGCGCGCATCTGCTCGATGCGCTCGGACATGCGGTTGATGTCGCCCTGCAGGCCCGCGAGCGCCTGGGGCTGCGCCGCGGCCGCGGCGTCCGGGGACATGTTGCGCTCGAGCCGCTCGACGATCGAGGCGAGCCGCGTTTCGAGTTCGCTCGGCGCGCGGCGCTGGTCGAAGGGCGGACGCGGCTCGGCGCGGCGCGCGGCGAACGGGAGCGACGCATCGCCGTCGAGTTCGCGCTGGCGGCGCATGATCTGAGACACCGCGTCCATCGTCTGGGGACGCAGGCCCGGCGCTTCGGCTGCAACGGCGCCTATCGTCCGGCGTTGCGCGCCCTGCGCCATCTGGGTCGCGAGCTGGCCGAGCTGCGCCTCGATGCGCGCGAGCCGGTCGGCGTCGGCGCGATTGCGGTCGCCGCCTTCGAGATGGGTCGCGATTTCCGAAAGTTTGGATTCGATTTCGCGCAGGCCCTCGTCGCCGCGCCGGCTGTCGCCATCATGCGCGAGATCGTCGACGCGGCTCTCCAGCCGCGACAGCGCGCCGCGGATCGGCTTGAAATGGGCCTCGTGGCCGCCGTGCGTCACCTTCTGCTCGATTTCCGCAAGGCGGCGCGAGATCGATTGCAGCGTCTTGCCCTCGCGCGAGCGATTGGCCTGCGCGGATTCGATGACGTCGACCATTTCGGCGAGCGCGCGCGCGGTCTTGTCCTGGCCGCGCGCGTTGCGCCGCTCGTAGGCTTCGAGCGCGCTCTCGATCAGGCTTTCGGCGTCCTCGCCGTCGCGCCACGAGACTTCGCGCGCGCTGGCGTTGCGCGACAAATTACGGCCCGCGCCGCGGCGGCGATGGGCGGCGAAATCCTCGACGCGATCGTCCTCGACGTCGCGGTCGCGCTTCTCGCCGCGCCGGCGCGCCGCGCGCGCGCCGTCCCGCATGCGCGAGAGGCGCGCGGAGACGGCGTCGATATCGTCCTCTTCGCGATGATCATGATCATCGGCGTCCGCGGCGCGTTCGGCGATGAGCTCGTTCAGCCATTCGCCGACGCTCATGCCCTCGCGCTGGGCCGCCTCCCGGGCGGCTTCCCGCGTGTCGAAGCCAATCCCCTTGATGCTCCACGGCGCCGCCTTGTTCATCATCTTTTCCGTTGGACCCGGTAAACCGGTCGCGTCGATCAATCGAGAATCGGTACGCAAGAAGCGAATCAGACAGCTCAAGCAACCTACCGTCCTCAAGGCGGACTTTCGAGCGCTTATGGTAAACACGAAGTTAAGGACCGACCGGAAACGACACACATTCGCAATTCAGTTGTTATTTCACTTTTTACACTTTTAAGTTGCATTGCCGCCCGAATCACGTTTCCTATGGATCATCGGCCGCGAGGGCCGGATCGAACCCAAGGGGATGCGGGCGACATGGAACGGTCTTCGGAAACAGCACAGGGACCGGTTTTTGCGGGATCCGACGGCAGTGCGGGCCTGCGCGCGGCGCAGGCGGCCGGCGACCGGCTCTACACGATCGGCGACATGGCGCGGGCCTACAAGGTGACGCTGCGCGCGCTGCGCTTCTACGAGGATCGCGGGCTCATCAAGCCGATCCGCCACGGCGTGTCGCGCTTCTACGACGCGGCGGCGCGCAGCCGCTTCGAGACGATCCTCCGCGGCAAGCGGCTCGGGTTCACGCTGACCCAGATTTCCGCCATGCTGCCGAAGGACGAGAAAGCCGAGACGACCGCGGCGCTCGATCTCGACGAGGGGCAGGTGCTGACCCAGATCGCGCAACTCGAACGCAAGCGCGAAGAGCTGGAGACGGCGCTGTTCGCGTTGCGCGAAACCCATACGCGCATGACGGGTCACGAAGCGCGCGCGGCGAGCGCCGCCTGAGAGGCGCGTCCGATCTCTCTGTGCGGCGACGGCGAAAGCCCGTCGCCCTTCAGCCCGCCGCCGCCCCGTAGCGGGTTTCTTGCGCCAGGCAGATCGTGCGACCGCCACAATGCGGATCCTCGCGTGCAAATGCGAGCATTGCGAAACCGGCGGCGGCGAGTAGCGCGCGATATTCCGCCTCGCCGAGACTGGCGTGGAAGAGCGGCTCGCCGAACAGGACGCCGACCGCCTCGCCTTCCGCAGGCCCGCAGGTGAACATGAGCGGCGCGCCGGGTTCGGCATGTTCGGCGAACACGCGGAACATGCGGCGCTGCGCGTCGCGCGGCAGATGGAAAAAACTGTCCCAGGCGATCAGCGCGCCGAACCGGCGGCGAAGCGATAATTTACGCATGTCGGCCACGATCCAGTCCGCGCCGGGGAAGCGGCGCCGGCAGATGTCGATCATCGCGGGCGCGCAATCCACGCCGGTCAGCGCAAAGCCGCATTCGAGAGTGTAACGCGCGATCGGCTCGCCGGCGCCGCATCCGATATCGAGCACGCGGGCGCCCGACGCCGCCAGCGCGAGAAACCGGTCGAGCCACGCCTTCTCGACCAGCTTCCTTCCGCGCTGCGCATCGAAGCGGGCCGCGTTGCGGTCATACAAGCCGGCGATCCGGTCCGCGATTTCCGACACCGCACCCTGCCCCCGGACCAATCTCCTCTCAATATATGCCTGCGCCGCCGGGCGCACATCCGCGCGGCTTGACGGGATCGGATATTGTTTATATATGAACCATCAGAGCTGCGAACGTAAACAACAATGCGTCCGCTCTGGATTCACATTCAACCGGGAGCGCCCATGCCGATCTACAAGGCCCCTGTCGACGACACCCTGTTCCTGCTCGACGACGTGCTGCACTATTCCCGCTACGACAACCTGCCGGGCTTCTCGGACGCGCCGCGCGACGTGGTCGAGGCCGTGCTGAACGAGGCCGCCAAGATCGCCGAGGAAGTCCTGCAGCCGCTGAACATGACCGGCGACCGCGAAGGCTGCAAGCGCGCGGCCGACGGGTCGGTGACGACGCCGAAGGGATTCAAGGACGCCTTCAAGGCCTATGCCGAAGGCGGCTGGATCAGCCTGCCGATGCCGCCCGAATATGGCGGCCAGGGCCTGCCGCATGTCGTCTCGCACGCGGTCGGCGAATACATGAATTCCGCCAACCAGGCCTTCGCCATGTATCCGGGCCTGACGTCCGGCGCGATCGCCGCCATTCTCGCGCACGGCAGCGAGGAGCAAAAGCAGCTCTACGGCACACGCATGATCGCGGGCCAGTGGACGGGCACGATGAACCTGACCGAGCCGCATTGCGGCACGGATCTCGGGCTGCTCAAGACCAAGGCCGTGAAGAACGGCGACGGCTCCTATCACATCACCGGCCAGAAGATCTTCATCTCGGCCGGCGAGCACGACATGGCCGAGAACATCATCCATCTCGTGCTCGCGCGCATCGAAGGCGCGCCAGCGGGCGTGAAGGGCATTTCGTTGTTCATCGTGCCAAAGTTCGAGGTTTCGAACGAAGGCGCGCTCGGCGCGCGCAACGCGGTCGCCTGCGGCTCGCTCGAGCACAAGATGGGCATTCACGGCAACGCCACCTGCGTGATGAACTACGACGGCGCCAAGGGTTTCTTGCTCGGCCAGGAGAACAAGGGGCTCGCCGCCATGTTCACGATGATGAACGAGGCGCGCCTGGGCGTCGCCACGCAGGGTCTGGCGCAATCCGAAGTCGCCTACCAGAACGCGGTCGAATACGCCCGCGAGCGCACGCAAGGCCGCTCGATCTCCGGCGTGAAGGCGCCGCAGTCTCCGGCCGATCCGATCATCGTCCATCCCGACGTGCGCCGCATGCTGCTGGAGGCGAAGGCCTTCAACGAAGGGGCCCGCGCCTTCATGCTGTGGACCGCGCTCGAGGCCGACATTCTGCACCGCTCGCCCGACGAGGACGCGCGCAAGGCGGCCGACGATCATCTGGGCCTGATGACGCCGGTGCTGAAGGGCTTTCTGACCGACTACGGCTTCGACAACGCGGTCAAGGCGCAGCAGGTTTACGGCGGCCACGGCTATGTCGGCGAATACGGCATGGACCAGTTCGTGCGCGACGCGCGCATCGCCATGATCTACGAAGGCGCCAACGGCATCCAGGCGCTCGATCTCGTCGGCCGCAAGCTGCCGAAGGACGGCGGCCGCGCGATCATGGCCTTCTTCAAGAAGGTCGGCGACTACGTGAAGGAGCAGGAAGGCGACGAGGCGATGAAGCCCTATGTCGCCCCGCTCGGCAAGGCGCTCGGCGACCTGCAGAAGGCGACGATGTGGCTGATGCAGAACGGCATGGCCAACCCCGACAACGCCGGCGCGGCCTCGACCGACTACCTGCATCTCTTCGGTCTCGTCGCGATCGGCTACATGTGGGCGCGCATCGCCGAAGGCGCGCAGGCCCGCAAGGCGCGCGACGCCTCGCAGGCCGCGACCATGGACGCCAAGCTGACGACAGGGCGCTTCTACATGGAGCGTATGTTGCCCGAGACGAGCCTGCGGCTCGCGCGCATCAACACAGGCGCCGCCACGATGATGGCGATGCCGGCGGACGCGTTCTGAGTTTTGATACGCGCCTTGTTCCCTCTCCCCTTGCGGGGGAGGGTTAGGGTGGGGGGTCGGGAAACCTTACCGGATGTGCGGGTTCGCCAATCTCGCAGGGCTTCCCGACCCCCTCCCCCGCCCCTCCCCACAAGGGGGAGGGGAGAATGACAACCGACTGCGACTCGTGAGTTGCAAAGACGAGCGCCGCAAGGGAGCACCACATGGCAGACGCATTCATCTACGACGCCGTGCGCACGCCGCGCGGGCGCGGCAAGTCCGACGGCTCGCTGCATGAGGTCTCGACGCTGCAGCTCGCCGCCGGCGCGCTGCGCGCCGTCAAGGAACGCAACAATCTCGACACGCATCTGATCGACGACGTGATCCTCGGCTGCGTCGACACGGTCGGCGAATCCGGCTCGGACATCGCGCGCGCGGCCGCGCTGACCGCCGGTCTCGGCGACCATGTTCCGGGCGTGCAGATCAACCGTTTCTGCGCCTCTGGACTCGATTCCGTGAATTTCGCCGCCGCGCAGGTGATGGCCGGCCAGCACGAGATGACGATCGGCGGCGGCGTCGAAAGCATGAGCCGCGTCGGCATGGGCGCGGAAGGCGGCGCGTGGCCGGTCGATCCCTCCATCGCCATCCCCGCCTATTTCATGCCGCAGGGCGTGTCGGCCGATCTCATCGCCACCAAATACGGTTTCTCGCGCGACGATGTGGACGCCTACGCCGTCGAGTCGCAGAAGCGCGCCGCGCAGGCCTGGAAGGAAGGCCGCTTCGCCAAAACCGTCACGCCCGTGCGCGACGTGAACGGCGTGACCATCCTCGACCATGACGAGCACATGCGGCCCGACGCCAACATGCAGGCGCTCGCGTCGCTGAAGCCTTCCTTCGTCATGATGGGCGAACAGGGCGGCTTCGACGCGGTGGCGATCCAGCGCTACCCGGAAATCGAGGCGATCAACCACGTCCATCACGCCGGCAATTCGTCGGGCATCGTCGACGGCGCGGCCGCCGTGCTGATCGGCTCGGCGGGGGCCGGCAAGAAGTCCGGCTTGAAGCCTCGCGCGAAAATCAAGGCGTTCTGCAATATCGGCTCGGAGCCGGCGATCATGCTGACCGGCCCGGTTGACGTGACCAAGAAGCTGCTCGCCAAGGCCGGCATGAGCATCAAGGATATCGACCTGTTCGAGGTCAACGAGGCCTTCGCCTCGGTGGTGCTGCGCTTCAACCAGGCGTTCGACGTCGATCCGGCGAAGGTCAATCCGTGCGGCGGCGCGATCGCCATGGGCCATCCGCTCGGCGCGACCGGCGCAATGCTGGTCTCGACCGCGCTCGACGAACTCGAGCGCACGGGCAAGCAGACGGCGCTGATCACGCTGTGCATCGGCGCCGGCATGGGTACGGCGACGATCATCGAGCGGGTCTAAGGAACAACCTTTCCGTCATTGCGAGGAGCGAAGCGACGAAGCAATCCATCCCCTCATCTGGATCAAGCTCCGGTGGATGGATTGCTTCGCTTCGCTCGCAATGACGGCTTCCGAACGGGAGCGGAACATGAACCTCGTGAACTTCAAATACAATCAGGATTCCGACGGCATCGTCACCCTCGTGTGGGACATGCCGGGCAAGCCGATGAACGTGCTCGACCAGTCGCTGATGGACGAGCTCGAAAAAATCGTCGCGCATGTCGCCTCGGATGCATCCGTGAAGGGCGTCGTGCTGACGTCCGGCAAGGATGCGTTCTGCGCCGGCGCCGATCTGTCGATGATGGAAGCCGGGCGCCGCCAGTTCGCAGACGCCGTGAAGGCGCAGGGCGAGGAAGCCGCGATGAAGGCGTTCGTCGCGCAGGCCGGACGCGGCGCGCAGATTTTCCGCAAGATCGAGACCTGCGGCAAGCCGTGGGCGGCGGCCGTCAACGGCGTCGCGCTCGGCGGCGGTTTCGAGATCACGCTCGCCTGCCATTATCGCGTGCTTGCCGACAACGCCAAGACGCAGGTCGGCCTGCCGGAAGTGAAGGTCGGGCTGTTCCCCGGCGCCGGCGGCACGCAGCGCATTCCGCGCCTGATGGCGACGCCGGACGCGCTGCAATTCCTGTTCAAGGGCGATTCGTGGAAGCCCGCGAAAGCCAAGCAGATGAACCTCGTGCACGAGGTCGCGCCGGAAGGCGAAATCGTCTCTCGCGCGAAGGCGTGGATCAAGGGCGGCGGCAAGGCTGTCGCGCCGTGGGACGACAAGAATTTCAAGACGCCTTCGGGCAAGATTTTCTCGCCGATGGGCATGATGATATGGCCGCCGGCGAACGCGCTCTACCGCAAGGAGACCTACGACAATTATCCGGCGGTGAAGGCGATCCTGAAATGCGTCTATGAAGGTCTGCAATTGCCGATCGACCAGGCGCTGACGGTGGAAAGTCGCTATTTCGCGCAGATCATGCGTTCGAAGGAAGCGGCGGCAATGATCCGCTCGCTGTTCCTGTCGATGGGCGAATTGAACAAGGGCGCGCGCCGGCCGAAGTCCGAGCCGAAGACGAGCCTGAAGAAGATCGGCGTGATCGGCGCGGGCTTCATGGGCGCGGGCATCGCCTATGTGACGGCGAGCGCCGGCGCGGAGGTCGTTCTGGTCGACCGCGATCAGGCCGCCGCCGACAAGGGCAAGGCGCATTCGGACGCGCTGATTTCCGCGCGCGTCGCGAAAGGACGCGCGAGCGAAGCCGACAAGGCCGCCCTGCTCGGCCGCATCAAGCCGACGGCCGACTACGCCGATCTCAGGGGATGCGATCTCGTGGTCGAAGCCGTGTTCGAGGATCGCGGCGTGAAGGCCGAGACGACGAAGAAGGCGCAGGCCGTGCTCGGGCCGGACGTCGTGTTCGCGTCGAACACGTCGACGCTGCCGATCACTTCGCTCGCCACCGAAGCCGGCAAGCCCGAAAATTTCATCGGCATCCACTTCTTCTCGCCGGTCGACAAGATGATGCTGGTCGAGATCATCCTCGGCAAGAACACCGGTGATGCGGCGCTGGCGACCGCGCTCGACTACACCCGCATGATCGGCAAGACGCCGATCGTGGTGAACGACAGCAGAGGCTTCTACGCCAACCGCTGCGTCGGCCGCTACATCGCCGAAGGCAACGAGATGTTCCTCGAAGGCGTGCCGCCGGCGATGATCGAGAATTGCGCCAGGATGGCCGGCATGCCGGTCGGTCCGCTGTCGCTCTCGGATGAGGTCGCCCTCGATCTCGGGCTGAAGGTGATGAAGGCGACCGAAGCCGATCTCGGTCCCAACGCCATCAATCCGGACCAGAAGAAGCTGATGCTGGAAATGGTCGAGAAGCAGGGCCGCCTCGGCCGCAAGAACAGCAAGGGTTTTTACGACTATCCCGAGAAGGGCAAGGGCCAGAAGAGCCTGTGGCCGGGGCTATCGGCGCTGCAGCCCAAGCAACTCGATCCCGATACGCTCGACGTCGAGGAGTTGAAGCAGCGCTTCCTGGTGGTGCAGGCGGTGGAAGCCGCGCGCACGGTGGAGGATCATGTCATCACCGATCCGCGCGAGGCCGATGTCGGCTCGATCCTCGGCTTCGGCTTCGCGCCATTCACGGGCGGGGCGATCTCCTACATCGACTTCATGGGGACGAAGACCTTCGTGGAGCTGTCCGATAGGCTGACCGCCAAATACGGCGACCGTTTCGCCCCGCCCGCGCTGCTGCGCGAGATGGCGAAGACAGGCGAAACCTTCTACGGCAAGTTCGCGCCGAAGAAGGCTGCGTAGCGTAGCGGGCTCCGCCATGCTTCGAGACGGCGCTTGCAGCGCCTCCTCAGCATGAGGGTTGGTGGATATAAAGAGGCCTCACCCTGAGGAGCCCGCGCAGCGGGCGTCTCGAAGGGCGAGGCCGTCGTCCCGTAATTGTTGTCACGCCGGCCCACGCGGCCGGCGTTGTCATTTCGGACTCACGACATGAACCTCTGGCTGCGTCTCATCCTGTTCCTGCTGGCCCTGCCCTTCCGGTCAAAACTCGCACTGCCGGATTGCGTGTCGACACGCTTCTATCGCGTGCTGCCGAGCGATCTCGACATCAACATGCACATGACCAACAGCCGCTACCCAGCGTTTGCCGATATCCAGCAGCTCGATCTCTTCATCCGCACTGGCATGCTGCGCGCGGCGCTCGCGCGCGGATGGCGGCCGATGCTGCTCGCTTCCAAAATCCGCTTCCGGCGCGAATTGAAGGCGTTTCGCAAGTTCCGCGTGGAGACGCGCATCCGCTGGTGGACGGAGACGAACGGCATATTCGAGCATCGCTTCATCACGCGCGGACGCGACGGATCGGACATCGTCGCCGCGGTCATGCTCGCCAAGGGCTGCTTCTATGCGCCGAAGGAAAAGCGCTTCGTCGCCTTCGCGGACATGCTGGCGGCGCTTGGCCTGCCGGCCATCGATCCGCCGCAACCGACGCCGGAAATCCTCGCGTTCATGCAGGCGGAAGAGGAATTGCGGCTGGCGACCTGAAACTCAGAGGATGGCGATCTGCGGCGCGGCGTCGCGCGGCAGGAGACCGGTCAGGCGCGGGTCGGGACTGACGGACACGTGCCGCTTGTAAGGCGTGAAGCCTGCGCGAACATAGAGCGGCAGGGCGGCTGGATGATCGAGCGTGCTGGTGCGCACCCAGAAGCGCCGGATCGGCCGCGCGAAGGCGCGCGCGATCGCCACATGCAACAGGCGGTGCCCGAGACCGCAGCCGATCGCCGCCCGGACCAACCCGAAATAGCGCAATTCGCAGATCTCCGCCTCGCGGAAATCGAGCATGGCGAAGCCCGCAACCGCGCCGTCGGCCTCGACGGTCCATGTTTCGATCGCGTCATCTGTCAGGATGGCGCGCAGTTCGTCGTCGCCGCGACGCGCGTGGTCCACCCAGAGATAGTCCGCGCCGACGGCGAGGAAGAGCTTGCGGTAGCTTGCCGCGTCGAGACGCGCCGGGCGAATGGCCGGATCGTTCGCGAACGCCGCGAGGGGCGGCGCGGCGCGCATTTCGAGATAGGTGGAGACGGAGGCGATCGTCGCCGGACCGGTGGCGTAGAAACCTTGCTCGATCAGCTTCTCGTTCATGCCTCGCCCTTCGCGCGCCGCGCGGATTCGTTCGCGCGAGGCTAACGCCGGCGCATGGCAGGGCAAGCCCGCGCCGTCTTCCTCCTTTTCGCGCGCGTTGCTAAGTTCGCCGGACGGAAACGCCGAGAAAGCCGATGTCCCGCCAGATCGCCTATTATTTCACCATCGTTTCGCCCTGGGCCTATATCGGCCATGACCTGTTCACGCGCGTCGCGCGCAAGCACGATGCGACCATCGACTACCGGCCGGTCAATCTCGGCGAGGTCTTTCCGCAATCGGGCGGCCTGCCGCTCGCCAAGCGCCATCCGCTGCGCGTCGCCTATCGCACGATGGAATTGAAGCGCTGGCGCGAGAAGCGCGAGTTGCATTTCGCGCTGAAGCCGAAAGGCTGGCCGTTCGACCCGACGCTCGCCGATTGCGTGGCGCTGGCGCTGCTGGCGCGCGGCGACGATCCGAACGTCTATCTCTCGAACGCTTTTCGCGCAGTCTTCGAAAAGGAAATCAATCTGGGCGAGGCCGCCAATGTCTCCGCCGTCCTGAACGAGACGGGCCATCATGCGGACGTCCTGATCGCCGACGCGCAATCGCAGCCGACCCGCGACGCCTACGCCGCCAACAACAAGGCGGCTCTCGAAGCCGGCGTGTTCGGCTCGCCGTCCTATGTGCTCGACGGCGAGGTTTTCTGGGGTCAGGACCGGATCGAGCTGCTGGACGAGGCGCTGGCGAGCGGCCGCAGAGCGTTCCTGGCGAGTAGCGAGTAGCGAAATAGCGAATAGGGAAGATCGGGGGCGACGCCGGCGTCCCTATTCGCTACTTGCTCCCTATTCCGCCGCGCTGCGCGTCACGCGCCATTGCGCGAGCAGCGAGCGGAGCGCGGCCGGCTTGAGCGGCTTGGCGAGAACGCGAATCTCGCGCGCCGCGGCTTCCGCGCGCAATTCCTCGGTGCGGTCGGCGGTGATCAGAACCGCCGGCAGTTCGGCGCCGTAACGCGCACGCAGCGCGGCGATGACGTCGAGGCCGTTGTCGGCGTCGAGATGATAATCGACCACCGCAGCGT
The DNA here is from genome assembly GCA_036796555.1 of Rhodoblastus sp. GTDB lineage: Bacteria > Pseudomonadota > Alphaproteobacteria > Rhizobiales > Beijerinckiaceae > JAJXWB01. The sequence continues at coordinate 18,315 of DAIRCS010000005.1, read as the reverse complement.
CCGGCCGCAGGCCTGCCGTCTCCAGCGCCGCGATCGCCTCGGCGCGCGAGGCGGCGGTGACGACCGTGCAGCCCCAGCCTTCGAGCAGGATGCGCATGCCGTCGAGAATGCGCGGCTCGTTGTCGATGGCGCAGATTGCAAGTCCGGCAAGCGTCGCGGGCGCTGGAGCAACGTCGGCCACGGCGGGTTCGGGTTCGCTCCCGGTCGCCGGAGACAAGGGTATGTCGACGAAGAAGACAGACCCGGCGCCGACGCGCGAGCGCAGGCCGAGATCCGCCTCCAGCACGCGCGCCAGACGCTCGACGATGGAGAGGCCGAGACCGAGGCCCGGCGCGGAGCGTTGCGCCGATTCGAGCCGCGCGAACTCCCGGAAAACGTCGGCGCGGCTCTCCTCGGGAATGCCGAGGCCCGTGTCCCAGACTTCGATGCGCACGCGCCCGTCCGGCCGCCTTCGCGCGCCGACGAGCACCCGGCCGGCGGGCGTATATTTGATCGCGTTCGAGATGAAGTTCTGCAGCAGCCTGCGCAGCAGGCGCCGGTCGGAGCGCACCGAGAGGCTCGAATGCACGAACCCGAGCTCCAGCGCCTTCGCTTTCGCGAGCGGCGCGAATTCGATGGCGAGCTGACGGAACACGTCCTCGAGCCGCAATGCGCCGATTTCCGCCGTCGTGGCGCCGGCGTCGAGGCGCGAAATGTCGAGCAGCGCGGTCAGGATTTCCTCGACCGCCTCGAGCGAGGCGTCGACATTGCCGGCGAGCTTCAGCGTCTGCTCGCCGCCCTGCGCGGCGCCGGCGCGCACCTGTTCGGACAGCGACGTCGCATAGAGGCGGGCCGCGTTGAGCGGTTGCAGGATGTCGTGGCTGGCGGCGGCGAGAAAACGCGTCTTCGACAGATTGGCGGCGTCGGCGGTCGCCTTGGCGGCGGCGAGCTCGCCGTTCAGGCGCTCCAGCTCGTTGGTGCGGTCGCGGACGCGCTGCTCCAGCGACTCGTTGGTGGCGGCCAGCGCCTCTTCCGCCTCGACCTGCGGGGTCACGTCCGTGTAGGTCGTCACGACGCCGCCGTCGGGCATGGCGGCGGAGCGGATTTCGATCACGCGGCCGGAGGGGTAGAGGCGCAGGCGGACAGGCTTGCGCTCGTTCAGCAGCAGATCGACGCGCGTGGCGACGAATTCCTCGCCGACGCCCTGGCCGTAGAGGCCGCGCTGCGCGTTGAAGCGCACGATCTCCTCGATGCCGACGCCGACACGCAGCGCGTCGCCCGGCAGATCGAACAGGTCGCGGAACTCGCGGTTCCAGCAGATGAGGCGATGATCGCGATCGAAGACGGTGATGCCCTGGCGGGCGAAGTCGAGCGCATATTGCAGAAGGTCGCGGTTATACTGGATCGCGGCCGAGGCTTCGTCGACCAGGCGAAGCGCCGCCTTGTGCGAGACGTTGCGCCGCCGCAGCACGAGCGACAGCACGAGGCGCGAGGACGCCGCGCCGATGGCCGACGCCAGCAATCGCTCGGCGAAGCGCAGCAGATGCACGTCGGCCTCGGCGCTGCGTTCCCGCGTCTGGCCGCGCGAGGCGAAGAAGGAATCGAAGGATTCGCGCGCGCGCGCCGCGCCGAGATAGCGCGCGACGGTCGCCTCCAGCTCGCCGGCCGTCACGCTCGCGCGCCACAGGCGGAAGGAGCCGGGCGCCGGCAGCTCGGAGCGCTGCGCGAAACTCGCGGCCTGCAGCCGCTCCAGCCGCGAGGGCGCGCGGAGCAGCGAGACCACGACGAAGGTGAGGAGATTCAACGTCAGGGAGGCGATGGCGCCGTTGACGATTTTCGGCAGCTCGAAGCCGAGCAAGGCGGTCGGCTTGAGGGCGGCGATCCCGAACATGCCGCTTTCCACGATCCTGCCGACGAGGCCCGGCGAAAGATCGAGCGAGGGCAGGAACAGCGTGTAGGCCCAGACCAGAAAGCCGATGGCCATGCCGGCGATGGCGCCGACCGACGAGCCGCCGCGCCAGAACAGGCCGCCGAAGAAGGATGGCGCGATCTGCGCGATGCAGGCGAAGGAGATGAGGCCGATCGAAACCAGCGCCGCCTCGTTGGAGAAACGCAGATAGACATGGCCCAGGGCCAGAATGACGAGGATCGCCACACGACGGACGACGAGAATGCGCGAGCCGATGTCGCCCGGCGCGGCGACGGTCAGCGCGCGGCGACGACGCAGGACGAGCGGCAGGATCAGATCGTTGGAGATCATGATCGAGAGGGCCACGCATTCGACGATGATCATCGCCATGCTGGCGGAAATGCCGCCGAGCATGGCGAACACCGCCAGAATATGCCGGCCCGCCTGCAGCGGCAGGGCGAGCACGGTCATGTCCCGGTCGATCGCGCCTTCGGGAAAGACGAGCAGGCCGGCGACCGCCAGCGGCACGACGAAAATGTTGATGGCGACCAGATAGAGCGGGAAGAGCCAGCCTGTCGCCTTGACGTCGCGCGCGTCGTGATTTTCGACGACGGCGACATGAAACTGGCGCGGCAGCAGCAGGATGGCGATCGCCGACAGGCCGGTCATGACGACCATGGTCGTCCAGTCGACGGGCTCGGCGAAGATTCTGGCGATGCGCGGCGTCGACGCCGCGCGGGCCCACAGATCCCCGAGGCCGCCGAACAGGCCCCAGGTCACGGCTATGCCGACGGCCAGGAAAGCGACGAGCTTGACCAGCGATTCCGTCGCGACCGCCAGCATCAGGCCGTCCTGATGCTCGGTCGCGTCGACGCGCCGCGTGCCGAACGCCATGGCGAAGCCCGCGAGCACCAGCGGCACGAGCACGCTCGACTGCAGGGAATCGGAATGCGAGACGACCTTCTCGGCCTCGATCGAACCGAGCACCATGTGCAGCGACGCCGAGACCGCCTTGAGCTGCAAGGCGATGTAGGGGACCGTGCCGACCACACAGATCAGCGTCACGCAGATCGCCACGCTCTCGGCCTTGCCGTAGCGGGCGGCGACGAAGTCGGCGACCGAGGTGATATTGTGATTCTTCGCGAGCACGACCATGCGGCTGAGCAGCCGCCGCCCGAAGACGATGACGAGGAGCGGCCCGACGTAGATCGGCAGGAATTGCAGGCCGGAGGTCGTGGCCAGGCCGACGGAGCCGAAGAAGGTCCAGGACGTGCAATAAACGGCGAAGCAGAGCGAATAGACCAGCGTCTGCGCCGGCCCGCGCACGAAGCGCTTGCCGATCGTGTCGCCGTAGTGCGCCACGGCGAACAGGGCGCAGATATAGGCGAGCGTCGCCAGAACCGCCGCCCAGGCCTCGATCATCCGCCCCGTTCCTTCTCCGTCGCGCCTGAAATCGCCATCATTAGCCGCAACGCTACTGTCCCGGTCGCCGGAATCAAGCTAAGCATGTGACCGTGGGCAGCTTGCCGGTGCGAACCGCAAGCAGATTCTATGGGGAATTTTTCGATGCTCCAGGATTTCAAGAATTTCGCGATGAAGGGCAATGTCGTCGACCTGGCGGTCGGCGTCATCATTGGCGCCGCTTTCTCCAAGATCGTCGATTCGCTGGTCGGCGACGTGATCATGCCGATCATCGGCGCGATTACGGGCGGCCTCGACTTCTCGAACTATTATCTGCCGCTGAGCGCGGCCATCCAGGGCCATCCGGCCTATGCGGACGCCAAGAAGGCCGGCGCCGTGCTCGGCTACGGCAGCTTCATCACCGCCGTCATCAATTTTCTGATCATCGCCTTCGTCCTCTTCATCGCCATCAAGCAGATCGAGCGCCTGAAGAAGCCGGCCGCCGCCGCGCCGGAAGCGCCGCCGGCCCCGCCGCGTTCGGAAGTTCTGCTGGAAGAAATCCGCGACGCGCTCGTCAAGAAGTAAGCGCGCGCCGCGCACGGCTCCCGCGCTTGCGGCGCGGGGCTCGCGCGGTTGGCGCCGCAGCGTCGATCCAGTAAGCGCAAGGCGTCCGCGGCGGGACATGGCTCGCCGCCCTGCGCAAGGCCACGCCCGTGAATCGTCCCGCCCCCGATCCGCAAGCGCGGTTTCTCGACGCCGCCCGGCCTGAGGCCACGGGCGCGCCGGCGAGCGGGATCGTGGAGGTGTTCAACTACGGGCAGGGCCGGCAGGGCCTCATGCCGCTGTGGGTCGGCGAGGGCGACCTGCCGACGGCTGAAAATATCGTGCGGGCCTGCATGCGCTCGCTCGAGGCCGGCGAGACTTTCTATACCGCGCAGCGCGGCCATCCCGATTTTCGCGCCGCCGTCGCGCGCATGATGACGCGGGTCTACGGAACGCCTTTCGCCGACGGCGCGGGCGCCTTCGCGCCCGAGCGCTTCTTCGCGACCATCGGCGGCATGCACGCGCTGCAACTCGCCACCCGCATCGTCGCGGGCGCGGGCGACGAGGCGATCGTGCTGACGCCCGCCTGGCCGAATTTTTCCGGCGCGCTGACGATCTCCGGGGCGAAGACCGTGGAAGTTCCGCTCGAATTCGCCGGGGCGGGCTCCGGCGCCCGCTGGCGGCTCGATTTCGGACGGCTGAAGGACGCCGTCGGCGAGCGGACGCGCGCGATCTTCGTGAATACGCCCGCCAATCCGACTGGCTGGACCGCGACGCCGGACGAATTGCGGGCCATTCTCGCGCTCGCGCGCCAGCACGGGCTCTGGATCGTCGCCGACGAAATCTACGGGCGCTTCCACTACGCCGGCGGCCGCGCGCCGTCGTTCCACGACGTGATGGCGGAAGACGACCGCATTCTCTTCGTCAACACATTCTCCAAGAACTGGGCGATGACCGGGTGGCGGTGCGGCTGGCTGGAGGCGCCGCCGGCGCTCGGCCAGACGATCGAGAACATGATCCAGTATTCGACCTCGGGCGTGCCGCTGTTCGTGCAGCGCGGCGCGATCGAGGCGCTCGACAACGGCGAGGATTTCGTCGCCTTGCAGCGCGCCCGCGCCGAAGCCGGCCGCGCCGCGCTCTGCGAGACGCTGGGCGGCCTCGAGCGCCTGCGCTTCGCGGCGCCCGAGGGCGGTTTCTACCTGTTCCTGTCGGTCGTCGGCGAAGACGACACGCGCAAGCTCGCCTTCAGGCTCGTAGACGAGGCCGGCGTCGGCCTCGCGCCCGGCAAGGCTTTCGGGGCGGGCGGCGAGGCCTTTCTGCGGCTGTGCTTTGCGCGCGATCCCGCCGACATCGCGGAAGCCGCGCGCAGGATCGCCGCCTGGGTCAGACGGTGAGCCGTCCGGACCCGTCGCGCCTCGGCTTGCCGCCGCTCGCCGCTCAGTTCTTCACCATTGCGGGCGCGGCGCTCGGCGGCGCCGGCGTGGCCGCCGTCGGCGTGCCGGCCGGCTGGCTGTCGGGGGCGATGATCGGCACGGCGATCCTGGCCGCGCTGCGGCTCGCCGAGCCCCTGTCGACGCCCTTCCGCTGGGCGGCGATGACGTCGTCCGGCGTCGCCGTCGGCGCGGCGGTGACGCCGCAGATGCTGCAGAAGATCGCCGCCTATCCGCTTTCCATCGCCGTCATGTCGGTCAGCGTGGCGCTCTCGACCTTCGCCTGCGCGAAAATCCTCGCGCGCGCCCCGGGCTGGTCGCGCTCCACCGCCTTCTTCGCCTCGGTGCCGGGCGCCCTGTCCTACGTGTTCTCGGTCGCGGCGACGCGGGAAGACGCCGATCTCTCGCGCGTCGCCGTCGTGCAGGTGCTGCGCGTCTTCCTGCTCATGGGCTTCGTGCCGCTGATCGTCGCCGAATCGACATCGATTTCCGGCGCCATGCCGACCGGGCCGATCGATCCGGTCTCGACCCTGTTGGTCCTGATCGCGCTCGGCGGCCTCGCCGGCTTCGCCATGGAAAAGGGCCGGGTCGCCGGCGGCATGCTGTTCGGCGCGATGCTGGTGTCCGGCGGCGCGCACGCGCTGGGTTTCGCCGGCCGGCCGCCGCCTTCTCTCGCCATTGTCGCGCAGGTCTTGATCGGCGCGTGGGTGGGCGCGCGCTTCATCGGCTTCGACTGGCGGCTGTTCGCGCGCGCCGCGCCGGCGGCGCTGGGCTCGTTCTTCGTCGCCGTGGCGATCGCGGGCGTCTTCGCCGTCGGGGCGGGAGTCGCGCTGTCGCTGCCCTTCGCGCAGACCCTTCTCGCTTTCTCCCCGGGCGGGCTGGAGGCGATGACGCTGCTCGCCTTCGCGCTCGGCATCGACCCGCTCTATGTCGGCGCGCACCATCTCGCGCGCTTCCTGCTGATCAGCTTCACCCTGCCCTTCGCCTTCAAGGCGTGGATGAGCGGCAAGGCCTAGTTAGCGCGTCGCCGCGTCGGCCTCCCCGGCGGCCGTTCGCGCGGCGCCCGCGACCGGCAGAGTCGCGGCGATGGCCGCGCCGATCGCCAGACCGCCGGCGGCGAGAAGAAGAGGCTCCTTCTCCAGCGCCGCCGCGATCCGCTCGCGCACGGCGCGGACCTGTCCCGCGGCGGGAGCGGCGTAGTCCATCCCGCGATCCGCCAATTCGGCCGCTTTCTCCGCCGCCTCCGTCGCGGCGCCGCGCGCGGCTTCCGTCCAGTCGTCCGTCGCGTCGTGGATCGCCTGCGTCGCCGTGTCCGCTTTCTCCCGCAGCGCCTCGCGGGCCGCGCTTCCGCTCTCGGCCAGCGTTTCCTTTGCACGACGCGCGGCCTGACGGACCGTCGAGCCGCCAGCCGCCGGCGCAGCGCCGGCGCGCGACGCAACGAGCCAGACGAGGCCCATGCCCAGAAGAGCGGCGCCGAACGAATGCTCCCGCAGCGACGTCGAGAGCGCGGCGCCGAGGTCGCGCAGGTCGGACGAGCCAGCATTCATCGAACCATCTCCTTCACGGCGATCCTGTCGCGCCGCAGCGCTTCCATCGTCTCGCGCGGCGCGAGTCGCTTCGCGGACAGGCGGCTCGCGCCGATCCATGCGAAGAGCGCGCCCACCAGCAGCGCGCCGGCGCCGGCGACCAGATCGGCGAGCCACGGCGCCAGGCCGCCACGCTCGGTCAGGAGAGCTGCGATCGAAAGCAGGATCAGAACCAGCGCGGGCACGACGAGCGCGGCGCCGACGCCGATCATGACCGCGCCCTTGCCGGCGAGCGACAGCTTTTCGGAAATTTCGGCGCGCAGGAGAGCGACCTCGTCTGTGAACAGCTCCGAGGCATGGCGCACGGCGTTCTCGAGCAGCTCGGGTATCGAGCGCGTTTCGATCGTGCTCATGCGTCGCCCGTCGTGTCGTCGGCCGCGCCCGCGTTACGGATCAACCGCACCACGCCAAAACCCGCGAGCATCGCAAGGCCCGCGACGAGCGTCGGCTGCTCGCGCGCGAAGCGCTGCGCCTGCCGCACGAATTGGGAAACGTCGCCGCTGCGCACGCCCTCGGCGACATTGTCGACCTGGTCGGCGGCCGAACGGACGTAGGTTGCGGCATAGGGCATTTGCCGGTCGAGTTCCCCGGCCACCACCCGCAGGGTCTCCGCGACGCCGCTGACATAATCGGCGCCCACGCCCTTGCGCTGATTGAGCCCGTCGATGATCGCATCGCGCCCGCGGGCCGCGTATTCCTTCGCGCTATCGGCGAATTCCTTCGCATTGTCCGCGAGGTCGCCCGCGCCGGCGCTGACCGCTTCCGTCGCCGCGCTCGCGGCGTCGCGCGCCTTTCCGGCGATGCGCTGCGCCGTCGCCGCCGCCTCGCCGGCGATTGGAGTTTGCTCGCCCATGACAATTGTCTCCCGTCTCAGGATTGT
>DAIRCS010000005.1:0-10577 GCA_036796555.1 Rhodoblastus sp. | reverse complement strand
TTTCCGGGCGTCGACGGGCGGCTCGCCCATCGCCGCCGCCGCGGCGTCCGCGGCTTTCGTGGTCCGCTCGCCATAGTCGCGCGCCGCGCGTTCGAGGCGATCGGGATCGAAACCTTCCTTTGCCGCGCGTCGCGCCATGTCGACGGCCGCCAGCGCCGCCGAGCCGACGGCGGCGTTGACCCCCTGGCGCGCCGCGCTCCGCACCGCGCCCGACACCTTTCCGGCGACGCTTCGCTCGGCGGCCGTCGGCGGCAAGGCGCTGGCGATAAAACCGCCTGCGGCTACGGCGAGCCCCGTGACAAGTAGGGGATTGGCCTTCGCCCACGCGAGCACGTCCTCGGCCGTGGACAGGGCGCCGCGCTGCGCGCTGCGGACGGCTTCGCGCGCCGTGTCCACGCCGTCGCGCGTGGCGGCCGCAATGGAGGCGGGGTCCAGGCCGCCCACGCCAGACGGGGGCGTCAATTCGGAGACGAACGCCGTGGCGCGCGCGGACGCCTCGGACGTGACGGCGGCCGCCTTCTCCGCCGCGTCCTGCACCTTGCCGCGGAGATCGTCGGCGAGCTGCGCCGCCTGATCGGACAGGCGCCCCGCGCTTTCCTTCGCGGCGTCCGTGAGACCGTGCGCCCGCTCGCGCAAGTCGCCGGCGACATCGGCGGCGCGATCGACCGCCTTGCGCGACAGATCCTGCCCGGACTTCGACCCCGTGAGGAAAAGGCCGGCGCCGATCATCAGCACTGGCAAGGGAATCGCGCGGACGAGGCGCATGACCGGCCAGGCGACCAGAGCGCCCACGGCGGCCGTCTGCAAGGGGTTGCGCCGCGCCGCGTCGACCAGTTCGTCCCTGATCGATTCTGCGGAAAAGCGCTGCCGGACATCGCCGGCCGCGTCGGACACGGTCGCGCGCAATTGATGGACCGTATCTGTCAGATTGGCGCGGGCGCGCTCCGCATCGCGCCTGATCTGCTCCACACTGCGCGTGTCCGTCTGAACCACCGCCATACCTCCCTGCGTAAATCGCTCAACGCGGGCGGCATGCAATTGTTCCAGACAGCCGCACGTGCGGCGGGGCCGCTGCGACAATCTGCGGCGGCCGCTTTCCATCGACATTTCTTGCGGCCACATTCATAAGCGGCAGGCATTTCCAACGGCCACAACCGGGAGGAACCGAAGCATGGACCAGACCGCCGCCGTCGCGACGACCGAAACCGCCGCCCGCAAGCCGACGCGCCTTGTCGTTACGGCCATCGTCCTCGCGCTGGCCGTGCTTGTCGCGGCGGTCGCCGTGGTCGGCTATCCCCTGGTCATCGTCCTCGGCATCGCCGGGACGGCGGCCTTTCTGTCGGGCCTGGTCGTGCTGACCGCCGCCGATCTGTTCTTCGGCAAGGGCAAATAGCTACCCGAAGTCGCCGTGGCGGCCCTGCCCGCCCGCAAAGCGCTGCGCGCCCGCAAGCGTCTCGCCGGACTGGATGACGGCGAGGCCGCCCTTCATCTCGTTCACGATCGCCTCGTCCTCCGCCAGATCCCATTGCGCCAGCGCCGACAGCCGGTCGGCGCGCATGCAGGCCTGCGGGAAACCGGCGATCTGATGGGCGAGCTTGATCGCCTCGGCGCGCGCCTGGCCGCCCGGGACGACGCGATTGGCGAGACCGAAATTCAGCGCCTCCGCCGCGCCGACCGGGCGGCCGGTCAAGATCAGGTCCATGGCGCGCGAATGGCCGATGAGGCGCGGCAGGCGAATGGTGCCGAGATCGACGAGCGGCACGCCGAAGCGGCGGCAGAACACGCCGAGCGTCGCGTCCTCCGCCATCACGCGCATGTCCGCCCACAGCGCGAGTTCGAGCCCTCCGGCCACCGCATAGCCCTCGATCGCCGCGATGACCGGCTTGCTGAGCCTCAGCCGACTCGGGCCCATCGGCGCCATCGTGTTCTGGCCGCCGAGCTCGCGCCGCTTCTCGCGGTCGCCCTCGGCCAGCGCCTTCAGGTCCGCGCCGGCGCAAAAGGCCTCGCCCACGCCGCAGAAGACAGCGACGGAGGCGCTGTCGTCGGCGTCGAACGCCTTGAAGACGTCGAACAATCTGTTCGCGGTCGCGCCGTCGACGGCGTTGCGGCGATGCGGACGGTCGATCTCGACGATGGTCACGGGACCGTCGTGAGAGATTCGGATGGAGTCTGACAAGCCGGTCATGTGCGCGCCTCCTGCGGCCCGCTGCGCGCGGGCCTTCGTTTCAGGCGCAGTCTAGCCGTCCCTGCGCGCGCGTCACGCGGCCGGGCGCGGCTTGCGCCTTTTCGGGGCGGCGGCGTCGCGTTCGGCGAGCGCCTTCTTCATTTGCGCGAGCGCGCTCGAAAAATCGGCGACGAGTTCGTTCGCGTCCGCGACCGCGCAACGCGCGGCGGTAAAGCCGACGCCGAGCGTTCCGTCGTAGCTCATCATGGTGATGTTGAGCCCGACGCCATGCGTGACGATGGACAGCGGCCAGTAGTCGCGCATGCGCAGGCCCGCCGCATAGAGCGGCATGGGCGGCCCGGGCACGTTGGAAATGACGACATTGGCGAGCGGCGGCGCGAGGCTGGCGACATGCGAGCGGCCGTAGAGCGCGGCGGCGGCGCCCAGCAGCCACGGCCCGCCGATTGTCGGGAAGTCCATGGGGATGATCGACTTCGCTTTGCCGGCCACGGATTTCGTCGCGCCCGACGCCGCATGCAGGGCCTCCAGCCGCTTCAGCGGATCGGCGATGTGGGTGGCGAGATTGACGAGGCTCAGCGTCGCCTGCGTCGTCATCTGCGTATCGCCTTTTTCACGCAGGGAAATCGGCATCGCCGCCATCAGGGGCTTCTTCGGCAGGCCGCCGTGGCGCGTGAGCCATCGGCACAGCGCGCCGCTGCACAGCGCGAGCGCGACGTCGTTGATCGTGGCGTCGCAGGCGCGCGCGATGGCCTTGACCTCGTCGAGCACGATCGTGACGCCGGCGAAACTGCGCTCGCCCGTGATCGTGACGTTGAGCGGCGTGCGCGGCCCCAGCGCGATATTGTCGCTGAGGCGTCCGACGCTGGCGCCGCCCGTCTTCCCGTCGCCGCCGAAGACGATTCCGCCCAGCGTGCGCGCGACATCGGGCAGCGCACGCACGAGCTTCGCATATTGCGCGGCGTCGTGGCGGACGGCGTTGGCGATCAGCCCGAGCGCGCCGGGCTCACGCTCCGGCGCGTTTTTCGCGCGCGGCTTCGCCGGCGCAGGTTTGGGCGAGAGGTCGAACAGCGCGGCGGCGAGCGCGGCGCCCGCCTGGCCGTCGAGAAGGGCGTGATGGATTTTCACATAATAGGCCTTGCGCCTGTCGGCGAGGCCTTCGAACACGTAGAGCATCCACAAGGGGCGCGCGCGATCGAGAAGGCGCGCATGGAGATCTGCGACGCAATCCTGCAATTGCGCGATCGCGCCGGGCTCGGGCAGTTCGACGCGCTGGATATGGAAATCGAGATCGATGTCCGTCTCGATCCAGACGGGATTGGCGAAATTGAGCGGCGCCTCGACAAGCCTGCGCGTGAAGATCGGCGCGAGGCGCAGGCGGCCTGCGATCATGCGCCGGACCTCGGCCGCGAAATCCTTTTTGTAGCGCGGCGGCGTCTCGAACAGGTGCAGCGAGCCGACATGCATCGGCATGGCCGGCGTTTCGAGACTGAGAAAGGCGCCATCGAGACCGCTTGCCGTGCGCATGCGCGCATCCTCCGTATTCTTGCAAGCGGGAGAATGGCGCCGACGACAGGCGTGCGCCTTGCGCTGGCCCATGCTCGCGGCGATTTCGGTTAAAGAAAAAGGGCCGGCGAAGCCGGCCCTGACATCTTGCGCTTCGCCGCCCTCTTACTCGGCGGCTTTGCGGAATTCCGGATAGGCGCATGCGGCGTCGGCGCGGGGGGCTTCGAGCTTCGGCTCGACGAAGGGCAGGTCCAGCGTCGTCCACACGTCGACCAGGGCTTCCACGAGATCGGCCACCAGCGCGTCCGAATGCAGCGGCGTCGGCGTGATCCGCAGCCGCTCCTCGCCCCGCGCCACCGTCGGATAATTGATCGGCTGGATGTAGATGCCGTGGCGCTCCATCAACAGGTCGCTCGCCGCCTTGCACTTCTCCGCGTCCCGCACCATCACCGGCACGATATGCGAGGGGTTCTCCAGAACCGGCAGGCCGGCGGCTTCGAGCGCATGCTTGGTCAGCCACGCCTGCCGCTGATGCCGTTCCCGCAGGTCGTTGCGCGCCTTCAGCACCCGCACCGCCGCGCAGGCCGCAGCCGCAACCGCCGGCGGCAGCGCCGTCGTGAAAATGAAGCTCGGCGCGTAGCTGCGCACCGCGTCGATGACAGCCGCGTCGCCCGCGATATAGCCGCCGAGCGTCCCAAACCCCTTGGCCAGCGTCCCCTCGATTACGTCGATGCGGCCCATGACGCCGTCGCGCTCGCACACGCCCGCGCCGCGCGGCCCGTACATGCCCACCGCATGGACCTCGTCGATATAGGTCATGGCGTTGTATTTTTCGGCGAGGTCCGCGATCGCGGCGATCGGCGCGATGTCGCCGTCCATCGAATAGAGGCTCTCGAACACCACCAGCTTCGGCCGCTCCCAGGGCTCGGCGGCCAGAAGCTCCTCCAGATGGGCGACGTCGTTGTGGCGCCAGATCTTGCGCTCGGCCGAGGACCGTTTCACGCCCTCGATCATGGAATTGTGATTGAGCGCGTCCGACAGGATCAGGCAATTCGGCATCAGGTCGGCGATGGTCGAAATGCCCGCGAGGTTGGAAATCCAGCCGGAGGTGAAGACCAGCGCGGCCTCCTTGCCGTGGAGGTCGGCGAGCTCGGCCTCCAGTTCGACCAGCGGGGCGTTGGTGCCGGAAATGTTGCGGGTGCCGCCCGCCCCGGCGCCCAGTTTCGCCGCCGTGGAGCGCATGGCCTCGACCACCTCCGGATGGCGGCCCATGCCGAGATAATCGTTCGAGCACCAGATCGTCACGTCGCGCTGCGCGCCGTCGTCGGCCCGCCAGGTCGCCCGCGGCAGGGCGCTCACGTCCCGCTCCAGATTGGCGAAAACGCGATACCGCCGCTCGTTGCGCAACTGGCCGATCGCCGCCTCAAAATAGCGCCCGTAACGCATGTCCCACGATCCTTTCGCGATCCGCCCGCGTCGCTGCCCGTTGGACGGGCCTTGTCAAATCGGGCGGACCAGTCTCCCGGCCACTTCTTATAATCTTTCGAATTCGAATGCGAGCGATCAATCGCCGCACCCCCTTCGAACAGGCGCCATTCTGCCCGGCCGGGAGCCTCGCGCCTTGCGCTAGATCATGTTCGGGCGGCGCGCAGTCTTCGCCTATTTGCCGACAAGCGGCGCCATGCCGGTCAGCGGGTAACGGCGCAGGACGGTCTGGACGTTGTAGATGACCGGCTGGGCGACATAGCCGGCGTCGCCCTGCCAGAGCGGGGGCGGACCGGCGTAATTGTAGACGACGGCCGCGCGCGGCCTGAGATATTCGCCCGACGGCGTCGTCGGGGCGGCGACCGCCGCCTCGGCCGCAGGCGCATAGACCGTCGGGAAGCCGGCGAATCCGGCGTCGCGCCCGCGATGGCGCCAGCCGTGGCGTATGCCCTGCGGCGGGCCATAGAGCGCATGCGCCGGCGGCGCGTAGACCGGTCTGGCGGCGAGCTGGATCACCCGGGGCCCGGGCGCGGACGGCGCATGGCCGCCGGCCAGCGCCGCGACGGGAACAAGAACCGAAAAGGCGAAGCCGAGGCCGAGGCGGGCGGACATACGCATGAGGCGACTCCAGAAGCTCGAACGGCGCCATTGCCGCCCGTTTCGGGCCTCCTCGCGTCTTCACTCCGGCAACCGCCTTGTCCGGAATGTCCAGGGGCCTCTCGACCCCTCGGCGACGCGCCGAGGCTAACATGAGGAGCGCCGGACGATCCAGAGCCCGGCGGAAAGCGATCGGGAAAACCAGCCGATCCGAGGTTGCCGGCGGGGCCGAGTCCTCTATCTGGCGACGCAGCATGGCTCGGCGGCCCGGTTCGCGCGCGAACCGAACAGGGGGACCGGAGGATGAAAAGACTGCTGGCGGCGCTGGCGTCGCGCATCGTGCGGCGCGGCAATCTCCAGATCGAATATGTCGACGGAAGCAAACAGAGCTTCGGGGACGGCGAGGGGCCGCCGATCGCGATCCGGTTCACGGACGACCGCGGGCCCTTCGACCTGGCGCGTAATCCCGAACTCACGCTCGGCGAACTCTACATGGACGGCCGGCTGGTCATGACCTCCGGGACCATCCTCGATTTCCTCAGGCTCGTGATGAGCAACGCCGTGCGGCGCACGCCGCCGTTGCCCATGCGGGCGATCTGGCTGACGCGGCGCCTGGCTTCGACGCTATGGCGCAACGGACGCGGACGGGCGCGCGCCAATGTCGCCCATCACTACGATCTCGACGGGCGGCTCTACGATCTCTTCCTCGACCGCGACCGGCAATATTCCTGCGCCTATTTCGAGCAGCCCGGCATGAGCCTCGACGCGGCGCAGCTCGCCAAGAAAAGGCACGTCGCCGCCAAGCTCCTCATGGAGCCCGGCCAGCGGACGCTGGACATCGGCTCGGGCTGGGGCGGCATGGCGCTCTACCTCGCCCGCCATTGCGGAGCGGACGTGACGGGAATCACGCTGTCGACCGAGCAGCTCGCCATGTCCGCCGATCGCGCGCGCGCCGGCGGGCTTTCCGACCGCGTGCGGTTCAAGCTCGAGGACTACCGGGACACGCAAGGTCCGTTCGACCGGATCGTCTCGGTCGGCATGTTCGAGCATGTCGGCGCGGCGCATTACGACGGCTTCTTCGCGAAGATGGCCGAGCTGCTGACGGAGGACGGCGTCGCGCTGCTGCACACGATCGGGCGACCGGACGGACCTGGCGCGACCAACGCCTGGATCGCGAAATACATCTTTCCCGGCGGCTATATCCCGTCGCTGTCGGAGATCGCCGCCTCGGTCGAGAAGGCCGGCCTGTTCATCACCGACGTGGAAGTCCTGCGCTTGCACTACGCCGAGACGCTGAAGGCGTGGCGCGAGCGCTTCCTGGCGCGGCGCGAGGAGGCGAAGGCGCTCTACGACGAGCGTTTCTGCCGCATGTGGGAATTCTACCTGTCGATCTCCGAACTCACCTTCCGGATCGAGGGCGAATGCGTGTTCCAGGTGCAGATCGCGCGCCGGCACGACAAGGTTCCGATCACGCGCGGCTACATCGCCGCGCGCGAGGACGCGCTGCGCAAGCTGGACGCGGGCGATCTCGACGAGGACTGGCGCGCGACGGCGGCGCAATAGCGCGCCGGCCGTCCGGTCGACCCGCCGCGCAAGGTTGGCTAGTCTGCGTCCGCCATGGATGAATTCGCCCAACGCCAGCCTGCCGCCGAACCACGCGGCGCAGAGGCGCCCACGCCTCCCCCGCTGCTGAAGCTCACCGCGAAGGAGGCCTTCGCGCGCCGCAAGAGCAATCCGTTCGGTTCATGGCCAATGGCAGACGACCCGGACAACCGCTTCGCGCCGCTGGCCGCCCCGCACTACAGCTCGAGCTTCACGCTCGAGCCCGGCCAGAAGATCATCACGATCGGATCCTGCTTCGCGCGCAACATCGAGCAGGAACTGGCCGCGCGCGGCTTCGACATTCCCATGCAGTCCTTCGTGGTCGACAAGCGCGAATGGGCCCGCGACCCCGGCGAAATTCTCAACAATTACGTGCCGGGCGCGGTCGCGCCCCAAATCCGCTGGGCGTTCGGGCTGGAGACATACGATCTCGCCACACACGCCATCGAGGTCGCGCCGGGCCGCTACATCGATCCTTATCTCGCGCCGGCGTCGCGGCCGATCCCGGCGCAGGAAATCCTGGCGCGGCGCGCGAGTCTCGACGCTCTCTACCGGCAACTCGCCACGAGCCACGCCGTGATCATCACGCTGGGCTATGTCGAGGCGTGGTTCGATCACGCCAGCGGCTATTACGTCAATTCGCCGCCACCGCTCGCCGTCCTGAAGTCGGCGCCGGAGCGTTTCGAATTGCATGTGCTGGACTACGACAGGGTTCGGGCGTCGCTGGTCGAGCTGTTCGATCTTCTGGACGACGTCTGCCCGCCCGACTATCGCGTCATTCTCACGGTCTCGCCGGCGCCGCTGCATCTGACCTTCACCGACGACGACATCGCGGTCGCCAACACCTACAGCAAATCGCTCCTGCGCGCGGCGGCCGGCGAAATCTGCGCGCGCCGCGGGAATATCGACTATTTTCCGTCATACGAGAGCGTCGTGCTCTCGCCGCGCGACGTGGCCTACGGCGCAGACCAGATTCACGTCACGCCGGCGATCGTGCGCTTCAACATCGACCGGATGCTGCAACGCTATCTGGCTGTCGACGACGGCGGCGGCGCGAAGGCGGCCGACATATTGAAGTCCGTCCGCGAGATGCGCGCGCAGGGCCATCACGCCTCGGCCTTTTTCGCACTGAAATCCGCATGGTCGAAGAACCGCGACAACCCACAACTGACCGTCGCGCTGGCGCAATTGTATCATTCGTCCGGCCTGACGCCGCTGGCCGAACGGATGCTGTCGGCGCCGGCCGTCGCCGATCGAAACGATCTTCACGCCATGTTGCTGCTGGCGCGAATCCACATCAGCAAGCGGCGCTTTGCGGAGGCCGCCCTACTTGCCGAGAAGATCGCGGCGACCGGAAAGCTGATGTTGCCGGCCGCGCTCGTGCGCGCGGAAGCCTGCTACAATCTCGGCCGATATGAAGAAGGGCTCGCCGCCGTCTCGCGGCTCGCCGGCGTGGACGAGGCCAACGCCCTGAAGGTCGCGCTATGGCGCGCGCGCCTGCTCGAAAAGCTCGGGCGGTTCGAGGAAGCCGAAACGCTGCACCGGCAATGCAACACCGAGGTGGAAGCGTTCGACTATCTGATCGCCTACGCGCAGTTTCTCGCGGCGCGCGACCGCCTCGACGAAGCGCGCGTCTGGCTCGCCAAGGCCATCGCCAAGCAGCCCTACGACGTCGCCGCGCTGCGTCTTCGCGCGCGCATCGGGCTCGGAGGCGAGAAGGACATTGCGGGCGCCGGCCGGTCGCAGATGGGCCTCGCGCTGGCGCGGATGCGCCGGCTCGCGGGCCTCGGCAAGAGATGATCGAAAGCCGGGCGGCGGCTGTCTCGCCGCCGCCCGTCGGGGCCTACTGGTTCTGCCCGCTCAGCAGATTGGTGATGCGCCGCACGACCACGCGGCGGTTGCGCCGCTCGGCCCCTTGCGTCTGCACCTTCGGATATTGCGCGCCATAGCCTTGCGTCGTCAGGTTTTCGGGCGGCACGCCGAAGTTGCGCGTCAGGATTTCGGCGACCGACTGCGCGCGCCGGTCCGACAGCGAGAGGTTGTCGACCGGCGAGCCGACCGCGTCCGTATGGCCTTCGACCAGATAGACCTCGTTGGCGTTGCGCTGGATCGCCTGGTTCAGCGCCTGCGCGAGGACGCTGAGCTTCTGGACCTGATCGGGCGCGAGCGTCCATGAGCCCGTGTCGAAGTTCACCGTGTCGAGATCGACGCTGCGCGTATAGGCGCGCACGTCCGGGCTCGAGCGGATTTCGTCCAGCGTGAAGCGGCGCGGGATCGGCGCGACCGGCGGGGCGGTCAGCGTATCGTAGATCGTCCGCTCGTCGACCGCGGCGGCGTCGACGATGTAACGATCGGCCGGAATGCGCAGCGGCGGCGGCGGGAGAACGACGACTTCGTCGACATAGGCGCGAGGACCGCCGCGATAGGAATTGTCGATGATGACGACCTCGCCGCCGTCGCGCGTGCGGCGATAGCGGCGCACGAGATTGCCGTCGGCGTCGGTGACGGTGACGACTTCGTCGCCGTCGCGGCCACGATAGATGGTCACGAACTGATCGCCGCGCCGCTCCTGCCGGAGGTCGCCGCCGAGCGCGCGGAAACGCTCGTTCTCGTCGTGACGCAGGAAGTAGCGGTCGCCGTCGCGGACGATCGTGCGGCCTGGCTCCTGATAGATCAGCGCGTCGCGATCGCGGAATTCGCGGCGGTCGCGCTGCACGGCGTCGAGCGAGCGCGGCGCCGCGCCCGGCCGGGTGAGCAGGAAACCGCCGACCGCGCCGGCGGCGGCGCCGAGCGCGGCTGCCCCGGCCGGCCCGATTCGGCCGGACCCGGCGCGCGGCGGCGACTGCGCCGGTAGCGGCATGTCCGGCACGCGGGGAACGGGCGCGGCGCCGGCCGGCGGAGGAGCGCCGGGCGGCGGCTGGACGGGCGGGACGCCGGCGCCGGGCGGACGCTGCGGCGGTTGACCCGGCAGCGGCGGCAGGGGCGCGCCGCCATGCGGACGGCCGGGGGCAGCGCCGGGCGGCGTGGCCGTCGCCGGCGGCTGGGCGGTCCCCGCCGGAGGCTGGGTCGCTGCCGGCGGCTGGGTCGTCCCCGGCGGCGGAACGGCGCCCGGCGCCCGTGGCGGGCGTGGGCGGTTTTGGTCGACAGGCGGGACGACGCCGGGTTGTCGCGCGGCCGGCGGCTGGACGCCCGGCGGGTTCTGCGG
>DAIRCS010000004.1:8181-62631 GCA_036796555.1 Rhodoblastus sp. | reverse complement strand
AGACAAGCTCTCGGGTGTCGTGTGTTTGCCCCGTGCCAAAGCCCCCGCCGCCGCGCGCATAGGAGAGGTTCGATATGACCGCCGCAATGCCACGCCACTTCGGATCGATGTCCTTGAGCGGGTCCCTCCCGTAGATGAGGTCCAGGAGATAGTTCGCCCGCTTGCGGTCCCGGTAGGCATGACTGTCGTTGTAGCCATCCATCCCTTTGAACTCGCTTGTCACCTCAGCAACGTACTTCCTCGCGGCGCTCTCCGACTGGAAGCCGTGCTTGGCCATGATGTAGTAGGGGGACATGGCGCGTGTGTAGCGGTCCATGATCTTCTCGTAGTCGTTCTCCATGAGGTCCCGCATCGCGAAGGCTTCTCCGGGCTTCCCTCCCACAGGCAAATACGGCGTATGCTCATCGAGCACCGTTCGTCTGCGCAAGTGCGTGGGGCCGCGCTGGCTCCGGGGCGCGATGAGGTCCGCAATCTCATCCGCAAGCTGCTCATCGACCACGATGCCATTCTGCCGCAGCGCGTCCCTGAGCAACGCTGTGTCACGCACGGAGAGCGACCTGTCTATGTCGGGGTGGACGCCTTCAATGGACTGGTTCACCGTCTCCACATACTTGCGCGCGACACGCCGGATGAACTTGTCTTCGAACGCAGCCATCCTCTTGTTGAACGCCTCAAGCCAGTACCGGGCTTTCACCTCTTCGAGTTCGGCGCGCTTGATGTGTTTGCCGCTCTCCTTCGAGCCCTGCACCTTCGCGTCCCGTTCCGCACGCACCTTCTGCGCGTCCATCTCGGCAAGCTTGTCTGCGCTCTGCTCGCGGATGCGTTGCTCGGTGCGGGCCGCGTGGATTTCCTGCCTGAGCGCCGCGCCTTGACGCTCCATCGCCTCCGCCCACGCCTCCTCCGCTTGCTGCGTGAGGGACTGGTGGAAGTCGCGAATGTCGTTGGCCTCGTGCTCCAGCCTTGCGCGTTGCTGCTTGGCGGCCTCGGGCAGCGCCTTTGCGGCGTCTCTCGTATCGCGCTCAAGGGCTTCCCAGTGCGCAATCTCCTTCGCGATGGACTGCCTTATGCCTTCCCTTGAGACGGCCGAGTTAGGATCGAGAGTTTCCTCCGAGCCAGCCTTCTGCGCAGCTTGCTTGTCGGCTGCATCGAGCTTCGCGCTTGCGCGGTCCTGTAGGCGGGTCGCTTCGATGTCCCCGAGCTTCCCCTTTGCGTCCGCCTTGTGGCCTTGCACGATAGCGTCCGTCTCCGTGTTCGCCTTGTCCGCGATTGCCTTGCGCTCGGGGTGCGGGGTGAGCGACTTCTTGCCTGTCTCGGGGTCGATGCTCATTTCGCCCTTGAGCGCCGTCTCTGCGTCTCTCGTAGCGGCCCTGCCCACAACACGCGAGCCCACGCGGGCGGCTATCTCGGGGTCGCCTGCCTTGATCGACTGCGCAACGACATCCTCAATGCCTTCGATCCCGTGCTTGAGCCTCTGCGCCCGCCACGCAGCGCGGTTGAAGTAGCGAGGCAGGTAGAGGTCGTTCGCCTCCAACTCCTTCGCGCCTTCGAGGCCGTAGCTCTTGGCAAGCGCTATGTGATCCGCGAAAAGCTCGCGCATCTTCTTGACGAAGCCGGCAACGTGCGGGTCCACATCGGCAATCTCCCAGTTGGGGTCCGTGTGATAGCGCCGCGCCATCTCGTAGAAGTCCCCTTGGCGGTGTGCCCGAGCCCATGCGTTGAGCCCCTGCTCCTTCGCCCATGGCTCGTAGAACTCCCTCATTGCGTGCTCTACGCGGGCGTTGAACTGCGCAGTGGTCCGGTGCGCAAAATCCCGCGCGCCCTCCACGTCCCGCGCCCCTTGCGTGAGGTCCTGGGTCGCCACCGTGGTGAGCTTCGGTGCGAGTT
Source organism: Rhodoblastus sp. (assembly GCA_036796555.1). Taxonomy (GTDB): domain Bacteria; phylum Pseudomonadota; class Alphaproteobacteria; order Rhizobiales; family Beijerinckiaceae; genus JAJXWB01. Next base: position 60,747 of record DAIRCS010000004.1, on the reverse strand, counting down.
CGCTGATGAGGTCGTTCCGGGAGTGGTAGAGCTTGCCGCCCACCGAGAAGTCGGCCCACCCTCCGAACCACCTTGAGAAGCGGTCCATGCGCGTGGGCTCTATGACGGGAGATTCGGGCTTGGCCACCTCCGCGCCCGTCGCTGCGGCGAACTGTGCGCGCTTCTCTCCGAGCGTCGCCTCATCGAGCAACGGCGTTTGGTTGTCGGCGTCAAGGAACTTGCGGAAGCGGGAGGCATACGCGCCGCCCACCTCGCCCATGGCCCCGAAGCCGCCTCCGAAGAGCGCCGCCATTGCGATGCCCTTCGCTGCGTCCCCGCCGCTGTATCCCGGCTCCAGTGAATACTTGACCGCTTCGAGAGGCACGGCGCTTGCCGCAAAGACGCCCGCCGTTTGCGCGACACGTCCAATGGCTGTGCTTGCCGCAAGGCCGCGCGCCCCCATGAGCGCCTTCCCTGCGAGGCCGCCCGCAGCCCATGCCGGAAGGTCCACGAGCCCAGCGCCCAGCACAGCGGCGGCTCCTCCGAGGAAGCCTTGAGACGCTATCGCCTTGTCCGCATCGAGACGCTCAATGGCGCGGTTCGTGAGGTAGTCGATATGCGAAGGCGAGACCGCCGTGTCCTGTATCCAATCCTGGGTGGCCTTGTCGAATGCTCCGAGCTTCTCCTTGACCAGTTCGGGCGTCCACGTGAACGGCTCGGGCTTGAACACAGGGACCGCCATGTGGTCCGCGAGGATGCCTATTGTGGTGTCGTATCTAAAGGCCGCCTTGGTGGCGTCCATGAATGTGTGCTGACGTTCCGCCGCCGTTGTGGTGCGATATTCCGGGTATAGGCCCTCATCCGAGAACAAGACCGGAGGCGGCCCGTGTGGGTCCTTGAGCGCCGCCGCATAACGCGCGGCAAAAGTTCCCGCCTGCGCGCCCTGCTCGATGCCGCCCGGCAGAGAGGTCCAAGTGCCCGCCAGCGCGCGCGCCGCTTCATTGATCTTCCCGGCCTTGAGGTCCTCGGTGAGGTCGCGCCCTGTCTTGGCCTTGTAGACATCTTGCGCTTCGCCCCAGGCCGCCTTGTCCTGTGAAATCGGAGTGAAGTCCTTGAGGCCCTGCTTCTGCGCCTGCGCATCCCAGGTTCCCTCAATGAATTGATACTTGCCGGCCGCCGTGGAGGTCTTGCCTACGTTGGGACCGCTGCGGATCGGGACCGGGATGCGCGGATGGTCCGCATATCCGTTGAAGCGTCCGCCTCCATACATCACGTTGTAGTCGGGGCTTTCATCTCCAGCGATGGCGGTAAGGAGCGCCCTCCCTTCTTCCGGCAATCCGGCCGGGTCCACATAGAGCTTTGGCGTCTCAGGGGGCGGAGTGGGTGCGGTAGTCTGTGCTGGTGTCGGCTTGTCGCTCTTTTTGGTTTCTTCCGCGTCAGGGAAGATAAATTCGCAATCGTCCATTAGTCTCCCGAGAGTTCCGGCGTTGTGTCCTTGGGCGCTGCAAGCCCGTGATACCAGTCATTCCACCGCTTCTTGGTGGCGCGCTCGCGTTGCCGATATTGAAGCACGTAGTCCTTTATCTCGCTTCCCGTTTTGCTCTCTCGCCCAAGCCGTTCCATGTTGTCCGTGCGCATGGCGATGTAGTTTCCCGGTCGCGCCGGATCGTCCGCCAGGGCTATTGAAAATGGCTGATCCTTTATCCTCGGATTGCTCTGCTTGAAGTAGCGCGCCGCGTCCTCAAGATATTCCTTGGCCACGTTCGCATCGCCCACGCCCGGAAGGCTGTTATGCACGGGGACGCCGTTCGCAATGATGTGCGATGCGCTGAGGCTCGCTGCGGCTTTGTCCACGATGTCCTTGTCCGCAACGCCAGCCGCCATCTGGATGTTGAGGGCGGCAACCGCCTTCTCCCGCGCAATCGGTCCCACAAGCACGCCGTTGGAGGCGAACTTCTTGAGCACCTCATCCGCCTTGTCGTTGAGGTCCTTCACGGTGATGCGCTCCTGCGCGCTCGGATTGAACACACGCTGGTTGGCTATGGCGTAGGCCCTCTCGGGATTGGACCCGAACTCACGAGCCGCCTTGTAGGCTGCAATCCACGTCTGTTGCTGCTTGTCCTTCTGGCCCGCGAGATTGAGGAACTGCCCTGGGTCCGTGTTGCGGAGGAACTCCAGTTGGGCGAGGCGCTGAGGTAGCTGCTCGGAGTTGACCATCACGCCGGCCCTTGAGCCCGTGTAGAGGTCGTCAAAGTTGCGCTGGTAGACCGGAGACACTTCTCCATTCTGTCCGTACAGGCGCACCTTCGCGGCGGCCACTTGCTCGGGGCTCCACCCTTTCGCCTTCCCTTGTTCGTCAAGCAGCGCTTCCGCCCTGTTGTACATGCGCTCCTGATATTCTTTGCGCGTGTAGGTGCGCTCCTTTCCGTCAGCCGCCGTGAAGCGTCCTTCGGATGGGAGCATGTAGCCGTGTCCCGCCATGAGCGCCTGAGCGCCCTGCTCCACGAACTCCCGCCCTGCGCTGGCCTCTTGCTGCGCCGCCAGTTGCTCGGTCGCCGCCTTCTGCTTGATGGCCACTTGCTTATCGAACTGGCGCTTGAGGTTATCCTTGCGCGTCTCCCCGAAGTTGCCGGGGTCCTTGGCGTGCGCTGCGTCTACCGCCTTGTAGAAATCCTCGGGCTTCTCATCGCCACGATTGGCGCGCGCCGTGAGGTTGTCCACATCTGTGTTGACGACTTCCTTGCTCTTGCCGTCCGCTGCGGCCTCAGCGCTCTTGCGCCAAGCATCCCACTGCGGCCCGAACTTGGCGCTGAGGGGTGTGCCGTTGCGGTCGTAGGCTCCGATGGCGTCGAGCGCCTCAACGTTGCCCTGGCTCGCGTAGTGCTGCGCGACTTTGCCCAGGACCTTCTCCATTTGATCCTGTGACAGGAGGAGGTTGCTCTTCGCGAAGTCCGCCGTCCGAAAGAGCGCCTGCTTGTGGAGCTTGACCATCGCGGCGCTGTCGTATTCTTCCGGCGCGGCCTCTGCGTCCCTGTCCACTTGGTCGTGCAGATTGGTCATGTACTGGAAGAGTTGCGCTTCCTTGTTGCCCTGCTCCTGCGCGATGTTCTGCCGCAAGATGGCGGTGCCGTACTGCCGCATCACCGGGACCATCCCTTTGGTGAACGTCTTTGCGGCCAGCGTATCGCCACTCACAGCTTGCGCGTGCTGGTCAACGAGCCCGTGGATGAGGCCCTGAGCATCCGCCCCTGCGAGTTCTCCGCGCTGGTTCATGGCGTCAAGCTCAGCGGATACCTGATAGACGCGGTTCTGCGCATCCATCACCCGCATGGCAGTCTGCGCGCGCTTCTGGCCCATCCCGTAGAAATTGCCGTTCTCGATTTCCTTGCGAAGGTCCTCGGGCTTGGCCTGGAGCGCCTTCAACTGCGCCTGCGCTTCGGCGTCGTCGTTCTCTTCCTTGTTGAAGTCCTTGAACGCCGTCGTGATGGGTCCTGCGAGTTGCCCGAGCCCCTTGAGGAACTGCGTGGCGGCATTCTCACCTGTGGGACGCGCATAGGTATCGACAGGCGAGGCCACCGTGTTGGGCATCTCGGTGGGTCGGAGTTGGTCTTGAACGAAGCCGTTGCCAGAAGGGTTGGACATTAGGCACCAGCCTTCCGCTGCGCCACCTTGCGCGTCCGCTTCGCTTGTCGCCTAGCGTTCTCGATATGCAGTTTGTCGTGAAGGTCGGACAACGCTACGAAACGCACCCTGCCGCTGTCGCAGGGCAGTCCCCCGAGCCTCAGCGCTTCCTTACGCAGCCGTTCCCACGCTTCAATGTTGGCGAGGTCGCGCCCCGCTGCGGTCACTCCTGCGTAGTTATCCAACAAGGACGCAATGTGTTGGTTGGCGAGTTCGACAATCCAAGGAGTTGTGCAAACGCAAAGAATGTCTGCGTCCTTGGCTTCCTCCGTGGATATGCCCGACAGGCCGAGTGCGTAGCCGTCTAGGAGCGCGTAGGGATTGGTTGCTCCGGGAAGCACACGCGCACGCGCCTCGCCCTCAATCTTGCCGTTCTTTTCGATGATCGCGGCGCTTGCCGCATGGGTTCTGTCCGCAGTGCTGCCCGCGAACACCTTGTATATGGTCTTGTTCATTAGCTCCGGTGTTTGGAAAGATTAGTGGTGCGTCACGTAGCGAGGACGCATAACCCGCTTTTATTGGTCGCTCAGCGCAGGATGGAAAGCGAGGCCGCTAAGGAGCGTCGCCCCTGCTTCCGTCAATGCGCTGCGTTTTACTTTGTGATACTCAGGGTCGCGGAATGTGCGGACCAAACCAAGGCCGCCTTCCGGCTTAAGTTTTCCGTCTCCCTTGCCAAGCATCTTCAAGAGCCGGGAAACCGTGGGTTGCGGAATGTCTAGGGCGTCTGCCAAGTCCTGTATGGACGGAAGGGCGCTGTCATCTCCTTCTGTGTCGTCGTACTGCGCTATCTCAAGGAGAATGCGCACGGCTGTGACCGAGATGTTTTGATAGCGCCGCTGGAACTCTCCAAGCAGCGCGTTCATTTGGGAAAGCGAAAATTCCGCCAAGCCTTGCCTCTCGCTTTCGTTGATACCCCTTCGCGAGGGCGCAATTGTTCTGTTGTTCCGTGGCCAACCTGTAGCCTCCCGGAGTGCCGGTACTCCTAGCCCGTTTCCCCAAAACTCTGTGGCCCCTCGTGTATCCCGCTACAGGTGTAGCAGCCGAGGGAGGCTAGGCGGTTTCACATTGCTCCCTGTCGAAGGGGGAGGATGGACCTCCAATAGGGGTGCGTACTGTCATATTCAATTGGCCATGTCAATAGATAAAAAACAAACGGGGACCCAGAGGCCCCCGCCGCTAGCCGATAACCCGTTCTGTAGTATGGGCTATCTGGCTTGATGCAATGCGCTCCCCTTGAGCCGACAACCTTTTTGCCGCTTTTGTCGCCGTGCTGGTGCCACTCTCCGCAGTGACTACACCAGACAAGATAAAGCGAATGTTCAGCGTCTCCGTCGTCCCGTGACACCTCGAAGCAAATCAAGGTCGCTTCTGCCATCTGCCGTGCTCGCTCTAAAGATTGCCGCTCCAACCTTAAGCAGGATGTAAAGCGTCTGTCATGCGGGACCTCTTGGCGAGGCGCGCGATGGTTGAACGTGAGCACCCGGTTGCTGCTTGTATCGTGGTCCAGCTTTGCTCTTTGCCGAGCATCGCAAGGATGGCTGCATTGCGTGTCGCATCCTCCGGGCGGCCCTTGTATACGCCCTTCTCCTTCGCCTTCTTTACGCCCTCCTTCTGGCGTCTCCGCCGATCCTCGTAATCCTTGCGCGCCACTGCCGCGAGCATGTCCAGCATCATGGCGTTGATCGCAGCGAACATGCGCCGGGTGAAATCGTCCGCCTTCGCCTCCGCCATGACCCAGCTTGTGGGGAGGTCGAGCGCCACCACGCGAATGTCGCGCCCGTTGATTTCCGCCTTGAGCTTTTCCCAGTCGGACGCCGAGAGGCGCGATAGCCGGTCAACCTGCTCGACTAGGAGTACATCGCCCGGTTCGCAGTCCTGTAGCAGCCGGAACAACTCCGGGCGCTTGAGAGACGCGCCGCTTTCGTTCTCGACATACCACCCTGCAATCTTGAGTTTGTGCGCCTTGGCGAAGTCCCGGAGCGCGCCCTTTGCCCGCGTTGCGTCCTGCTCCGATGTGGAAGCCCGGAGATAAGCCCGTGTCAGCATGGAAAGCCCCTCAGTTCGATTTGAGTGGTTCGCTTTTATCAGTTCCATTTGAATGGTGCAATAAGTGGGTTTAGGGCCGCGAAAGGCTGGTGCGCCTCCCGTGTGCCCTAATGACACCACCCAAAAACACAAAGGGAGCGCCCTGCCGAGCGCCCCGCTTCGCTAGCGTCGGAACCTCAAGCCTGTTGCGGCAGGATCGCGCCCGTGAGGTTCGCCTTCTCCAGCTTCGCGCCTGCGACGGTCGCGTGCTGCATGTTGGTGCGGGAGAGGTCCGCGCCCCTGAGGTCCGCCCCGGCAAGGTCCGCTCGCGTGAGGTCCGCCCCGGAGAGGTCCGCGCCGCGCGCATCGAGGCTGGCGCATTGCGCATCCGAGAGGTTGGCCCGGCAAAGGCGAGCGCCCCTGAGGTTCGCACCGTCGAGCATCGCCAAGCGTAACAATGCGCCCGTGAGATTGGCCCCGCGAAGGTCCGCGCCCCTGAGGTCCGCGCCTTCAAGATTGGCGTGGGTGAAAACGCAATCCCGGAGGTCCGCGCCCCGGAGGTCCGCCCCGGCGAGGTCCGCAAAGGACAGGACGCCCATGCGGAGGTCACGCCCGGCAAGGTCCTGACTGCGGAGATTGGCGAAGCGCAGGGAGGCGCGGCGCATATCGTATTGCGTCATGTCCTCGCAGTAGAGGTCCGCATGGGCTGCGAAATTTGCGCTCTTGGTCTGCATGTGCATCATCCTCATCCTAAGCACCGAACGAAAGTGTGCGGCGGTTTTGGAATAATGGGCACGGCGCGTTCGCAGTAAAGTGGCAGGACCGCAACACTTTTACTCACATAGCCATCCGAATTAGACGAGAATCGCAAAGAAATCTACCGATCCGATACTTGTAACAACTCATATGCATTATGCCATGCAAAAATAAATTTGCGGGGGAGGCTTGCGCGCCTGTATGTTCCCTCTTTGTTCCTAGTCCGAGCCCGCCCCATGACACGCCGCTCCACCCGCTCCGATGCGTCGATTGACGCCCGCCACCTCCTTGCCTCCCTGTCCGAGTGTCGCCGGGTGCTTATCGAAATGCAGTGTCGGGCCAAGGTGGGTGGTCCGCTCTATCAGGGGTGCGCAATGGTGGTCGCAGCGATTGATGGCCTAAGCACCTTCCTGACAGGCAATCCCTATTACCACCACCTCACAGGACACGCGCAGCTAGCCTCCAAGCCGGGGCCGGAAAGCGAGCGCCAGGACGGTAGCTAGGTGGGGTGGCTTGCGGATCGCGCGACTTTGGGCGGGCAGCGCAGGGAGGGCACAAGGGTGGATCGGCGCGGCGTCGGGCCGTGCGTATACTCGCGCCCTAGGGCACCCGGCACGGGGGAAGGCCGCAAGGCTCAACTGGTGATAGGCGCTCGAAAATTTGCGATACTTTGCAGGTCCTAAACTACGACGGTCGCAGCCTTCCAAAGCGCTTCGTAAGCATCCGCCTTCAAGCGTGCGGTTTCTGGATCGACCCTAACTATGGAAGCTGGAGAGCGCGCTGCGATGGCGTTGAAAGACTGTGTCACTAGATAAACGTGCGCGCCGCCATCTATAAGAATTATTCGGTCGTGCAAGGTTCGTTTTGGGCTCATTCTCAATTGAAGGGGACGTTTCTCTTTGTATTGATCCGCAAATCGACTGGCTGTCGGCGGCAAGCCCGGTTTGTAGGACCCCGCATCGGTCAAGAGCCGAATTGCAACTCCCTCGTCCGCTAGAACCGCAAATTCTATAAGCGCCCCTTCGTCCATGTACGGATCAACTAAGAGCAAATCGTTCCTCGCACCACCAAATATCTTCGACATTTCAGAGGCAACGTCGAAAGCGTTTCCCACTGGGATAAAAGCCCCCTTGGATGCTGTGGGCGCTGACTCCTCGGCAACTGCAAGAGCACGAAATAAGATGGCTTGAGCGGACCTCCAAGCGCCATCTCGACTTGCATATGCGACAGACATCCGATCCGTAAGAGTCTTAAATTCTTTTGCGTCCTGAGCGTCTACACGGTGAATGAGCGCGTAGGCCCTACCGAGCCACTGCAATTGTTCGCTCGTGAAAGGAGCGCCGGATCGAATGGCCGGCATTTCTTCAATGAGTCGCCCTAAGCTCTGGTAAACCCTGTTTGCCTGCTCTTGCAGCATTACTCGCGCCTTAAACAACCGACGTATTGTGGGCGAGACTCGGCCTGAGTTCAAATGCGCTTCACGACGGCCTATTAGAAAAAAATTCACGCCCGTACAAAACCGAGGTACAAACGACATTCTAAGAGGCAGCTCAAAGCGGCTGATTTCCTAGGGTTCGGGTGCGAGGGAGCCCAACTTCAATCCTCTCTCGCAGCACCATCCAAACTATCATTTAAAGGCATCGGGAAACGCGAGGCCGGAGAGCGGCCGTCACAGGCCCTTCGTCCTGCTTCCCTTTTTCCTGCTTCCCGCCTTTTCCGCCGCGGAAAGAGACGCCGCTTTCAAGGCCGGCATCGAATGATCGGCAGTCTTCCGGAAATGCTCGCAGAGCAGCGACGCCGCGCGGTCGGCGTCTCTTGCCAGGGTCGCCTCCATGATCGCGCGATGCTCGTGCGGGCCTCGATCGCTTCGGGCCGCCGGCGTGCGGGACAGATGGCGATAACGGTCCGCCATGTCGAACAATTGCTCGCAATAGCCGATCAGCCAGCGCGACCCGCAGGCGGCGATGAGCGCGGAATGGAATACGCGATGCGCGGCCTCCCATTCGGGGTTGACGGAGACGTCGTCGTCCATCCAGCGGCGGGTCCGGGAGAGGCGGTGGTGCGCCAGCAGGATGGCCTCCTCCCATCGGGCGTCGCCGGCCGCTATCGATTCGCGCAGCGCGCGCTCGTTGAGCCAGCACCGGGTGCGCGTGAGCTCGAGCAGTTCCGCTTCCCCGAGGGGCGCGACCGTAAATCCGTGCAAATCGCTCTGCGAGACGAAGCCGTCGCGCGAAAGCCTGTTGAGCGCCTCGCGCACCGGACTGACCCCCATGTCGTAGCGCGCGCAGAGCTGGCGGACCTTCAGCCGGGCGCCGGCCGGAACGGCGCCGGCGATGATTTCCGCGCGCAACCTGCCGTAGGCGGCGGAGGCGAAGGTCTCGCCGTCCTTGCGTCGGTCCTTGTCGAATCTCGGCTGCTTCATGCCCCCTTATACCACGTCGATTATGATCGATCAAAAATGCTTGTTGACAAAATGATCGATCATTTTAAGCTTCCCCGCAACGACAGGGATTGGGAAACGCGCGATGGACCTCGGACTCTCCGGCCGGAAAGCCATCGTCTGCGCGTCTTCCCAGGGCCTGGGCCTCGCCTGCGCCGCGGCGCTGGCGCGCGAAGGCTGCGCCGTCGTCATCAACGGACGGCATGAGGACAGGCTCGCCACAGCCATGGATTCGATCGGCGTCTTCGCGCACGGCCGCGTTCAGGCCGTGGCCGCCGATATCGAGAGCGCCGAAGGCCGCCGCAGCCTGCTCGCGGCCTGTCCCGAGCCCGACATTCTCGTGACCAACAACCGCGGTCCCTCGCCCGGCGTCTTCGCCGATTTCGATGAGGACGCGTGGCTGGCCGCGATCAATTCCAACATGCTGTCGGCGCTGATGCTGATACGGTCCGTCCTTCCCGGCATGCGCGCGCGCCGCTTCGGGCGCATCGTCAACATCACCTCGGCGATGGTGAAGTCTCCGCGTCCCGGCATGGAGCTTTCGACCGCGGCGCGCGCGGGCCTGACCGCGGCCTGCAAAGCGATCTCCATATCGGCGGCGGCCGACAATGTGACGATCAACAATCTCCTGCCGGAGCGGATCGACACCGACCGCCAGCGCTTCATGACGGAGCGCATGATGAAGGCGGATGGCGTCGACCGGGACGAGGCGCGGCGGCGCATCGCAAACCAGCTTCCTGCGAAGCGCTTCGGAACGCCGGCGGAATTCGGAGACGCCTGCGCCTTCCTGTGCAGCGCGCAGGCCGGCTTCATCACCGGACAAAATCTCCAGCTCGACGGCGGCGGATATCATGGCCTCATCTGACTCCCATCCGGCGCTTCCGCCGACCAACGAGCATCCGCCGTTCAACATCACGCGCGCGAGCCATGTCGTTCTGCAGGTTCGCGACCTCGCCCGCTGCCGCGCCTTCTATGTCGATACGCTTGGATTCGTCGTCAGCGACGAGACGCCCGAACGGCTCTACCTGCGCGGGCTCGAGGAGGCCTGCCACCACAGTCTCGTGCTGGAAAAGGCCGCGGCGCCCGCCTGCCGGTTCGCCGGATTCCGGGTCCGTCTCGACGACGAGCTCGACGCGGTCAAAGCTCATTTCGAGGCGCACGGCCTTCCGGCGTCATGGGCCGAGACTCCGTTTCAGCGGCGTACGCTGCACGTCGCGGACCCGTCCGGCGCGCGTCTCGACATATGCGCCAATATGGAGACGCGCCCCCGGCAGATCCTCGCGGCAAGCGTCTTCGTCGGCGCCTGCCCGCTACGCCTCGACCATTTCCAGATCCTGACGCCCTTCGTCGCCGAGGCGCATGCGTTCTACGCGGGCATGGGATTTCGCCTGTCCGAATATATCGCGCCCGACGGCGTCGATGCGCCGGACGCCGTCTTCCTTCAGCGCAAGGGCAATCCGCACGACGTCGTCTTCTTCCGCAGCGACGGCCCGCGCCTCCATCACGTCGCCTATGTCGTCCCGGAAACCTACCATCTGATGCATCTTTGCGATCGGCTGGCCGAAGCGGGATTCGGTTCGGCGGTCGAGTTCGGGCCGCAGCGCCATTTCTCGCCGGGCTTCGCGCGCTTCGTCTATCTGCGCGATCCCGACGGGCACCGTCTCGAATTCTTCACGACCCATTACCAGACGCTCGACAGCGAAGAGGAGCCGCTGCGCTGGAACGTCTCGGATCTCGGCGGCGGCTGGGGGCCGCGCCCGCCGCAGAGCTGGCGCACGGAAGCGTCCGCCTTCCCGGGCGTTCCCGTGCAAAGCGCGCAATCGGCCGCTCGCGAGATTTTCGCGCGATGAGCGCCGCAGTCGACACAGACGTTCTGATCGTGGGGGCGGGCCCGGTCGGCGCGACGGCGGCGCTCCTGTGCAGTCGCCTTGGCTTGCGCTCGATCGTGGTCGAAAAGCGCGAGCGGCGGCAAGGGCCGCCGAAAGCGCACGCCCTCAATCCGCGCAGCCTGGAAATCTATCGCGCTCTCGGCATCACGCGCGAACGCCTGGCGCACCGCGCGCTGTCGCGCGAGGACGGCGGGTTGGTCAGGTTCGTGACGGCGCTCGACGGTCTGGAGCTCGGCGCGATCCCTTACGAACGACAGGACGATGCGGCGTTCGACGCCACGCCCTCTCCCCTCCTCAACATTCCCCAGCCGGCGCTCGAGGACATTCTTCTGGAGCAGATCGCAGGGCGCGCGGACATCGACCTTCGGCGTCCCGAGACCTGGGAATCGGCGACGAACGAGCGCGAGCGCGTCGTCTCGACGCTTTCCGGCCGCGCGGGATCGCGCCGGATCGCCAGCCGCTATCTGCTCGCCTGCGACGGGGCGGAAAGCGCGGTGCGCAAGCATTGCGGGATCGGCATGCCCGGCGACGCCCGCATCGAAGACCGGATCATGATCCATATCGAGGGCGATCTTCGTCCAATCGTCGGGGAGCGGGCGGGCGTTCTGCATTTCATCATGGATCCGGCCATCGCCGCGACGTTGATCGCCTACGATCCGGCATCGACCCACGTGCTGATGCATCGCTACGACTCGCAAAGAGAGACGGCGGACGCATTCACGCCGCAACGCTGCGAGGCGATCGTCCGCCACGCGCTCGGCGAGACAGCGGATTTCGTAATCCGCCACATCAGCCCCTGGACCATGACGGCTCTGGTCGCCGAACGTTACCGGGCCGGCCGCGTCTTTCTATGCGGCGACGCCGCGCATCGCTTTCCGCCGTCCGGCGGGCTCGGGCTGAATTCCGGCGTGCAGGACGCCCACAATCTCGTGTGGAAACTCACCGCCGTGGAAGCCGGCTGGTCGGATGCGGCTCTGCTCGATTCCTACGAGCCCGAGCGAAAGCCGGTCGCCGCCGCCTATTCCGCCCAGAGCCACGGCAACGCGGCGCGCATGGCGCGGCTCTTTTCCTTCGTCGCCGACGCGTTTCGCGCCTGCCACGGCGACCGGACGGCCGCCGAACGGCGCCTGTCGTCGCCGGAGAACCGCGCACGCCTCGCCGAGCTGGTCGAAATCCAGAAGCCGCATTTCGACAGCTTCGGCCTGCAGCTCGGGTTCCGCTACGGCGATCGCGACTGGACGGACCACGTGTCCGATTTCACGCCCTTGCTCGTTCCCGGCGCGCGCCTGCCGCACGCCTGGATCGAGATCGGCGGAAGGCGCGCCTCGACCCTTGATCTCGTCGATCCCGCAGCCTTCGCCCTGATCCTGAACGACGAGCGGAAAATCTGGCGGGACGCGTTCTCCGCAACCGCCGCGCCGGTCCGGGTCGTCGCGCTCGGAACGGACTTCAGCGACGGCTCCGGAATGTGGACGGCTCTCGTCGAAGCTTTCGGGGCGCAGGCGATCCTCGTTCGGCCGGACGGGCATATCGCCTGCGTTGCAAGGGACGATGGACCTGAAAGCCTCGCACGCGTCAAGCGAACGCTGGCGCGGCCGGTCTTCGAATAATCGAACACATCATCGGGAGGACGTCATGGCTGGTCAGAACGGCTTGCGATCAATCGTTGCGGCTTTTGCATTGGTCGGGCTGGCGACGCTGCGCGCGCAAGCCGGCGAATATGTCGGCCCGGGCGTCACGAAGGACGAGATCGTCATCGGCAATACCGCGCCCTACAGCGGTCCGGTCTCGGCGCTCGGCACGACCATCAAATCCGCCGAAGCCTATTTTCGCAAGGTCAATGACGAAGGCGGCGTCAACGGGCGCAAGATCAGAATGATCTCCTACGACGACGGCTATTCGCCGCCCAAGACGGTCGAACAGACACGCCGCCTGGTCGAAAGCGACGGCGTGCTTCTCGTTTTCGGGTCGCTCGGCACGCCGACCAGCGCCGCCGTGCAGAAATATCTCAACAGCAAGGCGGTTCCTCAATTGTTCGTCATGAGCGGGGCCGCGCGGTTCCATGATCCCGCGACATCGCCCTGGAGCATGGGCTGGCCGCTCTCGCTCACCGCGGAAGGCGCCGTTCTCGCCCAGTTTCTGGCGACCGGCGGCGCGCCGCAGAAACTCGCCGTGCTCTTCCAGAACGACGATTTCGGCCGCGATTGTCTCGCCGGTCTCAAGGCCGGGCTCGGCTCAAAGGCGAGCACGATCGTCGCCGAAACCTCCTACGATGTCGGCGCGCCGACGATCGACTCGCAATTGCTGCAGCTCAAGGCGTCCGGCGCGACCGCGATCGCTCTTTTCACGACGCCGAAATATTCCGCCCAGGCGATCCGCAAGATCGCGGAGCTTCAATGGAAGGCGAACGTCTTCATTCCGCAGTCGTCGGCGTCCGCGGGCAGCGTGCTCGCGCCCGCCGGCATCGACAATGCGCAGGGCGTCATGAGCTGGGCTTCCTACAAGGATCCGACGGAGACGGGCTGGAAGGACGATCCGGGCATGAAGGCGTGGCTGGCCTTCATGGAGCGCTACTATCCCGAAGGCGACCGCACGGACATTTCCAACGTCGTCGGCTACCTGCTCGCCAAGACGCTGGTCGCGACGCTGCAACGGGCGGGCGACGACCTCAGCCGCGCCAATGTGCTCAAGCAGGCGTCGCAACTGAAGGGACTGTCCTTCGACATGCTCCTGCCCGGCATAACGATCGATACCGCCCGCACGCCCTATTCGCCACTGACGCAAGTGCAGATGGAGCGCTTCACCGGCCGCACATGGGAACGCTTCGGCCCGATCGTGCACGGCGGCGCGACGGCGAATTGACAATTCTGTTCGCCGAGATTTTCAAAGTCGCCGATCGTCTCGACAGCAAGGGCCGGCCTTCGAAAAGCCGGCCTATCCCAGCACGTGGTCCCGAGGCTCGAGCGGCGGCGGTATGTCCTCGCAACCCAGAAGCGAGAGCATCTCGCGCTCGACCGTCCTTCTGATCGCATACAGGGGAAGCGCGTTCGGCTCGAGTCCGAAGGGGTCCTCGAGCTGATGGCCGAGCGCATCGAGTCCGAAAAAAGTATACGCCACGAGGAGCACCGGCAGCAGCGTCCACCAGTCTAGCGAACCCGCCAGCGCGAAAGGCAAGGTGAGGCAGAAGGTGAGCGCGGTGCGGTGCAGCAGGAGCGAGTATGCGAACGGCACGGGCGTGGAGGCGATGCGTTCGCAGCCGCCCTGCACCCGGGAAAGCGCGGTCAATTGACCTTCGAGGACCGAGTAGTGGATCGGCTGAATCTTTCCGCTCTGCATCAACGCCAGACAGCGTTCGCCGACCTGCTCGAGAACGGCGTTGGTCGGATTGGGCCCTTGAGCCGCCGCGCCGATATCGCACCACAGCTTGATCGCGCTCTCCTCGTCGACATTGCGCAGGCGCGCCGTCAAACCGGCGGAAAAGCCGCAGAGCCCGCGCAGCAGAAAGCGCCTGTCGTCCATGTCCAGCGTGGAGACCTGCCGGGCGAACGAGCGACAGGCGATGACCAGATCTCCCCACAGTTTGCGGCCTTCCCACCAACGGTCGTAGCAGGCGTTGTTTCGAAAGCTCATGAAGACCGACAAGGCGATGCCGATCAGGGTGAACGGAATCGCGCTTATGCGCGCGAAGATGCCCGGATGTTCCGCCGCCGCCAGGACCGCAACGACGCTGACGAGCGCTATGGTGACGAGACGACCGATGATCCGCGGCAAAATGGAGCCGTGGACGGTCAGCAGGACGTCCTTGAAGCTGGGCTGCGAGCGGACGATCATCTGGGCTTCGACACCATCTCCGACATGTTGACGATTGACGCCGCTTTCACTGACGCCATCATCGGCTACGACCGATGGCGACGCAACCGACGACGACGTTCGCGCCAGAGCCTCCATCGATCGAGACCGGCGACGACGCGTTTCGCCGCCGCCATCCGATCTCGGTGCAATCAGCGGGTCTCGGAGCCTGACTCGAAATGCGCCGTGCGCCAGAGTCCTTCATTCCGAAAGCCCGACTCGAAATTCAAGAACCTTCGCCCTGAGGAGCGCCGCAGGCGCGTCTCGAAGGGCGGCAGCGACGAAAATCGCTGGCTTCGCCATCCTTCGAGACGCGCCTGCGGCGCTCCTCAGGATGAGGATTCGGGTTATGAGCCACGCTCTCAAGCCCCGGGCGCGACGCCGGTCCCGGATCGAACGTCATCGCCCTCCTCGCCCTGCGTTATCAGCCGCGCGCTGCGCTGTCCGCTCATGTAGATCCATAGCCAGCTCAAGGCGACGGCCAGGCGATTGCGAAGCCCGATCAGAAAATAGATGTGAGCGAAGCCCCACATCCACCATGCGAGCCGACCGGTGAGCCGGAGCCAGCCGAAATCGACGATGGCGGCGCGCTTTCCGATCGTGGCGAGGCTTCCCGCGTCCCGGTAGCGGAAGGGCGGCGGCGCCTTGCGCCCGCGAAGTCGCGCCTTGATCGCCCTGGCGACGTATTTCCCCTCCTGCTTGGCCGCCGGCGCGATGCCGGGGACCAGCTTTCCCTCCGGCGTCTCGACATGCGCGGCGTCGCCGATCACGAAGACGTTCGGATGTCCCGCAAGCGTGAGGTCCGGCTCGACGAAGGCGCGGCCGACGCGGTCCGCTGGCGCATGAAGCCATCGGGATACCGGCGACGCGGCGACGCCCGCGGCCCAGATGATCGTTTTCGCGGGAACAAACCGGTCGCCGATCTGGACGCCGGCGTCGTCGCATCCGGTCACGGCATGGCCGAGTTCGATCTCGACGCCGAGATTCACGAGCGCCTTCTGTGCGTAGGCGGACAGGCTTTTCCTGAAGCCCGGCAGAATGCGCGGTCCCGCCTCGATCAGAAGAACACGCGTCCGGCGCGTGTCGATGTTGCGAAAGTCCTTGCGCAGCGTGTCGCGCGCCAGTTCGGCGATCGTGCCCGCGATCTCGACGCCCGTAGGCCCCGCGCCGACGATGGCGAAGGTCAAAAATCCGGCGCGCTCCGAGTCGTCCGTCAGCCATTCGGCCTGTTCGAACGCCGACAGGATCCTTCTTCTGATCGTGACGGCGTCCTCGAGCGTCTTCAATCCCGGCGCGTAAGGCTCCCATTCGTCGTGCCCGAAATAGGCATGCCGCGCCCCGGTGGCGAGTATCAATATGTCGAACGGGACCGGCTTCTCCCGCTCCAGCCGAACCGTCCCGCCCTGCATGTCGATTCCGACGACCTCGCCAAGAAGCGTTCTGACGTTCGCATACCGGCTCACGAGCGCGCGGATCGGCCAGGCTATCTCGGACGGCGCAAGGGAAGCGGTGGCCGCCTGATAGAGCAAGGGCTGGAACAGATGATGATTGCGCCGGTCGATGATCGTGAGCTGCGCCGGCTCGCCCGCCAGGCCATGAGCCGCCTGCAGCCCGCCGAACCCCGCGCCGACAATCACGATCCTGGTTCCGTGCTTCTCCGTCATCGAGCCGGCCGCCTCCCGATGCGTGGCTCGACGGCGGGACTTACGGCCGACGTCATGCGGCCCAACGCAATGCGGCCCGGCTCATCGAGGCGCGCCTTCGGCAGGATAATAAATGGTCGTTGCGGACTGAACGTCGGCGGCGGGCGTGAGGCGGGCGGGCTCCAACCGCCCCTCCCCCATGATGTGGAAGACGGTTTCGCCATTGGCGATCAGATAGTCGGCGACGATGCGGCGGTGACACCGCCACCACACCGCCTCGGAACACATGATCGCGCAGCGGCGACGCCGGCCTTCGCGTATCAGATGCCGCAGGCCGTCCTGAAATGCGGACGAGAGCGCGTAGTCGGCATAATTGTGGAAACTCTCGTTGCTCCAGAATCCGTTCAGGTCCGGAGACAGGTCTTTCGCCTTCCCGCGGAGGCCTCCGAGCGCCGCGACATGCTCGTAGGACATATCGAACGCCGCCAATGCGCCGGGAAACGTGTCCTTGTTGAATTGCGGATTGGTCCGCGAGCGGGGAACCGTCCGGATATCGACCACGAGCGCACAATCGACCTCGCGCATCAGCGCGACAAACTCGTCGAGGCTGCGCGTCGAATGGCCGATCGTGAAGAACGGAGCCGACACGTCGTCACACGCGTTTGAGCGCGCTGCCCTTGTGAGCGGCGATATGATCGGTCTTGTCGCTCTTTATTTCGTATTGCGGGTCCTCCGTGGTTGCATGGCGCGTGTAGCCCTTGAACTGAAAGTCGGCGGTATGAACGGCGATGATCGTTCCGCTCACATGGCCCGCTTCGGAATTCCATCCGACGTGATCGCCGATCTTGAACCGCGCCGTCGCCATGCTCAGTCCTCCGGTTGCTATGCCTTGGCCGCCCCCGCCCGATCGAGCGCCACCGACGCCTCGGTGGTCAGGACCCTGAAGGTGAAGCTCTCCTGGAAATAGAGCTCGACCGTCGAATTCGAATGGCTGAGATATCCGATGGAAATGTCCTGGCCGATGTCGAGCTCGAAATCGCCGCCGCGCGTCGTCAACAGGAAAGCGCCGTCGATCGCCGGCGCCCAGACGACGCCGCCGTCGACGATGCGCTCGACGTGGTGGAAGATCGGATAGCCTTCGTCCGTTCCCCCGCTCGCGGCCGTATATACGTCCGCGCCGAGCACGAGCGCGTAGGGCCCGTTGCAGCCGGCGAGGCGAAGCCGGCCGACGGCCTGGGCGATCGCGTCGGGATAAGCGCGAATATTGGCCGGAAGCGCGATCGCGGCGTTGCTGCTGGCCTCCCGGATGCCCTGGATGCCGGCTGCCGCATATCCTTCGAACACGGCGCGATCTTCAGCGAACGCGATCTTGCGCGCCGCTTCCTTGACGGGCGACCAATCGGAATCAGCGGCGCCCCGCTCGACATCGTCGATCTGCTGGCGCGACAGTTGAAACGGAACGCGCAGTTCGACCAAGGCTTTCGCGTCGCGCTGAACGGCCTGGATTCCGTCGCCGGGAGCCTGGATTTGCCGTGTATGCCCGGTGCCGACCGCGGCCAGCGCGAGGCCCTTGGGATCGGGCACGTCGACCACCCTGCGGGCGGCCAGATGCCGCTTGAGGGTGCGGGACGCTTCCTGTTCGATCTGCGCCCAGGCCGCGTCCGAGATCGGCGCGAGTTCGCGGTAGAGATTATTCATGTCCTGCCTCTTCTTTCAGAGAACCAATGCCGAGGGATCCGTCGTTCCGGGACGGGCGTGAAGGACGCGCGTCGACCGGCGCCGGGCTCGGCGCCTCGACCGCCGGAGACGGGCCGTCAGGCGCCACATCGTCCAGGAAGGTCGCCGAAGGCACGAAGAACAAGGTCCCCGTGACCGCCCGGCTGAAGTCCAGCAGCCGGTCGTAATTTCCGGGAGGGCGCCCGACGAACATGTTCTGAAGCATCTGCTCGATACGATCAGGCGAGCGCGCATAGCCGATGAAATAGGTGCCGAACTCGCGCTTGCCGATTTCGCCGAAGGGCATGTTGTCGCGCAGGATCTGCAGTTGCTTTCCGTCCTCTATGAGCGTCGTGAGAACGTTGTGCGCATAGGGGGCTTTCGCCGCATCCTCCTGCTCGATGTCGGACAGCTTGTGGCGGCCGATGATGTTCTCCTGCTCCTCGGTCGGCACGGCGTTCCACCGGGTCAGGTCGTGCAGATATTTCTGGGTGATGACATAGCTGCCGCCGGCGAAGGTAGAATCCTCCTCGCCGATGATCACGGCGTCGAGCGCTTCCTGGTCGACGGGATTCTCGGTGCCGTCGACAAAGCCGAGGAGATCACGCTCGTCGAAATACTTGAAGCCATGCACCTCGTCGACCGCCGTCACGGCGCCGTCAAGCCGGGACATGATCTGGGCCGCGAGCTCGAAGCACAGATCCATGCGGGTCGCGCGGATGTGGAAGAGAATGTCGCCGGGCGTCGAGACGGCATGGTGCACGCCGCGAATCTCGCGGAAGGGATGCAGCTCGCTCGGCCGCGGCATGCCGAAAAGCCGATCCCAGGCCTCGGAGCCGAACCCCATCACGCAGGACAGACGCCCCGCCAGATCGCGAAAGCCGACACCGCGCAGCAGAGAGGACAGGTCCGCGCAGACGCCGCGCACGGCCAGATCATTCTCGCGTCCCGGGTTGATGGTCACGACCAGAAAGACGGCCGCGCTCGTCAGCTTCGCGGCGACCGGTTGCGGTACGACAGATGGCACGCATCACTCCTTCCAACCCCTGGCTTGTCTTGCGCCCGGCGCCGAGCGGCCGGCCGGCGCAGGTCGATCTCGATCTTATCGTCGCTTTCAAGTCAATTCATAGGACCAACCGCCCGCCCTCAATCCATGTCCCGGAACGCATGGCCGTTCGCATCCACGCCTTTGACCACGTCCGGGGGCAGCAGGTCCCGCGTGGCGACGCCGTCGAACACCCAGTCGTCCTTGTCGGCGAGATCGGGGAGGCCGGCGCCTTTGCGCACGTATAATCCGATTCCGGGCTTCTTCACGTTGATGTAGAGATCGTATTCCTCCATGCGCAATCTCCTCGTCTGCTTGCGGGCGCGTTCGATCTCCGTCGCCGTTCGCGCAGTCCAGCCGATCACAGATTGACGGGCCGACCCGATTTCTCCTCTTCGAGGGTCACGGCGATATCGGCATTGGCCGACAACCGGACCTTGTCGCCTTCCACGCCGGCCACGAAACCCATCTCGATATAGTGATGATGCCCCTTGTGGCGGCCGAAGCTGTCGCTCTGCTTCAGCTTGATGCGATTGTCCTCGACCCGGTCGACAACGCCGACATGCACGCCGTCGGCGCCGATGACTTCCATGTTCTCTTTCACGTTCAACTTGTCGCTCATCATACTTCCTCCTCGGCTCGTAACGGTTGCCAGGCTTGGTGCGGCGCCAATCAGAGCGTCGCGATGGAATCCTCGTCATCCTCGTAGACAGGCGGCTTCTTTCCGTTGAAGGTCAGGCCGCCCTTCGCCGTCGAGATCTTGACCGCGGAACCATCGCGAACCTCGCCGCTGAGCAGCATCTCCGCCAGCGGATCCTGCACGTAGCGCTGGATCACCCGCTTCAGCGGGCGCGCGCCATAGGCCGGATCCCACCCCTTGTCGGCGAGCCAGGCCTGCGCTTTCGCATCGAGCGAGACCGCGATCTTCCGGTCGTCGAGCAACTTGCGGAGACGGGCGAGCTGAATGTCGACGATGCGGCCGATCTCGTTTTTCTGCAGGCGCTGGAACAGGATGATCGCATCGACGCGATTGAGGAACTCGGGCCGGAAGTGCGCGCGCACCATGTCCATGACCTTGTCGCGGACAACGCCCGTCTTCTCGCCCTCCGGCTGGTTGACGAGATATTCGGCGCCGAGATTGGACGTCATGATGATCAGCGTGTTGCGAAAATCGACGGTGCGGCCCTGTCCGTCCGTCAGGCGTCCGTCGTCGAGCACCTGCAACAAGACGTTGAAGACGTCCGGATGGGCCTTCTCGATTTCATCGAACAGGACGACCTGATAGGGGCGCCGCCGAACGGCTTCGGTCAGCACGCCTCCTTCGTCGTATCCGACATAGCCCGGCGGCGCGCCGATCAGCCGCGCGACCGAATGCTTTTCCATGAATTCCGACATGTCGATCCGGAGGATCGCGGTCTCATCGTCGAACAGGAATTCCGCGAGCGCTTTCGCAAGCTCGGTCTTGCCGACGCCCGTCGGACCGAGGAACATGAACGAGCCCATCGGCCGGTTGGGATCCTGCAGGCCGGCGCGGGCGCGGCGCACGGCCGTCGAAACCGCCCGCACCGCCTGGCTCTGGCCCACCACGCGCTTCGCGATGACCTCCTCCATGTGGAGCAGCTTTTCCCTCTCGCCCTCGAGCATCTTGTCGACCGGCACGCCGGTCCAGCGCGAGACCACCTGCGCGATGTTGTCGGCCGTGACGGTTTCGCTGATCGAGGTGCTTTCGCCGGCCTCGACATCGGCGAGCTTCTTCTCGAGCGCCGGGATGGCGCTGTAGGAAAGCTCGCCGGCGCGCTGGTACTCCCCCTTGCGCTGCGCGTTCGCCAATTCGGTGCGGAGCTGTTCGAGCTCGCTCTTCATCTTCTGCGCGTCGGCCAGCTTGCTCTTTTCAAATTGCCACTTTGACGTGAGGTCCGCCGACTTCTTCTCGAGTTCCGCAAGCTCCTTTTCGAGGGTTTGCAGACGGCTCTTCGATCCGCGATCGCTCTCCTTCTTCAGAGCCTCCTGTTCGATCTTGCGCCGGACGATGTCGCGATCGAGCGAGTCCAGTTCCTCCGGCTTGGAATCGACCTGCATCTTCAGGCGCGCCGACGCCTCGTCGACAAGGTCGATCGCCTTGTCGGGCAGGAAGCGGTCGGTGATGTAGCGGTTGGAGAGCGTCGCCGCGGCGACCAGGGCGGCGTCCGCGATGCGCACGCCGTGATGCAGCTCGTATTTCTCCTTCAGACCGCGGAGAATCGAAATCGTGTCCTCGACCGTCGGCTGGGCGACGAAAACCGCCTGAAACCGCCGCGCCAGGGCCGCATCCTTCTCGACATGCTTGCGATATTCGTCGAGCGTGGTGGCGCCGACGCAATGCAGTTCGCCGCGCGCCAACGCGGGCTTCAGCAGGTTGGAGGCGTCCATGGCGCCGTCCGTCTTGCCGGCGCCGATGAGCGTGTGCATCTCGTCGATGAACAGGATGATGCCGCCTTCGGCCGCGGTGACTTCGTTCAGGACCGCCTTGAGACGTTCCTCGAACTCGCCGCGATATTTCGCGCCCGCGATCAGCGCGCCCATATCGAGCGCGAGCAGCTTCTTGTCCTTCAGCGTCTCCGGCACGTCGCCGTTGACGATGCGCAGCGCCAAGCCCTCAACGATCGCCGTCTTGCCGACGCCCGGCTCGCCGATCAACACCGGATTGTTCTTCGTGCGCCGCGAAAGCACCTGGATCGTCCGGCGGATCTCCTCGTCGCGGCCGATGACCGGATCGAGCTTTCCGTCGCGCGCGGCCTTGGTGAGATCGCGGGCGTATTTCTTCAACGCGTCATAGGCGTTCTCGGCGGATGCGCTGTCCGCCGTGCGCCCCTTGCGAAGCGCGGCGATCGCCGCGCCGACGCCCTGGGGCGTGGCGCCGCCCTGAACCAGGATTTTCGACGCCTCGCTGTGCTTGTCCGACGCCAGGGCCTGGAGCAGGCGCTCCGCCGTCACGAAGCTGTCGCCGGATTTCTTCGCGAGGTCCTCGGCAGCCGTGAACAGGCGCGCCGTATCCGGCGCCATATAAACTTGGCCGGCGCCGGCGCCGGAGATTTTCGGCAGCTTCGCCAGCGCCGCTTCGGTGGCGTTCAGGATCGCGCGGGGATTTCCTCCCGATCGGTCGATCAGGCCGGCGGCGAGCCCTTCGGGATCGTCGAGCAGGACCTTGAGGATATGGAGAGGCGTGAACTGCTGATTGCCGTCCCGCATGGCGAGCGACTGGGCCGACTGAATGAATCCCCTCGCCCGGTCCGTGTATTTTTCCGAGTCCATCGAACTGCCTTTCAAACCCGCGATGCGCCGGCGGCCGCCGGCGCCTTCCTCCTCATGTCGCTTTCCGGAACAATTCGTCGACGTATTCCCAGTTCACGAGATGTTCGAGAAAGGCCTTGATGTAGTCGGACCGACGATTTCGATAGTCGATGTAGTAGGAATGCTCCCAGACATCGCAGCCGAGAATAGGCGTGGCCCCGTGCGCCAGCGGGCTTTCGCCGTTAGCGGTCTTCATCACGACGATCCTGCCGTTGGCCAATGCGAGCCAGCACCAGCCCGACCCGAATTGTCCGACCCCGGCGGCGACGAAATCGTCGGCCATCTTCTGAACGGACCCGAAATCCTCCTTGATCTGTCGTTCCAGCCCGCCCGGAATCGAGCCGCCGCCCTTCGGGCTCATCCACTTCCAGAAATGCGTGTGGTTGAGGTCCTGGCTCGCATTGTTGAACAGCGGCGTGTTCCTGCCGAACGAGCCCACAACCACGTCCTCGAGGGACTTGTTCTCCCATTGCGTGCCCTGGATGAGCGAATTGAGAGCGTTGACGTAGGCCGCATGATGCTTGTCGTGGTGATATTCGAGGGTCTCCCTCGACATGTAGGGCGCAAGCGCATCGTGTGCGTAGGGCAGGTCCGGGAGAGTAAATGACATCGACGCCTCCAGTTGAAGGTGGGAGCCCGTCGCCGCGGTCGACGTGGCAGCGAACGCCATCGCGCGCGCGTCGTCAACGGCCGACGGCGTCCGCTCTCAGTCGCGCCCGGCGTCGCAAAGGCCTCCCGTTCGTTTGCGCATGCAATCCAGGCGAAGCCGGCCTCCCGCCGCCGCGACAGGCCGGACGGCGGAGATGGGCGAGCAACAGGCATGCCAGATCGGGGAGGCCGCAATATCAGGCCGTTGCGCGCGCGCCGACGGCGCAGGCCGGACAATCTGTCAAAGCCGAACCGGACAAAATGTCCTTGGATCGACGCGGCCGTCGCTTATGACCGCGGACCATAAAGCAGGTCGAGCGCGGCGAGCGCGGTCAGGATGTAGCCGCCGTCATTATCGACATCGTCGTCCGTGGAGAGATCGAACTCTCGCCAGACGCCATCCAGATTGCCGGCCTCGCGCTCGGCTATGATCTTGTTGGCGAGCGCGCGTATGTCGCCGAATTCGGCGAGATCGAAATGCAAGCCTTCGTAGTCCGTGAAGAGGCCGTGCTTGCGCAGGAAGGCGGCCATCGGCATCGAGGTTTCGCTGATATAGAAAAGCAGGTCGCCCGCCTCTACCGGACGGTCGTTCGCTTGCGGGACGAGGCCAACCCGATCGACAAGCTCGGCCGCCCGCGACTGCATGTCGGCGGAAAGCTTCTGCATCGATACGACGGTCATCGCGGGTCTCCTTGTCGACGATCTGCGGACCTCGCGGCCTTTTTCCTCGTCCCGGATCGAGATCGCAGACGCTTCGGCTAAAGCGCCGGGCGCCCGGCGTCACTTGACCCGACGGCCATGAAAATATCCGGCGTTGGTCCTGTTCTGCCTGATGTTGGCCGTTTCGCCCTGCTCGGCGGTATTCCCTGCTTTTTTCCCGGGCGCGGCGTCCTGCCTGCGCTCCGGCTTTCCGCCGACGCCTTTCGGGTTGCGGCTGGCGGGAGGAACCGGCGGCATCTCGGAATGGCGCGACATGAGGGCGTCTCCAAACGGGGCCTGAAGGGCCGACCGCTTTCGGCCGGCGGCTATCGCCGTGCATCAAGCACCAGACATGCCAGACGCCGCGCCCCTCACGATCAAGGGCTTAGCCGCATGCCGCCGGCGGCGCGGAACAGATTGTCGAAGTCCGTCCCGACAAATTGTCCATAGCCCGCGTGTCTGGCCCAAGCGTGTGGCCCAGGTGTGCGGCCCAAGTGCGCGGCCGATGCGTCAATGAGCTTCCGGCAGCCAGATGGCGAATGTCGTTCCCTTTCCCAGTTCGCTTCGAACCGAGATCCTGCCGCCCTGTCGCGTCACGAGCATCTGGCTGATCGACAGGCCGAGCCCGGTGCCCTCACGCCTCTTGGTCGTGAAGAACGGATCGAATATCCGCTGGGCGACGTCGGGGGCCATGCCGACCCCGGTGTCCGCGATTTCGATGGCCACGCCGGGCCGCCGGCCTTCGTCGCGATCGGACGTGCGGATCGTGAGCCGCCCTCCGTCCGGCATGACGTGGATGGCGTTGACCATCAGGTTGACGAGCACCTGCTGCAGCTCCGTCCTGTTCATCAGCACGAGACGCGACGCGTGGAATTCCTTCTCCACGGCGATCGTCGTCTTGCTCAGCAGATGCTCGACGAGCGGCAACGTGTCGACCACGATGTCGGCGACATCGTAATGCTCCTCGAAACCGGCATATTCCTGCGGCTTCGCAAACTGCAGGAGCCTGGTGACGATTTCACTTATTCGACGCAATTGCTCGTCGATGAGCCGGAATTCTATTGTCGCCTCGTGCGCCTTGCCGCCCATCAGATCGCGGATAATCTCCAGATTTCCCTGCATGACCGCGACCGGATTGTTGATCTCATGCGCGATGCCGGCGGTGATCTCGCCAATCGCGGCGAGCTTCTCGGACATGATGAGCTGTTTCGTCGTCGTTTCCAGCTCCTTGTGAGCCGCTTCCAACCTTGCGGTCCGCTCCTCGACACGCAGGTTCAGTTCTTCGTTCCATTGCCGCAATTGCGCGTCGCGCTCGTGAATCTGGTCCAGCAGCCGGTTGAGATGAACCGCCACCCGTCCGATTTCGTCGCGCGCGTCCGCGCGCTCCGTGCGAGCGTCGAGTTCGCCGCTCTCAACTCTTGCGATGGTTTGCGTCATTCGCTCGAGAGGTCGAAATATCTCCGCGGCCCATCGCAGAAACAGCGGCGCCGTAGCGGCGACCGCAACGAGGAACGCAAGGGCGATCTCGATCAGCGTCTGGCGTTTTGCGGCCGTGAACGGCTTCTGGAGGAAGCCGGCGTAGAGCATGCCGACGCGACGGCCGTAGCTGTCGAGGATCGGCTCATAGCCCGAAATATACCAGTCGTTGACGACGAACGCGCTGGCGAGCCAGGCGCCGCCGTCGTCGAGAACGGCCTTTCGGACGGCCTCCGAGACGCGCGTTCCGATCGCCCGCTGGGCGCCGAACAGGCGCACGTTGGTGCTGATGCGAATGTCGTCGAGAAACAACGTGACCGTGCCCAGACTGCCCTGTGGCAATCCGGAGCCGTGATAGATGAGATCGTTGATGGTGTCGACGAAGCCGAGGTTCTGGTTCAGGAGGACGCCGCCGACCAGGGCCGCACGCTGGCCGGACGGCAATATGACGGGGCTCGCCGCCTGCAGCACGAGGCCGCGCTCTTCCTCCGTTCGAGCGGTCGGAGCGCTGGCGGCGGTCGGGATGAGCTCCATGCGCGCCCGCCGGGCGAGATCAGGCGAAATCGCGGACAGGTCGGCGGCGTCGAAGACATCGATGGCCGCCTTCGAGCGGCCGTCGAGCGCGGCGGCGATAACAGGCCAGTTCCATCGGATCGAGGTCGCGGCAAGCGCATGTCCGCTCGCTACGACATGTCCCTCGGAGGTGACAATGTAGAGAAAATCGAGCCGCCGCGCTTCGGCGGTCTCTTCGAGAATGGCGGCGACAGAGCCGCCCGGACGATCCCCGGTCTTGAGCGCCTCCTGCATCCGCGCGGAATTGGCGGCGGAAGCGAGATGCTCCTCGGCATTTTCGAGAATGCGGCCGAGATATTGATGGGCGATGGTCAAATCGTCGTTGACCTTCGAGATCAGCGCCTCGTCGAATCTGGCGTTCCAGCGATAGACGCTGATGGCGAGCAGGAGCGGCAGGATGACGAGCATGGGCAGAAGCGCGATCGCCAGGAGGCGATGGCGCACCGAGCGCCGGCGGGGCGTCGGCCCGGCGGCTACCTCTTCCAGCTTGCGCATTTGCGATCGATCGTCTTGCGCGAGATGCCGAGTCGGCGCGCCGCTTCTTCGCGATCCCCGCCCGTCTCGCGAAGCATGGAAAGGATGTGGCGCCGCTCCACGTCGGCAAGACTATCGCCGCCCTTGTCGTCATCGTCGACGGATTTCCCGAAATCCTGGGGAAAAGCGCCGAGGATGACGGTCCGCTCGATCAGGTTGCGCAATTCTCGAATGTTCCCGGGCCATTCGTAGCGAGCCAGCGCGGCGCGCACCCGGTCGTCGATCGGAACGGCCGGCATACCGAGTTCCTGCGCGATCTCACGCATGAAAAGACCGGCCAGCTCTTGCACGTCCTCGCCGCGATCCCGCAGGGGCGGCAGCGCGATCTGCATGACGTTGATGCGGAAATAGAGATCGGCGCGGAAGGCGCCCGCTTCGACGCGGCGCTGCAAATTGGCGTTGGTCGCGAAGACGAAGCGCGCGTCGAAGGGAACCTCGCGCTCGGAGCCGACGGGGCGGACGCGGCGATCCTCGAGAACGCGCAGGAGCTTGCTCTGAAGAACGTAAGGCAGTTCCGCGATCTCATCGAGAAAGAGCGTGCCGCCCTGCGCATGCAGAAACAGGCCCTCGCGCGCCCTGCCGGCGCCGGTGAAAGCGCCCTTCAAATGTCCGAACAATTCGCTTTCGATCATATCCGCCGGGATCGCGCCGCAATTGACGGGAACGAAGAGTTTGTCGCCACGGTTGGACAGCGAGTGAAGCGATCGGGCCGCGACTTCCTTCCCCGTTCCGGATTCGCCGATGAAGAGGACGGGCGTTGGCAGGGGCGCCACCCGGGCGATGGTCTCGCGAACCTGCCGGGCCGCGGCCGAATTTCCGAGCAGCTTGTTGCGAAGGAAGATCTGGTGCGAGACGGAATTCAGTTCGTGGCGAAGTACGTAATTCTCGCGTTGCAGCCTCGCCCTGTCGAGGCAGCGCGCCACGGCGTTGAGCAATTGATTGGAGCGGAACGGCTTTATGACGAAATCGACCACGCCGATCCGCAGCGCCTCGATGGCGGTGTCGAGATCTGCATATGCCGTCATGAGAATGACGTCGGCGAAAAAGCCGATCGCGCGCTGCTCGTTCAGCCAGTCGAGGCCGTTCTGCCCGGGCATGACATTGTCGAGGATGACCACGTCGAAATGCTTCGAATCGAGCTTGCGGGACGCCTCCTTCGCATCCACCGCCTCTTCGATCGACCTGCAGCGCGGCCGAAGGATCTTGACCAGGAAGTTGCGAATGCCCGGCTCGTCATCCACGACGAGAATCGACGCCTGGCTGAGCCAGGGCCCGAATTCGGGGGCGGCCTTGGGCTCGACGATCGCGCTGCGCGGCTCCACCGGCATTCGACTTTCTCCCGACGCTCGCCGCCCGGCGGAAAGCCGGCCGGCCGGCGCGTCCATCACATCGGCGCCGTCGCCTGTTTCAGGGCGACGACGGACCTATCCGTCCTGGAATGCGGACCGCGTCATCATCTCACGATCCGCCCGCGCGGGACTTCTCGTCCAGGAAGAAAGGGACCAGGTCTTCGTTGACCATGTCCCGCGCCGCCTGAGGCGTTTGCTCGCTGCCGACGACATCGAGGCGAGTCGCCGCATCGAACAAAAGGCCTCGGACGTCGTCGGCGGAAAGAACGCGCTTTGCGACGAGCGTGCGGACCAGCGATTGCAGGATGAGCGTCTCCATATTGTCGGACCCCGGTCTTTCGGCCATCGTCTTCGTCCTCAATGATTGTTCCCGCGCGCGCCGGCGGTCGCGCTGTCACGGAAGCGTCCGCCGCGCCCGCGAGATCCAGCTAGACGGGATCTTTCCGCAAGTCGTTGCGGAGCAGCGCGAGCAAGCGGCGCATTCCATGGAGCTGGTCGACCAGATGCAGGACCACGTCGACGCCTTCGTCGTTGACGCCGAAGTCGCGCTTGAGGTCCTGGATGAGGCGCGCGCGCGCGACGTCGCGATCGGAGAATGTCGGCCCGGCGTCGGTCTCCTGCGGAATGAGCCACTCCTGGTCGATCCACAATTGCAGCGTTCCTCCCTCGAGACCCGACGTGATGAGAAACTCCTGCTTGTTCATGATCATTGCGGCTTGCCTTCACGTGGATTGAAGCCCTTGCCGCCGGCCCAACCCTGCACGAACGCTTCGAGTTCCGGATCCGGCGGTTTCGGCAGGACCACTTTCAACGTCACGAGTTCGTCGCCGCTCCCGCCGCCGCGGCGCGGCGCGCCCTTCCCCTTCAGACGAAGCGTCGTGCCCGTGTTCGATCCCTTTGGCACCGACATGGTGACGTCGCCGGTCGGCGTCGGCACGCGGACCTCGGCTCCGAGCACGGCTTCGGAGAGCGAGATCGGCAATTCCAGGGATATGTTGTCGCCGTCGCGCTTGAACCGGCGATCGGGGAGCACCTCGATTTCGATGAGCGCGTCGCCCGGGCCGCCCTTTCCTGCTCCGGGCGCGCCCTTGCCTTTCAAGCGAAGCGTCTGCCCATCGACCAGGCCAGGCGGGATCCTGACATCGAGCGCGCCTCCGTCCGGGAGCGTGATGCGCTTGTTCGCTCCGGCGACGGACTCGACGAATTCTATCGGAAGCCGGTAGTGCAAATCTTCCCCGCGACGATTGGCGCGGGCGCGCTGGCTGCGCCGCAGCAGTTCCGCGAAGGCGTCGTCCTCGTCCATGAAGTCGGCGAAGCCGGCGCCGCTGGCGTATGGATGGCCGTCATCGGCGCCGGCGAAATCCCGGTAGAAATGATGTTGCGGGCGCT
Source organism: Rhodoblastus sp. (assembly GCA_036796555.1). Taxonomy (GTDB): domain Bacteria; phylum Pseudomonadota; class Alphaproteobacteria; order Rhizobiales; family Beijerinckiaceae; genus JAJXWB01. The sequence continues at coordinate 31,726 of DAIRCS010000004.1, read as the reverse complement.
CCGCGCCCGACGCGTCGATTTCGCCGTTGTCGAACCGTTTGCGCTTCTCCGCGTCGCCGAGAAGGTCGTAGGCCGCCGCAACTTCCTTGAACTTCTCTTCGGCGGCCTTGTCCCCCGGATTGAGATCGGGATGCAGCTTCTTGGCAAGCTTTCGATAAGCCTTCTGAATCTCGTCGGCGGACGCAGACGAGGATACGCCCAGCACGTCGTAAGGACTGGCCGCCACCTAGTTCTCCTCGCGATAGACGTCCGCCTTCCGGATGGCGGCGGCGCCGGACGCTGCTGCGCCGAAGACAACCGGAGCGCGCGGACCTCGTGGCATGAGAACTCCTTCTTCCGGGTCGGAGGCGGGACATCCCTCGGCGAAGGCCCTGCGCGACCGCCGCAATATCATTCGCGCAGGGACGCGCTCGCCGCAACCGCGTATTGATCACTTCGCCTTCTTTTTTTCGTCGTCGTCGATCTCCGTGAATTCGGCGTCGACGACATTGTCGTCGCCCGCGCGCGGAGACGCCTCGGAAGCGCCCTGCGTTCCCGCGCGCATGGCCTCGGCAAGTTTCGCGGCATGCTGTTGCAGCGCGATCGCCTTCGTTTGGATCGCGCCGGCGTCGTCTCCTTTCAGGGCTTCGCGAAGATCGGACATGGCGTTCTCGACGCCGCGGCGGTCGACGTCGCCAAGTTTCGAGCCATGCTCGGCGACCGTCTTCTCCGTGGCGTGCAGGAGCGCCTCGGCGGCGTTTTTCGCCTCGACGGCTTCCTTGCGTTTCTTGTCTTCGGCCGCATGGGCTTCCGCATCCTTCACCATCCTGTCGATGTCGGCTTCGGACAGCCCGCCCGAAGCCTGTATCTGGATGCGCTGCTCCCTGCCGGTGCCCTTGTCCTTCGCGGAGACGTTGACGATACCGTTGGCGTCGATGTCGAAGGTGACGTCGATCTGGGGCGTGCCGCGCGGCGCCGGCGGAATTCCCATCAGATCGAATTGTCCGAGAAACTTGTTGTCCGCAGCCATTTCGCGTTCGCCCTGGAACACGCGTATCGTGACCGCGCTCTGATTGTCTTCCGCGGTCGAGAATACCTGGCTCTTCTTCGCCGGCACGGTCGTGTTGCGCTCGATAAGACGGGTGAACACCCCTCCGAGGGTTTCGAGGCCGAGGGAAAGCGGCGTGACGTCCAGCAGGAGGACGTCCTTGATGTCGCCCTGCAGCACGCCGCCCTGGATCGCCGCGCCGATGGCGACGACCTCGTCCGGATTGACGCCTTTGTGAGGCTCCTTGCCGAAGATTTTCTGGACGATCTCCTGGATCTTCGGCATGCGCGTCATGCCGCCGACGAGCACGACCTCGTTGATGTCCTTGGCCGCAAGTCCCGCGTCCTTGAGCGCGTTGAGACACGGCTCGATCGTCTTCTGCACGAGATCGTCGACCAGCGACTCGAATTTCGCGCGCGTCAGTTTGACCTGGAGATGCTTCGGTCCGGCTGCGTCGGCGGTGACGAACGGAAGATTGATTTCGGTCTGCGTCGTCGTGGAAAGCTCGATCTTCGCCTTCTCGGCGGCCTCCTTGAGGCGCTGCAATGCGAGATTGTCCTTGCGGAGATCGATCCCCTGCTCCTTCTGGAATTCGTCGGCCAGATAGTTCACGAGGCGCATGTCGAAGTCTTCGCCGCCGAGGAACGTGTCGCCATTGGTCGCCTTGACCTCGAACACGCCGTCGCCGATGTCGAGAATCGAAATGTCGAAGGTGCCACCGCCCAGATCGTAGACGGCGATCTTGCTGGCCTTCTTCTTGTCGAGACCGTAGGCGAGCGCGGCAGCCGTCGGCTCGTTGATGATGCGCAGGACGTCGAGGCCTGCGATCTTGCCGGCGTCCTTGGTCGCCTGGCGCTGGGCGTCGTTGAAATAGGCGGGGACGGTGACGACCGCCTGCGTCACCGTCTCGCCGAGATTGGCTTCGGCGGTCTCCTTCATCTTCTGCAGGATGAAGGCCGATATCTGCGACGGCGAATAAGGCTTTCCGCCCGCCTCGACCCAGGCGTCGCCATTGGCGGCCTTGATGATCTTGTAGGGGACGAGCTTCTTGTCCTTCTCCACCATCGGATCGTCGTATCGACGACCGATCAGCCGCTTGACGGCGAAGATCGTGTTGGTGGGGTTGGTCACCGCCTGGCGCCGCGCCGGCTGGCCAATGAGGCGCTCCCCGTCGCCGGTGAACGCCACCACCGATGGCGTGGTGCGCATGCCCTCCGCATTCTCGATGATGCGCGGGGTCTTGCCTTCCATGACTGCGACGCACGAATTCGTCGTGCCGAGGTCGATTCCGATAACTTTTGCCACCGTCGCGCTCCCGAGTTCGTTTCGACAGTTTGTTCAGGTCCCGGCGGTCAGGGTCGTTGCAGGCCGCCGATACGGTCCTGCGCGACCGCGCGGTTCGTCGCCTGTCGGCGGTCCCGCCTCTGCGTCCGGTCGGACGCTGTCTGCCGGCCGAAGGTCGGCGAGAGCATGCGCCTCAAGCCGCGTTCGACTATGCGTCCGCAATGCGGTCTTCTGCTCGGGCGGCTCTGGAAACGGCGCCCGCAGCACGCCGTCATTGAACTCCGCCCTGATCGTCGACGTCGTCGATCCGCCCCGACGCCGATGTCCTTCAGCAACACGCATGTTGTTCAGCAACGCGCATGCCAATTGCCTCGCGTCAAAAATTCAACGTCTTACGATCTTGCTGACGGCGGAGCCGGACAAGTTGTCCGGGCGGTTCGAGACAAGTTGTCCTGCGCTTCCAAGCACGACGCATCGCGTCGCGCCGAAGACGCCGCCGGGGTGGCGGATCGCTTCGACTATCGCCCTGCGCCGTTCTTGGGCGGATGTCCCGGTTCATCCAGCGGCGGGGCGACTCCGATCCGGGGCCCTCCGCGACTGACGCCGACCTTCGCCGGCCGCAGGGCGCGCGATCCGATCGCGTAGCCCGGCTGCACCACCGTGGTGACGGTTCCGCTCGGCACGCTGGCGTCCGGCGTCTCGAACATCGCTTCATGAAAGTTCGGGTCGAAGCGCGCGCCCATCGGGTCGAGCTTCTCGACGCCGTGTTTCTCCAATGAACGCAAGAGCTCTCTTTCGGTGAGCTCGACTCCCTGGATCAAGGTCCGGACAGCCTTGTCGCCCTCGCGCGCCTGCGCCGGGATGCTGGCGATGGCCCGCTCCAGATTGTCCGCCGCCGGCAGCATGTCGCTTGCGAATTGCGTGATCGCGTATCGCCGCGCGTCGCTCAGATCGCGTTCGGCGCGGCGGCGGGTATTTTCGACTTCGGCAAGCGCGCGCAGCAAGCGATCTTTCAGATCGGCGTTTTCTTTCCGGAGGCGCTCGTCTGCATCGGCCCCGGCCTCGCCTCCCGGCGCCTGGGTGCGATCGGGCGCGGCGGATTGGCCGGAATGCGTCGCTCCGCCGCAAGCCTCGTCGTCGGGATTTGTCTTTCCGGTCATTTCATCTGCCTCCCGAGCAAACGATCGGCGGCTGCGCGTCCTTTCGGTCAGCCGCGCGCGACCATGACGCATGCGCGAGCAATCGATACGCCAGAACGGGACAAGCGCCATCTCAATGCACTAGCTGTCCCGCGCCGTTGGCTGTGGCCAATCTGTCCAAATCCGCGACGACAAAATGTCCTGACGGCGCGCGACGCCCGCCAAAACAACGAGGCCTTGATCCACCTGCTCAGCCGATCCGGAATTCCGGTCGATTTCGAAGCGCCTCCATGGAGTCGACGACGAGAGCGGCGCCCGTGAAATCGTCGCCGTCGCTGTAGAGACTCGGCGTGACGATCGTCCGCAATCCCGCCTCCAGAGCCGCGACCAGGCCGTTCTGCGTATCCTCGAAGGCGATGCAATCCCGCGCCGGCAAGCCGAGATCCGACAGAACGAGACGATAGACCTCCGGATCGGGTTTCTTCGCCTTGACGTCTTCTCCCGTGCGGATGCTCGCGAACCAGCCGATCGCCTCGCGGCCGAGCGTCGCTTGGATGAGAGCGGCGACATTGGGGCGGCTCGTCGTCGTGGCGATGGCGAGCGCCATGCCCTTGCGCCTTCCCGCCTCGATCAGCGCCGCGACGCCGGGCCGAAGCGTCAACATGCCGGCGTCGACCCGCTCGCCATAGATGCGCGTCTTGTCCTTGTGGAGCGCACCGGCGTCGACGTCGGCGCCGATCCGTCCCGCATAGACGAGAATGCGCTCGCGCCCACCTGTCGTGCGCAGCAGGTCGCGATAGAGATCGCGATCCCATGACCAATCGAGTCCGGCATTTGCGAAGGCCGCGGTGAAGGCCTCGCGATGAAGCTCTTCCGTCTCGGCGAGCGTGCCGTCGACATCGAAGATTAGCGCCCGCGGCGTCATTGCGGGGCTTCCGCGGAGAGGCCCAGAATCATCGGCAAGGCGTCGAGCTCGTCGATGACCAGGTCGGCGTCGAGCTCATCGACGGGCCGGTCGCTGTAGCCGCCCCGCACGAGCACGCAGATCACGCCGGCGGCGCGCGCGGACGCGAGATCGGCGCCGCTGTCTCCGATCAGGACCGCCTTCCGCGGGGGGACCCCGATCACAGCGCAGGCGGCGAGCAGCATGTCGGGCGCGGGCTTCTTCGGATAGCCGCTGTCGCCGCCGACGACGACGTCGAGATCCGCGAGCAGACCGAAATGCGTGAGGATCGTGCGCGCGAAGGCTTCCGGCTTGTTGGTGACGACGCCGCTGCGCAAGCCGGGGCCTCGCACGGCCTTCACCGCTTCGCAGGCGCCCGCGCGTAACCGCGTGAGGTCGACGAGATGATCGGCATAGACGGCGGCCATGGCCGCCTGACGCGCGTGCAGGATCTGCGGATCGAGAGTCACGCCATGCGCCTCGAACGCGCGTTCCACAAGTCTCTCCAGCCCGTGACCGATCATGCCGCGGACGGCCGGCGCCGTGTGCGGCGGAAGCCCGTCGGCCGCCAGCACCGCGTTGACGGACCAGGCGATATCCGGCGCGGAATCGACGAGCGTCCCGTCGAGATCGAAGGCCACGAAGGCCGGCGCCGCAGGAAATGCCCACCGGGCCGCGCGGATCACGCCGCCCGTGCTCCCGCGACGCCGTCCGCCGCGGCGCGAATGGCGTCGATGTTCCTCGCATAGGCTTCGACCCCGCCGCCGTTGAAGACGGCAGATCCCGCGACGAGAACATTGGCGCCGGCCGCGGCGACGAGCGGGGCGGTCTGCGCCGTGACGCCGCCGTCGACCTCGATGTCGATCGGCCGATCGCCGACGAGCGCCCTCACCTGGCGGACCTTCTCGACCACGGCCGGGATGAAGCTCTGGCCGCCGAAGCCGGGATTGACCGTCATCAGAAGCACGAGGTCGAGGCGGTCCAGGACATATTCGATCGCATTCGCGGGCGTCGAGGGATTGAGCGACACGCCAGCCTTCTTGCCCAGCGCCCTGATGGCCTGCAGCGAGCGGTCGAGATGCGGCCCGGCCTCGGCATGCACCGTGATGATGTCGCAACCGGCGTCGGCGAAGGCGGCCAGATAGGGATCTGCGGGCGCGATCATCAGGTGACAATCGAATATCTTGTCCGTGCGGCTGCGGATCGCCTTCACCACGGCGGGGCCGAAGGTGATGTTGGGCACGAAATGGCCGTCCATCACGTCGAGATGGATCCAGTCGGCGCCCGCCTGCGCGACCGCCGTCACCTCGTCGCCGAGCCTGGAGAAATCCGATGCGAGGACGGAAGGAGCGATGATGGTCTTGCGGTTCATGTGTCTGCCTTTCCCGGTCCGGCTGGATCGCCGTCAGGCATGGTGAAAACGCGGCTCGCGGCGATGTCCGTCGCCGAAATGGTCGACAGGGCCTCCGCATCGAGCGGGCCGGTCGACGTCTCGAACAGGCGATTGGCCTGCCGCAGGCGCGCGCGATCGAGCGCATTGCGGATCGAGCGCGCATTGGCGAAATGCGGCTGCCTGCGCCGCCGCTCGATATAGCGCGCCATCAATTCATGCGCCGCCGCGTCGAAATGATAGTTCTGCTGCGCGAGCATGCCGTCGGCGATCTCGAGCAGCTCGCCGTCCGTATAGTCGGGGAAATCGATATGGTGGGCGATGCGCGAGCGGAAGCCCGGATTGCTCTCGAAGAACTTGTCCATGCGGTCGGCGTAGCCCGCCATGATGACGACGAGATCCTCGCGGTTGTTCTCCATCACCTGCAGCAGAATCTCGATGGCTTCCTGGCCGTAATCGCGCTCGTTGTCCGGCCGGTAGAGATAATAGGCCTCGTCGATGAAGAGCACGCCGCCCATCGCGCGCTTGAGCACTTCCTTGGTCTTCGGCGCCGTGTGGCCGATGTATTGCCCGACAAGGTCGTCGCGCGTCACCGAGACGAGATGCCCTTTTCGCACATAGCCCAGGCGGTGCAGAATACTGGCCATCCGCATGGCGACCGTGGTCTTGCCGGTGCCCGGGTTCCCGGTGAAATTCATATGCAGCGTCGGCGTCTCGTGGCTGAGCCCGAGCGACTTGCGCGCCCGCTCGACCACCAGCATCGCGGCGACCTCGCGGATACGCTGCTTCACCGGCTTCAGCCCGATCAGTTCGCGATCGAGCTCGTGGAGCACGTCCGCGACACCCGACTTCTCGTATTCCGCCCTGAGGTCGACGACCTGCGGCGTCTGTCCGGCCACGGCCGGGTTGTCGGCGATTGTCGTCATCTGCTCGGCCCCGTGATGTTTCGCGGTTCCCTTCCGGCGTCCACCGCCTCCGGCGCGCGAGCCGGAGGCGGCGGTCGGTCATGTCAGGCGACTTTCCAGGAGTAATGCTGGATGCGTCCCCGGATGTCCGTGCGGTTCATGTCGATCTTCGGTTCGACCTTCGGCCGGTTGACGATGAAGGACATCATCACCGTCTCCCATCCGCGCGTCGAATCGAAGGCGTTGAGGCGGATGTAGGCGTCCGGATTGGCCTTGCGGCACTCGTCCAGCTCCATCATCACGCCCTTGGCGTCCTTCAGATCGAACATGGGATTGGTCCACATCGACCAGTAGGTGTTGCGCGGATGCGGATCGTCCGTGTGCTCGATGCCGATGGCCCAGTTCCGGCCCAGGCAATATTCGACCTGCGCCGTAATCTGTTCGTCCGTCAGGTCCGGAAGGAAAGAGAAGCAACCCTGTGTGATGCGCATGTGACCGTCTCCTTTGATGGGCAGTTACATCGACGCCGACGGCGTCGGCACGAAGTCCGACGTGTCCGTGGACGCGTAGTTGAAGGTGATGTTGCCCCACGTATCGAGCGCGGCTTCCAGCGGCTTGCACCATTTGGCGGCGGCGCGCAGGATTTCCGGGCCTTCCGTCCTGATGTCGCGCCCTTCGTTGCGCGCCAACACCATGGCTTCGAGCGCGACGCGATTGGCGGTCGCGCCCGCCTGGATGCCCATCGGATGGCCGATCGTGCCGCCGCCGAACTGCAGCACGACGTCGTCGCCGAACAGGTCGATCAACTGGTGCATCTGCCCGGCGTGAATGCCGCCCGACGCGACCGGCATGACCTTCAGCGTGTCGGCCCAGTCCTGCTCGAAGAACAGGCCGCGTTGCAGGTCGACCGGATTGTGGAGTTCGCGGCAGACGTTGTAGAAGCCCTGCACCGTCATCGGGTCGCCCTCGAGCTTGCCGACCGCCGTGCCCGCATGGATGTGGTCGACGCCGGCGAGGCGCATCCACTTGGCGATGACGCGGAACGATATGCCGTGGTTCTTCTGGCGCGTGTAGGTGCCGTGGCCCGCGCGGTGCAGATGCAGGATCATGTCGTTCTGCCGGCACCATTCGGAGATCGACTGGATCGCGGTGTAGCCGATGATGAGGTCGATCATCACGATCACCGACCCCAGCTCCTTGGCCAGTTCGGCGCGCCGGTACATCTCCTCCATCGTGCCGGCGGTGATGTTGAGATAATGCCCCTTGATCTCGCCCGTCTCGGCGGTCGCCTTGTTGACCGCCTCCATGCAGTAGAGGAAGCGGTCGCGCCAGTGCATGAAGGGCTGCGAGTTGATGTTCTCGTCGTCCTTCATGAAGTCGAGGCCGCCCTTGAGGCCCTCGTAGACGACGCGGCCGTAGTTCTTGCCGGAGAGACCGAGCTTCGGCTTGGTCGTGGCGCCGAGCAGCGGCCGTCCGAACTTGTCGAGGCGCTCGCGCTCGACGACGATGCCGGTCGGCGGCCCCTTGTAGGTCTTCACATAGGCGATGGGGAAGCGCATGTCCTCCAGACGCGCCGCCTTCAGCGGCTTGAACGAGAAGACGTTGCCGATGATCGAGGCCGTGAGGTTGGCGATCGATCCCGGCTCGAACAGGATGAGATCGTAGGCGACGTAGCAGAAATACTGGCCGGGCGCGCCGGGCACCGGATCGACGCGATAGGCCTTCGCCCGGTACTGGTCGGCCGCCGTCAGGCGATCGGTCCACACGACGGTCCAGGTCGCAGTCGAGGATTCGCCGGCGACGGCGGCGGCCGCCTCGACCGGATCGACGCCGTCCTGCGGCGTGATCCGGAACAGGGCGAGGAGATCGGTGTCCTTCGGAACGTAGTCGCCGTTCCAGTAGCCCATCTGCGCATATTTCAGAACGCCCGACTTGTAGCGCTCCTTGCCCTTGATCTCGGTCTTGGCGTCGGCTGTCTTGGCGTCGATTGTCGTCGTCATTTTCTTCTCCTGATCCTGTGTGGAAGGAAGGATGTCATGCGGACATGCGGCCGATCTGCGATTGCGGACGTCACGCCGCCCTGGCGGCGGCGATATGCGGATCGAGCTTTCCGGCCGCGTAGCGTTTCGCCATTTCCTCGAGCGGCACGACCTTGATCTTCGAGGCGTTGCCTGCCGTTCCGAACTGCTCGAAACGGTCGCGGCAAAGGTCGCGCATCGCATCCATCGCCGGCTTGAGGAACTTGCGCGGATCGAATTCCCCGGCGCTTTCCGCGGCTATCTTGCGAAACTGTCCGGTCATCGCCATGCGGCAGTCGGTGTCGATATTGACCTTGCGGACGCCGTGCCGGATGCCGCGGACGATCTCCTCCACGGGAACGCCGTAGGTCTGCGGCATCTCGCCGCCATATCGGTTGATGACGTCCTGAAGCTCCTGCGGGACCGAGGACGAGCCGTGCATGACGAGATGCGTGTTCGGCAGCTTGCGATGGATTTCCTCGATCACATGCATGGCGAGAATGTCGCCGTCGGGCTTGCGCGAGAATTTGTAGGCGCCGTGCGAGGTGCCCATCGCGATCGCCAGCGCGTCGACCTTGGTGCGCGCGACGAAATCGACGGCCTGGTCGGGATCGGTCAGCAGTTGATCGTGCGACAGAGCGCCTTCGGCGCCGTGGCCGTCCTCGGCCTCGCCCTGGCCGGTCTCGAGCGAGCCGAGCACGCCGAGCTCGCCTTCGACGGACGCGCCGACCCAATGGGCCATGCGCGCCACGCGTTCCGTGATCCGCACGTTGTAGTCGTAGTCGGCCGGCGTCTTGGCGTCCGCCTTCAGCGATCCGTCCATCATCACCGAGGTGAAGCCGTGCCTGATCGCCGAGAGGCAGGTGGATTCGCTGTTGCCGTGGTCCTGATGGATGCAGAGCGGAATGGACGGATAGATCTCGATCAGGGCCTCCATCATCTTCGCCAGCATGATGTCGTTGGCGTAGGAGCGCGCGCCGCGGCTCGCCTGGATGATGACCGGCGCGTCGACCATTCTGGCGGCCTCCATGATGGCCAGGCCCTGTTCCATATTGTTGATGTTGAAAGCCGGCACGCCGTAGCCGTGTTCGGCGGCATGATCGAGAAGCTGGCGAAGAGTGATGCGGGCCATGGTCAGACCTCCTCCTATCGTTTCGTCCTGTTGCGCAGAATTTCGATGCCCGGCAGGGCGCGGCCCTCGAGCCATTCGAGGAAGGCTCCGCCCGCGGTCGACAGGTAGCTGATGCGGTCCGCGACTCCGGCCGCCGCGAGCGCGGCCGCGGTGTCGCCGCCGCCGGCGATGGTGACGAGCCTGCCGGCCTCGGTCAGCGCCGCGGCCTCGCGCGCCACCGCGAAGGTCGCCGCGCCGAACGGACGCGTTTCGAATGCGCCGAGCGGGCCGTTCCACAGGAGCGTCCGGCATTCGGCGAGCACGGCGTCGATGCGGGCGACCGTCCGCGGCCCTACATCGAGCGCCATCATGTCGGGCGGAATTTCACCGACGTCGACGACAAGCGAGGGCGCATCTTCCTCGAAGCTGGCGGCGACCACGACGTCGCCCGGCAGGAGAATCCTGCACTTGCTCGCGGCCGCGACGGACATGATGTTGCGCGCGAGCTCGATGCAATCGGTCTCGCAAAGCGATTTCCCGACATTGTGGCCGAGCGCGGCGATGAACGTATTGGCCATGCCGCCGCCGACGATCAGATGATCCATGCGCGCCGCGAGATTTTCGAGAATCGCGATCTTGGACGAAACCTTGGCCCCGCCGACGAGGGCCGCGACCGGCCGCCGCGGCTCCTCGAGCGCGGCCGTCAGCGCCGCGACCTCATCGAGCAGCGACGGCCCGGCGTAGGACGGCATCAACGCCGCGATGGCGTGGGTGGAGGCGTGCGCGCGATGGGCGCAGGAGAAGGCGTCGTTGACGTAGATGTCGCCGTGGACGGCGAGCCGTCGCGCGAAGTCCGGATCGTTCTTCTCCTCGCCCTTGTGGAATCGGAGGTTCTCGAGAAGCAGAACCCTGCCTTGCGCAAGCTGCTCCGCGCCGGCCCCCGCGGCGTCTGCGACGCAATCGTCCACGAAGGCGACGCCGCGCCCGATTTCGCGCGCGAGCGCATCGGCGACCGGCTGCACGGTATAGGCCGCGTTGGCCTCGCCGCCGGGCCTGCCCAGATGCGTCATCACCACCACCGAGGCGCCGCGATCGAGAAGATCGACGACCGTCGGCGCGAAACGCGTGATGCGGGTGGCGTCGGAGACCGCGCCATTCCTGATCGGCACGTTGAGATCGGCGCGCACCAGCACTGTTCGCCCCGCGACGTCGATTTCCCGGATATCGGGAAGCGCGCTCACAGGAACCTCCCCATGGCCGCCGCCGTATCGGCCATCCGGTTCGAGAAGCCCCATTCGTTGTCGTACCAGGACATGACGCGCACGAAATCGCCGTCGATCACCTTCGTCTGGTCGAGCGCGAAGGTCGAGGAATGCGGGTCGTGATTGAAATCGACCGAAACCAGCTTGTCCTTCGTATAGGCGAGAATGCCCTTGAGCGGCCCGTCGGCGGCGGCCACGAGCGCCGCGTTGACCTCGTCGACGGACGTCTTGCGTTTCGACACGAATTTGAAATCCACCGCCGAGACGTTCGGCGTCGGCACGCGGATCGCGACGCCGTCGAGCCTGCCCTTCAGCTCCGGCAGCACCAGGCCGACAGCCTTGGCCGCGCCCGTCGAGGTCGGAATCTGCGACAGGGCGGCCGCGCGCGCGCGGTAGAGGTCCTTGTGCATGGTGTCGAGCGTCGGCTGGTCGCCCGTATAGGAATGCACGGTGGTCATGAATCCCTTCTCGATTCCGAAGGCGTCGTTGAGCACCTTAGCCACGGGAGCGAGACAATTGGTCGTGCAGGATCCGTTCGAGACGACGAGATCGTCCTTGCCGATCTTGTCGTGGTTCACGCCGTAGACGACGGTGATGTCCGATCCGTCGGCCGGCGCGGAAACCAGAACGCGCTTCGCGCCCGCCTTCAGATGGGCGACGGCCTTTTCCTTCGTCGTGAAGACGCCCGTGCATTCGAGCACGATGTCGACGCCGAGTTCGCCCCAGGGAAGCTTCAGGGGATCGCGCTCGGCCAGGACCTTGAAGGCGTCATCGCCGACGACGATCGTGTCGCCCGCGACCGTGACCTTGGAGGGAAAGCGACCGTGCACACTGTCGTAGCGCAGCAGATGGGCGTTGGTCTCGACCGGACCGAGGTCGTTGATGGCGACGACGTCGATATCCTTGCGGCCGCTTTCGTATACGGCGCGGACGATATTCCGGCCGATGCGGCCAAACCCGTTGATTGCGACGCGAACCGGCACGGCGTTACTCCTTGCGACCGATGAGAGCGAGCGCGGCGTCCGCAACGGCTTGCGCGGTAATGCCGAAATGCTTGTAGAGGTCGGCCGCCGGCGCGCTGGCGCCGAAACCGGTCATGCCGATGAAAGCGCCGCGTCCGCCGATCCAGCGGTCCCATCCGAGGCGGCCGGCCGCCTCCACCGCGACGCGCGGCGCCACGCCCAGCACGCCGGCGCGATAGGCGGCGTCCTGCTCCTCGAACAATTCCCAGCACGGCATCGACACGACCGCCGCGAAAACGTTGCGCGTCGTCCGCAACTGCTCGGCCGCCGCCACGGCGATCTCGACCTCCGATCCCGTCGCCAGCAGCGTCACGTCGCGCGGCCCCTCGGGCTCGCGCAGGAGATAGGCGCCGCGCGCGGACAGGTTTTCCGCAGGCGAGGCCTGCCGCAGCATGGGCAGGTTCTGGCGGGACAGGACGAGGACGCTCGGCCGGCTCTCCGCCTTCAGCGCGAGCTCCCAGCATTCGGCCGTCTCGATGATGTCGGCGGGGCGGAAGACGAGCAGGTTCGGCGTCGCCCGCAACATCGCGAGATGTTCGATCGGCTGATGCGTCGGCCCGTCTTCGCCGAGGCCGATCGAATCGTGCGTCATCACGTATATGACGCGCTGCCCCATCAGCGCGGAAAGGCGCATCGCGCCGCGCGCATAATCGGCGAAACACAGGAACGTGCCGCCGTAAGGCACGAAGCCGCGATGCAGCGCGATGCCGTTCATCGCCGCGGCCATTCCATGCTCGCGGATACCGTAGTGGATATAGTCGCCGGCGTAGTCGCCGGGCGCGACGCGGTTCATGCCCTTGCTGATGGTGAGATTGGAATGGGTGAGGTCGGCCGAGCCGCCGACTGTCAAATCCGTCGCGCCGTTGATGACGCCGAGCGCCATTTCCGAAGCCTTGCGCGTCGCGACCTTGGCAGCGGCCTCGAAATGAGTTTTGCGGAAATCGGCCAGCGCCTCGAAGACCGCGTCCGGCAGGCGGCCGGCGACGGCCGCTTCGAACGCCTGGCCCCTCGGCGAGGCCGCGAGGCGCTTTTCCCAGGCCAGACGCGCGGCGTTGCCGCGCGCCGCGATCGCGCGCCACGCGTCGAGAATGGCCTGCGGCACGACGAAGGGCGGATACGGCCAGCCGATGGCTGCGCGCGTGGCGGCGATTTCCGCCTCGCCCAGCGGCGCGCCATGCGTCTTCTCGGAACCGCCGAGATTCGGCGCGCCCTTGCCGATCACGGTCTTGCAGGCGATCAGCGACGGCTTGGCGGACTGGCGCGCGTTGCCGATGGCGTCCGCCACGGCGTCCATGTCATGACCGTCGACGCGGCAGACGTTCCAGCCAGCCGCCGCGAAGCGCGCCAGTTGATCCGTCGACGTCGAGAGAGACGTCGGACCGTCGATCGAGATCGAATTGTCGTCCCACAAGACGATCAGGCGATTGAGCCCGAGATGTCCGGCGAGATCGATCGCCTCGTGCGATATGCCTTCCTGCAGGCAGCCGTCGCCGGCGATCACATAGGTGTAATGGTCGACGAGATCGGCGCCGAACCGCGCCGCCATCATGCGTTCGGCGAGCGCCATGCCGACGGCGGTCGAAAGACCCTGGCCGAGCGGGCCGGTGGTGGTCTCGACGCCCTTGGCGTGACCATATTCGGGATGGCCGGCCGTGCGGCTGCCAAGCTGGCGGAAGCGCTGAAGCTGCTCGATCGGCATGTCGTCGTAGCCGAGCAGGTAGTGCAGCGCATATTGCAGCATCGAGCCGTGACCCGCCGACAGAACGAAGCGGTCGCGGTCGGGCCAGCCGGGCTGCGACGGATCGATGTTGACGAAGCGCGAGAACAGGACCGTCGCGACATCCGCCATGCCCATCGGCATGCCGGGATGGCCCGAGTTCGCCTTCTGCACGCCGTCCATGGCGAGCGCGCGGATGGCGTTGGCCATGTTCTGCTCGTCCGCACGCGGTTCCATGACGGATTCGACGATCGTCTCCATCGCGTCCTCCCTTAGCCGGCGCGCCGCTTGCGCTCGATGAGTTGAAAGATCAGCGGCGTCAGGATGAGCTGCATCGCCAGATCGAGCTTGTTGCCCGGCACGACGATCGAATTCGGTCGCGACATGAAGGAGTCGTGGATCATCGACAGCAGATAGGGGAAATCGATGCCACGCGGATTGGCGAAGCGGATGACGAGCATCGATTCGTCCGGCGTCGGGATCCAGCGCGCGACGAAGGGATTCGACGTGTCGACGATCGGCACGCGCTGGAAATTGATGTTGGTCAGGGAGAATTGCGGGACGATGTAGCGCGTGTAGTCCGGCATGCGGCGCAGGATCACGTCCATCACGGCTTCGGTCGAATAGCCGCGCGACGCCCGGTCGCGATGGATCTTCTGGATCCATTCGAGGTTGATCACCGGCACGACGCCGATCTTGAGATCGGCATGCCGCGCGAGGTTCACCTTGTCGGTCACCGCGCAACCGTGCAGCCCCTCGTAGAACAGGAGATCGCTCGGCTCGAATTCGCGCCAGCTCGTGAACGTGCCGGGCGGGCTGCCGTAGAGCGCGGCCTCCTCCTCGTCGTGCACGTAGGTGCGGGTCTTGCCCAGGCCGCTCCGCCCGTATTCGGCGAAGATCGATTCGAGGATCTCGAGCTCGTTGGCCTCGGCGTTGAAATGCGTGAAGTTCAGATTGCCGTTGCGTTCCTCTTCGGCGACCTTCGCCTTCATTGCGGCGCGGTCGTAGCGATGGAACGCATCTCCTTCGATGAAGGCCGCCTTCACGTTTTCGCGGCGGAAGATCTGCTCGAAGATCCGCTTGACCGATGTGGTGCCGGCGCCGGATGAGCCGGTAATCGAGATGATGGGATGTTTCACCGACATGGCTGCGCTCCTCACGCCCTGAACAGGCTTCGATGCCCGAACAACGGCGAGCGCTCGGCCATTCCGGCGAGATCCGTGTGATAGCGAGCGATGCGCGCGACTTCGTTGCCGGCGCCGAAGACCAGCGGCGCGCGCTGATGCAGGCTCTCGGGCTTGAGATCGAGAATGCGGGTCACGGTGTCGGTCGCGGCGCCGCCCGCCTGCTCGATCAGCATGGCGATGGGATTGGCCTCGTAGACGAGGCGCAACCGCCCCTTGCCGTAGCCGACGCGCATGTCGCCGGGATAGAGGAAGACGCCGCCGCGCACGAGGATGCGCCAGGCCTCGGCGACCAGCGAGGCGACCCAGCGCATGTTGAAGGCTTTGCCGCGCGGGCCGTCGGCGCCGGTCAGACAATCGTCGATGTAGAGCCGCACCGGTTCGTCCCAGTGGCGGTAGTTCGAGGCGTTGATAGCGAATTCGGACGTATCGGGCGCGACGGCGAAACCGGTCTGCGCCGCGACGAAAGTCCCCTGCTCGGGCGAGAACACGAAGCCCTGCGCGCCCGCGCCCAGCGTGAGGGCGAAGGTGAGCTGCGGGCCGTAGACGAAGAAGCCCGCGGCGAGCTGCTCCCTGCCGCACTGAAGAAAAGAGACGACCGGATCAGCGTCCGGCGCGCCAGTCTTCGGGAGGATCGAAAAGATCGTGCCGATCGAAACGTTGCAGTCGATGTTGGACGAGCCGTCGAGCGGATCGATGGCGAGGGCCAGCGGCGCATCCGGGGCCAGCCGAACGGGAACCGGCTGTTCCTCGGACGCGTAGAGAGCGACCGGCATCTGGCGCGCGGCGGCGAAAAAGGCTTCGTCGGCCTGGAGATCGAGGCTGCGCTGCACATCGCCGTCGGCGTTGACGCTCTCCTGCTTCTGGGAGGAGAGCGCGGCTTTCTGCGCATCGATCGCGCGCCGCACCTCGACAGCGGCCGCCGCGAGCCCGAGCACTGCCCGAGAGACCGCGCCGCCGAGTTCTCCGCGCGCGCGCTCATGGGACGCAAGAAATTCTTCAAGCGTCGTCACGCTCACCTCCCGTTCCTTCCCATTGGCGCGGCGGCGAGGCCGCGCCCTTGACGGCACAAACTGATCAGAGGTCAGGTAGAAAGTAAAATTTAATTGCTTTACATATATGATAAGAAATTCTAACTTCAGAGCGCATGAAAAACATCACGCTGCGCCAGATGCGCACCGTGGCGGCGATCTGGCGCCACGGGAAAATCGTCAACGCCTCCAAGGCCCTGCACCTGACGGCGCCGGCGCTCACCTTGCAGCTCAAGCAGGTCGAGGAAGAGGCCGGCATGCTGCTGTTCGATCGCACGGGCGAGGGCATGCGCCCCACGCCGGCGGGACTCGCCTTCATCGACGCCGCCCAGGCGATCGAGGAACGGCTGCGCGTGCTCGCCGACGAGATCGATGCGATCCGCGGCGCGCGCAAAGGCAGTCTCATCGTCGGCGCCGTCTCCACCGCCAAATATTTCGCATCCCGGTTGTTCGCCGCTTTCGTGCGGGACTATCCGGGAGTCGACATGCGGCTCGTCATCGGCAATCGCGCGGAGACGATCGCCTCCCTCAAGAACCACGAAGCCGACTTTGCGCTGATGGGACGCCCCCCGCACGACCTGCCCGTGCGCGCCTCCGTCTTCGGCGAGCATCCGCTGGTGATCGTCGCCGCGCCCGATCATCCGCTCGCCTCACGGCGCGGGATTGCGAGACAGGAGATCGCGCGCGAACATTTCATGGTGCGCGAACCGGGCTCGGGCACCCGCATCTCGTTCGAGCGCTTTCTCGGCGAGATTCCGGGGCGGCTCGACGCGCCTGGAACCGAGATGGATTCCAACGAGACGATCAAGCAGGCCGTGATGGCGGGGCTCGGCATCGCCTTCATCTCCGCGCATACGGTCGCGTGGGAAGTCGAGGCGGGGCGGCTCGTCATTCTCGACGTCATCGACCTTCCGATCCGCAGACAATGGTTTGGCGTCGTGCGCACCGACCGCGTTCTCACGCCGACGATGGCGGCTTTCGAGCAATTCCTCGCCGAGCGTGGCGCCGGCTTCCTGCCGGCCATCGACGATCTGCTCCAGCCGCGACAACGCGCGGCGGCCGTCGATCGCAGCGTGTCCGCCGCGAAAGGGGATCAGACCGGCTGATCCCCTTCCCGTCGTCAGGCTGCGCGGAGGCCGGCGGCCGCAGCCGGCCGACCTCGCAACGGGACCCGTTTCAGAACAGGGCCATGGCTTTCGCGATGGCGAAGTAGAGCCCGATCAGGAACGGCACGCCCACGACCAGCCAGGCGAGCACGCCAACCACGCCGAACGGTCCGCGCGCCGCGGTCTGCGCATTGTCGCTGGTCTTGGCCTCGTGCAGGAGCGCCCGTTCCCGCGCGAGCTCCTCGTCGGTCATCCAGTGCTTCTGGTTCACGGGCCGCACCAGCGCGTTGCAGATCAGTCCGCACAGCAGCAGCCCCGCCATCACGTAGAGCGTGATGTCGTAGACATGCGCCTTCGACACGCCATGATCGAGCTGGAACTGCCGGAAGCTGGCGATGACCGCGGGACCGACGATGCCGGCCGCCGACCAGGCCGTGATCAAGCGGCCATGGATGGCGCCCACCATCTGCGTCCCGAAAATGTCGGCGAGATAGGCCGGCACGGTCGCAAAGCCGCCGCCATACATCGACAGGATGATGCAGATCGATGCGACGAAGGCGAGCGGCAGGCCGAGCTTTCCCCAGGTCGGCAGCAGGCAATAGAGCGTGATGCCCAGAACGAACAGAATGTAATAGAGGTTCTTGCGTCCGACCTTGTCGGAGAAGGACGCCCAGAAGATCCGGCCGAGCGCGTTGAACAGGCTGATGAGCCCGACGAGCCCCGCCGCGGCGGCCGCGACCGCCGCCATTTGCGTCGGCGTCAGTCCGCCCGATCCGTCGACGCCGATCAACTTCGGGCCGAAGACGTCCTGCAGCATCGGGCTCGCCATCGAGATGACGGCGATGCCGGCCGTGACGTTGCAGAACAGAACGCCCCAGATCAGCCAAAACTGCGGGGTCTTCGCGGCCTCGTCGAGATGCACGTGCTGCCGGGTGATCATCGCATTGGCGTTGCCGCTGGCCGGCGGCGTCCAGCCCGTTGGCGTCCAGCCGCTGGGCGAAACGCGGAACCCGAACGCGCCCGAAGCCATGAAGACGAAATAGATGACGCCGAGCGCGATCATCGCCCCGGCGACGCCGGGCACGCCGCCCGAGGCGAATTCGCCCATGAGCCACACGGCGAGCGGCGCTCCGATCATCGCGCCGCCGCCATAGCCCATGATGGCGAGGCCTGTCGCCATGCCGCGGCGATCGGGGAACCATTTGATCAGCGTCGACACCGGCGTGATGTAACCGAGCCCCTGCCCGATGCCGCAGAAGAACGCGATGACATAGAGCAGCCAGAGCTGGTGCAGCGTCACGGCGAGACCCATCAGGACCAGACCGCCGCCCCAGCACACGGCCGAGATGAATCCGGCCTTGCGCGGCCCCGCATGCTCGAGC
The DNA here is from genome assembly GCA_036796555.1 of Rhodoblastus sp. Taxonomy (GTDB): domain Bacteria; phylum Pseudomonadota; class Alphaproteobacteria; order Rhizobiales; family Beijerinckiaceae; genus JAJXWB01. Next base: position 13,205 of record DAIRCS010000004.1, on the reverse strand, counting down.
CATCCGCCCCAGATCGCCGCGGAGATGCCGAGCATCGCAATGAATATCTCGAAGATCGGCGCGAGAGTCGGCACGGTCCAGTTGCAACTCGTCGAGACCAGCAATTCGAGGAAGCCCAGCTTTGCGCAGGCCGCCGCGTCCGCGCCGGGGATGAGCCTGGTCATCGGCAGCCAGAACACCGAGAACCCGTAGGCCATGCCGATGCACAGATGAATGGCCAGCGCCGCCGGCGGCACGAGCCAGCGATTGAAGCTCGCCTTGGCGACGGTCCTCTCGCGATCAAGCACGCTGACGCCGGACGGCATCCGCTCGAGTCCTTCTGCAACGCTCATTCTCCCCTCCCACTTTTTTGCAAAGCGCCATCCTTCGCGCCGGAGAGCATTCCGGCCCGTTGCAACTTCCCGCTTCTGCGACGCTGATCGGCCGTCGCGGCCGTTCACCCTCCCGGGGCTGGCCTTATCCTGGCGAGCGCCTGCCGCACGAGCGGCGACAAGATCGATGAATCGTTCTCGAAGCCGCGGCGGAATTCCTCCCGCATGCGGCCCGTCCAGTATCTGTTGATGTGGTTCGCGATCCCCGCGATCGCCTCGTGCTCCGGATAGGCCTTGAAGAAATCGCCGATCTGGTTCGCCATACGGGCGAGCGTGGCGAGATTCCCGCCTTCGGCATGGTCATGGATGGCGGTTTCGCCGGCCTTCGCCATGACGCTACTCCGCAGCATCGGGGAAGCGTCCCGCAATCAGACGCAGCGAGACGTCCTCCTCGCGGTTGCGTTCCTGCCATTGCGAATATCGGTTGGTGCGCCGGACCTGGACCGCCGTGACCTTGTATTCCGGACAATTGGTCGCCCAGTCGGAGAAGTCGGTCGTGATGACATTGGCGCCGGTCTGCGCGTGGTGGAACGTGGTGTAGACGACGCCCGGCTGCATGCGCTCGCTGACCTCCGCGCGCAGCGCGATGTCGCCGGAGCGGCTGGAAAGCGCGACGAGATCGCCGTCCGCGATGCCGCGGCTTTCCGCGTCGAAGGGATGGATTTCGAGCACGTCCTCGGGATGCCAGGCGCTGTTCTCGGTGCGCCTCGTCTGCGCGCCGACGTTGTATTGCGAGAGAATGCGCCCGGTCGTGAGGATCAGCGGATAGCGCGGGCCGGTCCGCTCGTCCGTGGCGACATATTCGGTGAGCATGAACCTGCCCTTGCCGCGCACGAAACGATCGACGTGCATCACGGGCGTGCCGGTCGGCGCCTTCTCGTTGCAGGGCCATTGCACCGAGCCGAGCTTGTCGAGCTTCTCGTAGCTCACGCCGGCGAAGGACGGCGTGAGACGCGCGATCTCCTCCATGACCTCGCCGGCGTGGCTGTAAGGCATGTCGTAGCCGAGCGCCTTTGCGAGATCGATCGTCACCTGCAATTCCGACTTGCCGGACAAGGGAGCCATCACCTGCCGGACGCGGTTGATGCGGCGCTCGGCGTTGGTGAAGGTTCCATCCTTCTCGAGGAAGGACGATCCCGGCAGGAACACATGGGCGTATTTGGCGGTCTCGTTCAGGAACAGGTCCTGGATGACCACGCATTCCATGGCGGCGAGGCCGGCCGTGACGTGCTGCGTATCGGGATCGGACTGGGCGATGTCCTCGCCCTGGATGTAGAGGCCCTTGAAAGCGCCGCCGACCGCCTCGTCGAGCATGTTGTTGATGCGCAGGCCCTGCTCGCCGTCGAGCGGCACGCCCCAGATCATCTCGAAGACCTGCCGGGTCGCGTCGTCGGAGACGTGGCGATAGTCGGTGAATTCGTGCGGGAACGAGCCCATGTCGCAGGAGCCCTGGACATTGTTCTGCCCGCGCAGCGGATTGATGCCGACGCCCTCGCGGCCGATATTGCCGGTCGCCATCGCGAGATTGGCCATGGCCATGACGGTCGTCGATCCCTGGCTATGCTCGGTGACGCCGAGACCGTAGTAGATCGCGCCGTTGCCGCCGGTGGCGTAGAGCCGTGCGGCGGCGCGGACATCGGCCGCCGGCACGCCCGTGAACGCCTCGGTCGTCTCCGGCGAATTGCGCTCTTGCGCGACGAACCGCGCCCAGGATTCGAAATCGGCGAGCTCGCAGCGTTCGCGGACGTAATCCTCGTCGATCAGCCCTTCGGTGACGACGACATGCGCGATGGCGTTGAGAAGCGCGACATTGGCGCCGGGCTTCAGTTGCAGATGATAATCCGCCCGGACGTGAGGCGTCTTCACGAGATCGATGCGCCGCGGATCGATGACGATCAGGCGCGCGCCCTCGCGGATGCGCTTCTTCATGCGCGATCCGAAGACGGGATGCCCGTCGGTCGGATTGGCGCCGATCACGACGATGACGTCGGTCTTGTCGACGGATTTGAAGTCCTGCGTGCCGGCCGAGGTGCCGAGCGTCGAACTCAGGCCGTAACCCGTCGGCGAATGGCAGACGCGGGCGCAAGTGTCGACATTGTTGTTGCGGAAGGCGGCGCGCACCAGCTTCTGCACGACGAAGACTTCCTCGTTGGTGCAACGCGACGACGTGACGGCGCCGACGGATTCGCGGCCGTATTTGGCCTGCAGGCGCTTGAACTCGCTCGCGGCGTAGCCGATCGCCTCCTCCCATGACGTCTCGCGCCACGGGTCGGTGATCTTTTCCCGGACCATCGGCTTGACGATGCGATCCTTGTGGGTCGCGTAGCCCCAGGCGAAGCGTCCCTTGACGCAAGAATGGCCTTCGTTCGCCTTGCCTTCCTTGTAAGGCGTCATGCGGATCACGCGGTCGCCCTGCATTTCCGCCTTGAACGAGCAGCCGACGCCGCAATAGGCGCAAGTGGTGACCCTGGAATGCTCGGGCTGGCCGAATTCGATGACCCGCTTTTCCATCAGCGTCGCGGTCGGGCAGGCCTGCACGCAGGCGCCGCAGGAGACGCATTCCGAATTCAGGAAGTCGGTCGGCCCCGCCGCGACGCGGGACTCGAAGCCGCGGCCCGCGATCGTGAGCGCGAACGTGCCCTGCACTTCCTCGCAGGCGCGCACGCACCGATTGCAGACGATGCATTTCGACGGATCGTAGGCGAAATAGGGATTGGAGACGTCTTTCGGCAGCCAGTTCCCGTTGGCGTCGCCGTCCGGCTTCCGGGCGAAGACATGGTTCTCGCCCTCGTAGCCGTAGCGCACCTCGCGCAGGCCGACCGCGCCCGCCATGTCCTGCAATTCGCAATCGCCGTTGGCCGAGCAGGTCAGGCAGTCGAGCGGGTGATCGGATATATAAAGCTCCATCACGCCCTTGCGGAGCTTCGACAGCGCCTCCGACTGCGTGCGCACCACCATGCCGTCCTCGGCCGGCGTCGTGCAGGAGGCCGGCGCGCCGCGCCGTCCCTCGATCTCGACGAGGCACAGACGACAGGAGCCGAAGGGTTCGAGCGAGTCGGTGGCGCAGAGCTTCGGAATGCGGGTGCCGAGGCTCATCGCCGCCGCCATCACCGAGGTTCCGGCGGGAACGGTCACGCTCTCCCCGTCGATGACGAGCGTCACCGTCTTCGCGGCGACCCGGATCGGCGTTCCGAAATCGATTTCCTTGATCAGGCTCATCGCAAGGTCCTCGGGTTTGCCGTCATTCGGCGGCCAGCGGGCGTTGAGCCGGCGGCCGGTCGAAATCTTCGAAGAAATGTTCGAGCGCGCTCATCACCGGCATCGGCGTCAGTCCGCCCATCGCGCAAAGCGACGCATCGGTCATCAGCTTGTTGAGGTCGCGCAGCACGGCGAGATTCGTCGACCGTTCGTCGCCCGCGACGATCCTGTCCACCAGTTCGACGCCGCGCGTCGCGCCGATGCGGCAGGGCGTGCACTTGCCGCAGCTTTCCTTGGCGCAGAATTCGAAAGCGAAGCGCGCCTGCCACGCCATGTCCACGCTGTCGTCGAAGACGACTATGCCGCCGTGGCCGAGCATCGCGCGGATCGCGGCCAGCGCCTCGTAGTCCATGGGCGTGTCGAGCTGCTTCTCGGTGAGATAGGCGCCGAGCGGACCGCCGACCTGCACGGCGCGGATCGGCCGGCCCGTGCGCGTGCCGCCGCCCATGTCCTCGACGATCTCGCGCAGCGAAACGCCGAAGGCGAGTTCGGCCAGTCCGCCGCGCTTCACATTGCCGCCGAGCTGCGCCGGCAGCGTGCCGCGCGACCGGCCCATGCCGTAATCCGCATAGGCCTGCGCGCCATGCGTGAGGATCCAGGGGACCGTCGCCAGAGACAGCACGTTGTTGACGACCGTCGGCTTGCCGAACAGGCCCTGCAGCGCCGGAATAGGCGGCTTGGCCCGCACGATCGCCCGCTTGCCCTCGAGGCTTTCGAGCAGCGACGTCTCCTCGCCGCAGATATAGGCGCCTGCGCCGAGCCGGACCTCGAGTTCGAAAGCCTTGCCGGACCCGAGCGCCGAGGCGCCGAGCACGCCCGCATTCCGCGCGGTCTGTATCGCGCGCTGGAGCGCCTTGTGGGCGTGCGGATATTCGGATCGCAGGTAGATGTAGCCCCTCGTCGCGCCGACCGCGACGCCGGCGATGACCATGCCCTCGATCAGCAGGAAGGGGTCGCCTTCCATCAGCATCCGGTCGGCGAAGGTGCCGCTGTCGCCCTCGTCGGCGTTGCAGACGACGTATTTTTGCGCCGCGGGCGCATCGTGGACGGTTTTCCACTTCACGCCGGTGGGGAAGCCCGCGCCGCCGCGGCCGCGCAGACCGGACGCCCGCACCGCCTCGACGATCTCGGCGCCGGTGAGCGAAAGCGCTTTTTGCAATCCCTTCAGCCCGTCGTGGGCGCGATAATCGTCGAGCGAGAGCGGATCGGTCACGCCGACCCGCTCGAACGTCAGCCGCTGCTGGCGCTTCAGCCAGTCGAGGTCTTCCGTCAGGCCGAGGCGCAGGGGATGCGCGCCGCCGTTCTGGAAGCCGGCCTCGAACAGCGCGGCGACGTCCCGCGCCGCGACCGGCCCATAGGCGACCCTGCCCGCGGCCGTTTCGACTTCGACCAGCG
>DAIRCS010000004.1:0-8171 GCA_036796555.1 Rhodoblastus sp. | reverse complement strand
GAGCCACAGCATGCCGCGCGAGCCGTTGCGCACGAGATCGATCGCGACGCCCCGGCTCTGCGCCTCGCGCGCGACCGCCAGCGCGACGGCTTCCGCGCCGACCGACAGGGCGGCCGCGTCCATCGGGACAAAGATCCGGATCGCGCCGCTCATGCGCGCCCTCCGCAGAGCGCGGCGAGCCGGTCGTCATCGAGCCGGCCGATCAATTCGCCTTCCACGAGGGCCGACGGGCCGAGGGCGCAATTGCCGAGGCAGTAGACGGTCTCGACCGCCACCGCGTCGTGGCCGGCATGGGCGTCGACCGCGATGCCGTAATCGCGCGCCAGCGTCGCGACGAGCGCTTCGCAGCCCAGCGCCTGGCACGCTTCCGCGCGGCACAGCTTGATGACGCGGGAGGGCGGCGGAGCCGTCCGGAAATCGTGATAGAAGGAGATCGCGCCGTGGACTTCCGCGCGCGACAGGTTGAGCGCATCGGCGATCAGGGGAACCGCGGCAGGCGCCACATAGCCGAATTCATCCTGCAGGGCGTGCAGGATCGGCAGGGTCGCCCCTTCGAGATGAGCCAGGCTCGCGATGATGAGACGCGCGCCGTCCTCGTCCCAGGCCGGGTAAGCCGTCATTTCTCCTCCATTTCGAGCCGTTCGGGCGGCTCTCTGTTAAAGAGATTGAGAACGAAGTTTGAAACCGGTTCAAATCGTTTATTCCAACCGTATGATAATCTCTGGTTATCAATTCGGCGGGACCACGGACCGGCGACCGGACCCTATCCGTCGACGAAATTCTTTGCAATCGGCGTCAATCCGCTGGATGCGCTGGAATTTCCACTGACAGACCTATCGTGGAACGACCTATCGAACGATAGGCCGTCGCGGCAATGTCGCCTCCACGACCGGGCGTGTGGTCATCAGCAGATTACGCGCCAGCGGCGGGATGGGATGCCGGTCGGCGACGATCAGGCCGATGGTGCGTTGCGCCGCCGGTTCGACCAGCGGGAGCGCCTTGGTCCCGATCGGCACGCCGAAGAATTCCATGAGCTGGATCGACACGATGCTCGAGACCCCCTGAATGCCGGCGTGCGAGCAGAGGTTGAAGATCGAATTGGTCTCGAACGCCGGGCGCGGCGCCTGGCCGACCGATCGGAAAATGCCGTCGATAATGCGCCGGTTCTGCATGTCCCCGGTCAGAAGACAGAGCTTCAGCGCGGCCGCCTCCTCCCAGGTGATCGAATCCCGCTCGCCGAATTCGCCGTCCTCGCGCGTCAGCAGAACATACGATTCGAAATAGATCGGCTTCGAGATCACCCGCTCGAGGGGCTCGTTGTCGAGATAGGTGAGCCCGACATCGAGCTCGAAATTGTCGATGCCCTGCTGGATTTCGGTCGACGTCAGCGACAGCACGGTCATCGACACCGCCGGGTAGCGCTCCGAAAAGGGCGCGGTGATATGGGCGATCATCGGCAGGGCCGTCGGGATTGCGCCCAGGCGGACACGGCCGCTCAGTCCGCCGCGCAAGCCCGCGATGGACTCCTTCATCAGGTCCGCCTCGGCGAGAATGCGCCTTGCGTGGGCGAGCACGATCTCGCCCTCCCGGGTCAGGCCCTGGAAGCGCCGGCCGCGCTCGATGATGAGCACGCCGAGTTCCTCTTCGAGCTGCGCGATGGCGGCCGACAGCGCCGGCTGCGAGACATGGCAGGCCTCGGCCGCCTTGCGAAAGTGCCGCGCGCGCGCCAGCGCGTCGAGATAGACGAGCTGGCGGATGATCATCGCCGCGGCTCCTTGTTCATTCCGGGATTGCGTCGCCCATCTGGCCCTTTCGCGTCCGGATTGTAAACGCATGTCGCCCGCATGGACCTTCCCCTTCGCGGCGGCCGACGGCAGGCCAAGCCCTTGAAATTCACTCGCCTGGCGCGATTGTAGGGCGTTGGCGGCCTCCGCGACGATGGGCCCGACCGCGGGCGGCGACCGTGTCGCGGGCGGACGGTTTGCCGCCACAATGGCCGCCTAGCGTGGCGGCGCGTGGAGTGTTGGAGACCGGCGATGGCGCGTAGACTTGCCCTGCTGTTCGTGTGTTTGCCTTTCGCCCTCGGGCCCGGCGCGACCGGCGCCGCCGCCCAGGGCGTGACGCCCGTCTGGCCGGGACAACCGGCCTACGGCGCGCAGCGCGCGCCCGACGTCGAAGTCGACATGGACGAATACGACTACAGCCGCGATTACGGCCGGCCGCTCGCGCGCCCGCGCCGCGGCGCGCAGAGCGACGAGGATTTCGACGAATCCCTTGCGCCCGGCCGACCGCGCCAGCTCGCGCCGCAGCGGCGGCGCGCGATCGTCGCGCTGCCGGCCGACGCCGATCCCGCCTATTCGACGGCGATGGATTACGACGACCAGATCGACTGGAGCGAGCAGACGCGCAGCAGCGTGAGCGATCCGACGGGCCAGGCGCCCGGCACGATCACGGTCGATACACACAGCCGCAAGCTTTACCTGTCGCTCGGCGGCGGACGGGCGATCGAATACGGCATCGGCGTCGGCCGTCAGGGATTCGCCTGGAAGGGCGTGGCGCAGGTCGGCCGCAAGGCCTACTGGCCGGGCTGGACGCCGCCGAAAGACATGCTGCTGCGCCGCCCCGACCTGCCCAGCCACATGGAAGGCGGCATCGAAAACCCGCTCGGCGCCCGCGCGCTCTACCTGTTCAAGGGATCGAAGGACACGCTGTTCCGCATCCACGGCACCAACGAACCGGACACGATCGGACAGGCGGTGTCGTCAGGCTGCATCCGCATGCTCAATTCGGACGTCGTCGATCTCTACAAGCGCGTGCCGAAGGGCGCGCGGGTGGTCGTGCTCTGACGCGGGGACAGGCGGGATCTAGGCGCGCGCGTCGCCTTCCCGCAGCGAAGGCGCGCGCTGCTTCCACACCAGCCACGCCACGATCGACACATTGACCGCGTTCCACAGCACGCCGTTGAAGAAGGCCATGCGATACGATCCGGTCCAGTCGAAGATCACGCCGGAGAAATAGCCGCCGAAGGCCATGCCGACGATGGTGGCCGTCACCAGCGCGCCGATGCGGGCGCCGGCCTCACGCGGCGGCAGGAGCTCGCGGCAGATGACGGCGTACATCGGCACGATGCCGCCCTGGAACAGGCCGAAAACGCCCGAGACGACATAGAGCGACGCAAGCCCGTCGAAGAACAGGTAGAGGACCAGCGCCACGCCCTGCATCCCCGAGCCGATCAGCAGCGTCTTCGCGCCGCCGATACGGTCCGCCACATAGCCCGAGGCGACGCGCGAGAAGATGCCGAGGAAGAGCATGAGCGAGAGCATTTCGGCGCCGCGCGCGACGCCGTAGCCGAGGTCGCTGCAATAGGCGACGATATGGACCTGCGGCATGGACATGGCGACGCAGCACGCGACGCCGGCGATCGACAGCAGGATCATCAGCGCGCGCGGCGACAGGCCGAGGTTGCGCTGCGCGGCCGCCGTCGCGGCGGTCGCGGCGGCGATCGTGTGTTCGGCGGGGCGGCGGCGCAACGCGAGCGACAGCGGCAGCACGAGCGCGGCGACAAGGAGACCGATGGCGATGTAGGTATGACGCCAGCCGAAGAGCGGCACGGTCTGGTTGATGACGAGCGGCCAGATGGCGCCGCCGACGTAATTGCCGGAGGCGACGACCACGACGGCGAGGCCGAGCCGCCTGACGAACCAGTGCGAAATGTCGGCGATGAGCGGACCGAAGCCGACCGCCGCGCCAAAGCCGACGAGAAGATGCGCGGCTGTGAATATTTCGATGCCGGGCGCAAGTCCCGCAATCACGAAGCCCGCCGCCAGCAGGACGGCCGAGACGCAGAGCGGCAGGACGATGCCCGCCCTGTCGGCCCAGCGGCCAAGCAGCATAGCGCCGCCAGCGAAGCCCACCATCGACAGCGTGTAGGGCATGGAGGCGGCGGCGCGCGCGACGCCGAAATCGGCCTGGACCTTCGGCATGATGACGACGATCGACCACATGCCGGCCGCCAGAAGCGTGGCTGCGAGCACCGAGACGCCGAGCCGCAGATTGGCGTAGGCGCCGTCGGGCGCGTGGCGTGGGTCGATTTCGATATGCATGTTCATGGCGGCGGCTCGATCATGGGGCCGGCAATGTCCATGCATACGGCCGCCGCCGCAAGGACCGGGCTGCGCGCCCGCTTGGCGCCTGCCATGCGCGCGCGGGCGGCCTGACGGGCTGTCCAGGACTTTTTCAGCAAGCCCTAACGCGTGCGCAGGACCGCGGTCCCGCTCGTCGTCGCGTCGCGGCGTCCGCGTATCTTGCGCGCGAAATCCGCGACCAGGCGCGGCGAGCCGCGCCAGGACAGCGACGCGACGCCGGCCGAGAGCGGACGCTCGACAGCGCCGAAACTGCGCTTGTAGGCCTCGTCGCCGATGGTGAAGTCGAGCACGCCGCCGCCTTCGCCGATCAGATGCGAGACGAGGCGGTCCATCGCGACATTGCCGGGCGACGAGCTTTTCCAGCGCTCGTCGCCGATGGTGGACATGATCATGCAGAAGCGGCCGTTGCGCGCGAGACCGAAGACGGTCGCGACGATCTCGTCGTCGACGCAGAGCGTGAACAGCCGCCCGACGCGATCCTGCGCGGCGAGGGCGACCTGTTCGTAGAAGGCGCGGAAGGGCGCGCGCTGCAGGATGTTGTCGCGGCCGAGCTCGGCGAAACGCGCCGCGCGCTGATCGCACAGCGTCTCGAAAGCGCGACGCAGCTCCGCGGGCGTACGCGCCTCGGCGAAACGCACCTGGCCGCGCCCGGCTATGCGACGGTTCTTGCGCGCGAGCTCGCGCAGGAAGGACTGGCCGGCCAGACCCGCGTCGAAGACGCCGCGATCGGCCGGCAGCGCCACCTCCCAGGCGGAAAAATTCATGCGGCGGCGGGCGATGTCGAGCAGCGGGTTGCGCAGGCCGCCGACGAGCGGGGGGACCTTTTCGAAGCGGAACAGATCGGCCGGGCGCAGCGCCGCCTGGATCCGCGTCCAGAGCGCGGGAGCCTGGCCGCGCAACTCGCTCATTTCCGGCGCGAACAGCGGCGCGTGATAGTCGCTGACGCCGAGATCGGCGAATTCGACGAGCGCGAGGCCGGATTCGCGGCGGCGCGCCAGCGGCAGGAGCATGAGCGGCGCGCCGGAAAGGCGGTCGCGCACGCGCACGATCAAGGGGCTCGCGCCGAAATGCGGGGCGACGATCGCATACCAGGGCTCGAGCCAGGCGCGCGTCTGGAACGGCGTGAACCGGCCGGCGGCCTCCAGCGCCGCCCAGTCGTCGCGCATGGAGGCGAGATCGCCGCACGCGTCGACGTCGAATTCCCCGGCGCGCCGGGTTTCGAGGATCGCCATAGCCAACTCCGCCGCAGCGAACCGGCTTTCGGCGCCTCGAAACGGCGACGCCAAAGCCGGACCCGCGCCCACAAATTCGGGCGTGGCGATTAAGCGCCGGTGAAAGCGACGCCTCAATCAATTCGTAAAGTAACTATTAATTTTGAATTGCATTGCGATCAAAAAGCGGAAGGTATCAATTCAGGATCGTCAGCCGTCGGCATTCCTGCCGGAGTTTTTTGCGTGCAAGCGTCGCTTCCATCCATGACGCCCGATCGGGCGTTCGACGTCGTTATCGTCGGCGGCGCCGCCGCTGGCGTCGCGGTCGCCTGCGCTCTGGCGGCGAGCGGGGTCGAGGCTGCGATCGTCGATCTGCACGAAACCTTTCCGCCCGACTTCAAGGCCGACAAGGTCGCCGGCGACCAGATCGGCCTGATGCGCCGCCTCGGCCTGTTCGACGCCCTGACCGAGGCGAGCGCGCGCTCCGACCATATCGTCAACATGCGGCGCGGCCGCGTGATCGACCGCGCGACCACCTGCGAATACAATCTGCCCTACGAGGATCTCGTCAACGCCATGCGTCGACGAATACCGGCCTCGATCACGCGGATCGTCGGCAAGGTCGCGCGCATCGAGGCGAGCGACGACAGGCAGCGCGTGGAATTGTCGAACGGCGATATTCTCAATGCGCGCCTCGTGATTCTGGCCACGGGCGGCGGCGAGGCCCTGCGCGCGAGTCTCGGCTATACCCGCCGCGTGCTGCGCAAGGACCATTCCGTCAGCGTCGCCTTCGACCTGAGGCCGGTCGGGCGCGACAAATTCGATTTCGAGACGCTGACCGTCTACGGCGACGCCCCGCGCGACGGCATCGACTACATCAGCATCTTCCCCTTCCCTACGGGCACGCGCGCCAACCTCTTCCTCTATCGCGGCGTCAAGGACCCGATCTTCGCCGCCTTCCGCGCCGATCCGAAGCAGGCGCTGCTTGCGGCGCTGCCGGGGATCGACAGGGCCATTGGGCCGTTCGAGACCATCGGCAAGGCGCTGGCGCGGCCGGTCGATCTCTACGAGGTCGACGGCGTGGACCGGCCAGGCGTCGTGCTCATCGGCGACGCCTTCCGCACGAGCTGCCCGGCCGTCGGCGACGGATTGAGCCGCGCCTTCACCGACGCCGAGCGGCTCGGGAGCGTGTACGTTCCGCAATGGCTGGCGACGCCGGGCATGGGCGCGTCCAAGATCGCCGCCTTCTATCGCGATCCGGAAAAACTCGCCTGCGACGGCCGCGCTTCGCATGCGGCGAATTACCGGCGCAATTCCACGGTCGGCCACGGCATGGGCTGGGAGCTTCACCGCCGCCGCGTGATCCTGCAGCGTCGCGTCCGGGCGATGATCGGCGCGCTTGCGCCGCGGCGCGCCACGGCAGGCTGAGAAACGGACGAGAGGGCGCAGCCTTGACGAACCATGCGGCGGCAATCCGCTCCGATTCTTCGACCGGCGTGCGCGAACTGTCGCGCATCGCCGACCTGCGGACCGGCCTGCGCCTGCGCGCCGCCAGATATTCCGGCAGGCCATGAACGCCGTGCGCGTCAATCTGTTCACGCCGCGCCAGGCGCTGGAAGCGGTGCTCGCGCGGCTCGCGCAGGCGCGCTCGTTCACGCTTTACACACTCAATCTCGATCACGTGGTGAAGCTGCGCAGCAGCGAAGATTTCCGGCAAGCTTACGAAAAAGCCGACCTCGTCTCGGCCGACGGCTGGCCGATCGTCTGGTATTTCCGCCGACGCGGCGTTCGCCTCCAGCGCACGACGGGCGCCGATCTCGTGACGCCCCTATGCGAGAAGGCGGCGGAGGCCGGCGTTCCCGTCTTCTTCATCGGCCCGCAGGAGCATGTGCAGAGGCGCGCCCTCGCCACGCTGAGCGAACGCTATCCGCGGCTCGTCGTCGCCGGCTCCGACGCGTCCTTCATCGATCCCGACGACACGGCCGCGATGGACACGCTCGCGCGCCGCGTGACGGCGTCGCAGGCGCGTCTGTGCTTCATCTGTCTCGGCGCGCCGAAACAAGAGTTCGTCGCCGATGCGCTGAAGTCGCGCTGCGACGGCGTCGGCTTTCTGTGCGTCGGCGCCGCGCTCGATTTCATTTCGGGCCTGGTCAAGCGCGCGCCGCGCTGGGTCCAGGCCGTCGGCATGGAATGGGCATGGCGGCTGACGTCCGATCCGCTGCGTCTCGCGCCGCGCTATGCGCGCTGCGCGGAGGCGTTTCTGCTGATCGCGCTGCGCCGCCTGCCGTTCGCGTTCAGCGCGCGGCCCGTCGGCGGTCCGTGACGCAAAAACCTGCGCGGCGGCGGTGAGGGTCCTATATGCGCCGTCGGCGGCGCGCATGCGGCGCTTGCGCCGGGAGGATTCGAAACACGATGCGTCTTCTCGCCATTCATCGCCTCCACCATCGCAAGGGCGGCGCGGAGGGCGTGCATCTCGACCATCTCGCGCTGTTCCGCGAACGCGGGTGGGATTGCGCCGAATTCGCGATGGATCATCCCGACAACGAGCCGTCGGACTGGAGCGATTATTTTCCCGAGCGCTTCGAGCCGCCGTCGGGCGTCGCCGGCCTCGCGGCGCTGCCCCGCTTCTTCCATTCGAGCGAAGCGCGTGAAAAATTCGCGCGGCTGCTCGACGATTTCAAACCCGATATCATCCACGCGCACGGCGTCTACCATCATCTGACCAACGCCATCCTGAAGCCCGCGCGCGAACGCGGCGTGCCGATGGTCTATACGCTGCACGACTACAAGCTGATCTGCCCGGCCTATCATTTCT